>NZ_CP032695.1:1615578-1938694 GCF_003627755.1 Rhizobium jaguaris | reverse complement strand
CATCGTTCATGCTGAAGGCGATGGCTCTGGTGCGGCGATCGTTCGGGCGCTGGTACAGGCCGTCGTCAATACGCCATCCATTACAGTACTGGAAGGATATGAGGCGCGGCGGCTGCCCCTGGATGGCGAGCGGATCAGCGGTCTGTTATGTGCGACACCGAAGGGAATGGCCGTTCTGCCTACGTCCCGCGTCCTCCTTGCCACCGGCGGTATTGGCGGTCTCTTCGATGCGACGACCAATCCCATCGGCAATTTCGGCCAGGGAGTAGCACTTGCGGCGAGAGCTGGGGCGCTTCTGGCCGACATGGAATTCGTGCAGTTCCACCCGACAGCGCTTGCTTCCCGCCGCCGGCCGCTGGCTCTTGTCAGCGAAGCCGTACGCGGCGAGGGCGCAGCACTCGTCAATGAAAAAGGCGAGCGCTTCATGGCGTTGGTTCCCGGCGCGGAACTGGCCCCGCGCGATGTCGTCGCGCGGGCGATCAGTGCAGAAATCGCGCGCGGCGGCCGTGTCTTTCTCGATGCCCGCGAGGCACTCGGCAGCCGCTTTGCCGCCCGCTTTCCCGTCATTGATGCGCTTTGCCGCGAGGCCGGCATTGATCCGTCGCGCGAACTGATTCCAGTGCGTCCCGCCGTTCACTATCACATGGGCGGCGTGGCGACGGATGTGAACGGCCGCAGCTCCGTTTCCGGTCTCTGGGTAGCGGGGGAGGCGGCGTCAACCGGCCTTCACGGAGCCAATCGGCTCGCCAGCAACTCGTTGCTGGAGGCGGCTGTCATGGGCATGCGCGCGGCGCGGGACATCGCTGGCGTCTCGGCAAGCCTGGCGAACGTGCCTTCGGACCATGCGCGGCCGCCAACTCCGGATGCCTCGCTCGTTCGGCCGATCGTCTCGCGTCATCTTGGCGTGCTTCGCAATGCCGGCGCCATTCATGGAGCGATTGCTGCGCTTCTGCCGCTGGCCGAAAGCGAAGGTCCGGCCACCGATCCTGCCATCGTCGGGCTGCTGATCGCGGTTTTCGCCAACCTGCGGACGGAGTCACGCGGTGCCCATGCCCGAACGGATTTTCCGCTGAAGCTGCAGCAGACGCAACGCCGGACGATGCGCTGGCCTGACGCCTTGGATATCGCGCGGTCCGTCATCCCCTATTCCTTCGCCAGGAGCGCCTGACATGACCCTCGTTCCCCTTCCGCGCCTCATCGTCGAGCCGCTGGTACGCAATGCCTTGCTGGAAGATCTCGGTCTTGCCGGCGATATCACGTCCGCCGCCGTCATCCCGGAGGATCATCGCTCCGCCGTTGCCATGGTGGCCCGTCAGCCGGGCGTGATTGCCGGACTTGATGCCTCGGAACTCGCCTTCCAGCTTGTCGATCCAAGGATTACCATGACCCGCCATCTTCACGACAGCGCGAAGGTGGGCGCCGGCGACATCATTGCAACGATCGAGGGCCCCTCCCGCGGACTGCTAACGGCCGAGCGCACGGCGCTGAATTTCCTCGGCCATCTCTCCGGCATTGCGACGGTGACGGCCGGTATCGCCGAGGCGATCAGCGGCACGAAGGCATCGATCGTCTGCACCCGCAAGACGACGCCGGGGCTGCGTGCGTTGGAGAAATATGCGGTCCGGGCCGGCGGCGGTATGAACCATCGTTTTGCGCTCTACGACGCGGTGCTGATCAAGGACAATCATGTCGCAATCGCCGGTGGCGTCGCGAAGGCCATCCGGCGCGCCAAGGCCGGCGTTGGCCATATGGTCAAGATCGAGGTCGAGGTGGATACGCTCGAACAGCTTCACGAAGCCATAGAAGAGAGCGTCGACGCCGTGTTGCTCGACAACATGACGCCTGAACAATTGCGCGAGGCGGTGAGCATCGTTGCCGGGCGGGCAATCACCGAGGCGTCAGGCCGCGTCACGCCTTCGACGGCTACTGCAATTGCCGCCTCCGGCGTCGATCTGATCTCCGTCGGCTGGCTGACGCATAGCGCGCCGACGCTCGATATCGGGCTCGATTGGAAAGCGGTAGCATAAGCGGGGCTTGATCGACCGTTTCAAGCCGTGATCGGAGTCGGCGCCGCGATGTAACGATATCGTTATGGAAATTGCGCCGCGGCATCCGGTTGGCGCTTGCGCATCCGTCGCCTTGCTGATCAAAATCCGCGAGTTTTCATCATCATGCATGGGATGCGGCAAACAGTGACCAAGATTATAGATTACGTTTTTTCCATCGGCTCTCCCTGGTCGTATATCGGCCTGGAGCCGTTTCTCGATCTCGTTGAGAAGACGGGTGCGGAAATCCGGCCTTATCTCACCACCGTCGTCGAAGAGAATGGCGGCATCTTCTCGCGCAACCGGCCTGAGGCCCGTCGTCAATATTGGCAGCGGGATCTCAAGCGTTGGGCCGCCTTTCGCGGCAAGAAGTTGCTTCTGGAAAACCGCCCGCCGCTCGCCGACCCCGCACCGGCAGCGTTTATGGTCATCGCCGCTTATCTCGACGGCAAGCCGTGGCTCGACCTGACGAAGATCCTGCAGGAAGCGTTCTGGGGCCGCGGCGAGGATATCGGCAATCCCGAGGCGCGCAAGGCGATCGCCAGCGCCGCAGGTTTCGATGGCGACGCGCTTTCGAAGCGGGAGGGCGATGCCGATGTGCAGGGCAAGTGGACGGCGGATCGCGAATTTGCCGTCAAGAACGGCGTCTTCGGCTTCCCGTCGTTCCTCTATGACGGCGAACTCTATTGGGGCCAGGACAATCTGCATTTCCTCGAAAGTCATCTCAACGGCGTCAAGCCATAAGTGGCAGTCGCCATGCGTATAACTCCGGAGATTGAAATTAGTTTGCGGCGCTATACGCGGATTGAAAGTATTAAGTGTGCATCGCACCTATTCTGTGTGCGATGCGGTAATCTTGATTGGCCGAGTCTATATTTTGTCGTTGTGCAGGACTGCCTGTTCTACTTTACAGCGGGTTATTTTGCCGTTTAACTGCCGGGCTAGATTGTCGAGCGAGGCTAGGCTATAAAAATTTAATGATAGACACTCGGTTTCCGACGGCATTTCAGATGGTATTGACTACGGCCGTTCACAATCGAGACGGCCTGCGGTGCACGAGCTTTGAATTGGCCGCCGGTCTCGGCTCCAATCCCAGTTTTGTTCGGAAATTGCTCGTGCCGCTCAGTCAGAGCGGAATACTGATTTCGTCCGCCGGGAAGAATGGCGGCATCCGTCTGGGACGCTTGGCAAGCGAAATCACCCTTCACGACATCTATAGCGCGGTCATTTTCGACAAGCGCCTGTGGGCCGCACGCGATGATGTGCCGTGCCGCTGTCCTGTCAGTACGCATATCGCCGTGCTATTCGAAAGTGTGGCGCGCCGGGCGGAATTCGCCGTGATGGGAGCGCTCAATAGTTTGACAATCGCGGACGCGCTTCGTCAATTGAAGGAAATCGAGCAGCAGGAATTGCAAGCGGCCGATCCGGCGGGCTGTCCCAAGGCTGCGGCTGCCAAGAGCCTCGAATCGCTGTAAAGCCGAATTCTCCTCAATTGCGGCAAGGAAAGGTCCGGCAGGGAAACCGGACCAATCCCCATTTACTGATCGGAGGTCAATCTGATCAGAAACTACGCTGGAAGCGCAGGATGCCGGCCCACTGATCCTGACTGATCGAATCCCAGTTGGTGTAGGACACTTCAGGCTCGATCAGGAGGTTCTTCACCGGATTGAACTTCAGGTTCGTGGTCGCGGCAAAGATCTTGGAGTCGGTATAGGCGACCTGCAGGTTCCACTTCAGCTTGTCGTTGAAGGGAACTGCGACGCCACCCCAGGCAGCCCAGTCACCCCAGCCGCAAAGATCGCCGCGGCCCGGAGGGCAAGAATCTTCCGACAGGTTGGAGCCGGCATACTGGTTCAGCTTGGAGCCGTCCGTGTTCCAGCCGCCCATCAAGAACGCCGAGAAGACGCCGAAGTCAGCGTCGACACGAGCCTTGACTGCCCCTTCTTCGACGATCGAGTCATAGCCGCCAACAACCTTGACGCCCCAGATGCCGGACTTATAGCCAGCACCGGCAACGACGTTCGGAGCATAGTGGTTGGCCTTCGAGGTAACCCAGGCGCCGTCATAGCTGGAAGCGTCCGAAGCGGAGTTGGAATCTTCGAGCGAGATGACCGCCGTGAAGCCGTTGCCGGCATCGTAGTTGTAGGTCAACTGATTGAGTTCGTAGGGGCCGTCCCAGATCACGTCGTCGTTGATCACGTCGCCGGCGTAGCCTGCATAGAGGTTGTACTGCGAATCGAGCTTGCCGACCGTGAAGCCGCCCAGGCTGATATTGGCAAACAGCAGCTTCGTTGCGGTGGAGCCGCCTTCCTGCCAGTCCCAGCGCAGAACCATGTTGGTCTTCAGCGGGCCGTATTCGGTATCCGTGGCGGTATCGAGATTGAGTTCGGCGCGGGTATGCCACAGCGTGCCGACTTTGTTCGTCGGGCTGTAAGCGTCATACCATTCACCTTCGGAGCGAACTTCGCCGCCGACCTTCAGGCAGGTTTCGGTACCCGGAATAAAGAAATATCCCGTGCCATAGGCATCGCAAATGCGAACGTACTGAAGAGGCTCTGGTTCGGCTGCGACGATGGCGTCGGCAGCATGCGCACCAGAGGCGGCGGCAAGCGCCGCTGCAGAGCTGAGAAGAAGCGTTCTAATGTTCATAGTAAGTCCAATCTATTCTCGATTGGGCACAGGTTATCGCGCCGAAAAATCGACGTCCCCACCCCGGTCCCGTTTCGTAAACCCTTTCGGGTAGCGGTCCCTAACCGCGCCCTGAAGTATACAGATTCTCGATTTTGCAACAATGATAGATACAGTAAAATGACAATCATTGAGCGCAACAGTCAAGAATGTTGCGGGAATGTCACGGCAATTGAGGGTTTGGTTGCGCTACATTAAAATACAATTTAAAAATAGTAATTCCTGAGCAATGCGCCCGAACGGTATGGCAGGCTTCTATGACAACTGTTTGGCCTTCAGCACCGAGACGGCTGCTTCGCTGTTATGGACGTAGTCATTGGCGTCGGGCTGCCGCTGCACCAGTAGGATGAAGAGCAGGTCGGTCAGCATCAATTGTGCGTCGCGTGCTGTGATGGCCGAGGAGCGGACTCGGTCTTCGTCGCCGACGGTGTAGAGGCGAATATCGGCGACATGGGCAAGGGGATTGTCCTGGAGGCCGGTCACGGCGATAACGGTGGCGTTTCGCTGACTGGCAAGTTCCGCAATGCGTAGCGTTTCGATGCTGGTGCCGGAATAGGAGAGGGCGAACAGCAGGTCGTCGGCACTGAGCGTCGATGCATTGGCCATCTGCACATGACTGTCGCTGTCGTGCAGCACATTGCGCCCGAGCTTCATCAGCTTATAGGAAAAGTCGCGGGCGACCAGCGATGAGGCACCAACGCCGGCGAGATGAATGCGGCGGGCCTCGTAAAGCGCCTTCAGCGCCTTGTCGATATCCAGTTCGTTGTTGACGGCGATGGTTTGTTGCATCGCCTGCAGCTTGCTGCCGAGCAATTTCTGCAGGATGGTCAGATAGCCGTCGTCCACTTCGATCGTCCCGTGGATCATGCCCGCCGGGGCCTGCCATTCCTGAGCCTTGGCCTCGCTGACGGCGAGCTTCAGCTCCTGGTAGCCGGCATAGCCGAGTTTCTGGCTGAATTTGACGACACTCGATTGACTGCGGCCCGTCTCTGCGGCGAGGGCGGCCGACGACAGGCGCAGCATCTGGTCCGGATTTTCGACGATGAATTGCCCGATCTGACGATCGGCCGGCGCCATGCCTTCGAGCTTTGCGCTGATTTTCTTTAAAATAGACATCCGCCCCTTCAGGCCGTGGAGGCCGGTTCATGCGTCGACACAATCAAGCCACAAGATATCATCCGGCCGTCAGCGGGCAACCACGCTTTCGTCCCGTCAGCCACAGACGTTATAGCAAAGAACGCATGGAATAAAAAATTCCAATTCACATTGACAGGGCGGAATGGGCGAATACTCTTAAGTCTGAAGCAAGGGAATGGACTCTGCGCCTTCGCCCCTCTCCTTGACGGGTCTCATATCATGGACAGATTGCGAATATCAGGCGGAAACAGGTTGCAGGGCGCTGTGACGATTTCCGGCGCCAAGAATGCCGCCTTGCCACAGATCGCGGCGGCGCTGCTCAGTCCCCATCCGTTGGAACTAACGAATCTGCCGGCGGTGACCGATGTCGAGAACATGCTCGGCGTCGTCACGCTTCACGGAGCCGTCGTGAACCGTTCCGCGCACGGCACCACCGTCGATACCAGCGCCATCGTCTCGAAGGAAACCTCCTACGACACCGTGAGGCGTATGCGGGCGACGGTGCTGGTGCTTGCACCGCTGCTGGCACGTTTCGGCCATGCCCGTGTCTCCCTGCCCGGGGGCTGCGCGATCGGCGCCCGACCGGTCGACATGCACATCAAGGCGTTGGCGACGCTTGGGGCTGACATCGCCATCGAAAATGGTTTGATCGTTGCTTCGGCCCCTGGCGGGTTGAAGGGCGCGCGGATCGTTCTGAGTTCCCCATCCGTAGGAGCGACCGAGACGGCGATGATGGCCGCATGCGCCGCCAAGGGCGAGACGGAGATATTGAACGCGGCGCGCGAGCCGGAGGTGGCCGATCTCGCCGCCTGTCTCGGCGCCATGGGCGCCCGAATCGAGGGTGCCGGTACGCACCGCATCCTGATCGAGGGCAGCACGAACTGGCAGCCTGCCCGGCATCACGGCATATCCGACCGGATCGAGGCCGGCACCTATGCCGTTGCAGCCGCCATCACCGGCGGGCAGCTTGAACTGATCCACGCTCGGCTAGAGAACCTGGCTTCCGTCGTGCAGGCGCTGGAAGCCATGGGTGTCAGCGTCTGGCCGAGCGACCGCGGCCTGGTTGTTTCGAGGGATGGTCCGCTCAAAGGCGCCGATATCACCACCGAACCCTATCCCGGCTTTCCGACTGACCTTCAAGCCCAGTTCATGGCACTCGCCTGCTGCGCCGAAGGCGCCTCACTGATCCGCGAGACGGTGTTTGAAAACCGCTTTATGCATGTGCCGGAATTGATGCGCCTCGGCGCCAACATCACGCTGCAAGGCACCAGCGCCCTGGTCCGCGGCGGCGCGCCTCTTAGAGGAGCGCAGGTCATGGCGACCGATCTGCGAGCCTCCGTCTCGCTGGTGCTCGCGGCACTGGTGTCGAAGGGAGAAACCATCGTCAACCGCGTCTATCACCTCGACCGCGGCTATGAGCAACTGGATCGCAAACTCCGCCTCTGTGGGGCAGATATTGAGCGGCTGACATCATGAGCGGCGGAGCAGACAGAGCACGCTATTTTCTCGGTATCGATGGCGGAGGCACCGGCTGCCGTGCCAGGATCGAGGATGCGGATGGTACAGTGTTGGGCCAGGGATTGTCTGGCCCTGCAACCACGCGGCTCGGCATAGACGAGGCCTGGGCTTCTATTGCGCGGGCCTTTGGAGCGGCCATTGAGGAGGCAAGCCTCAGCCCGTCCGAAGTCAAGCGGATTCATGCGGGCGTTGGGCTTGCCGGCATCGGGCGGAAGGGCGCGCTTGAGGCATTGCGGGCCATAAAGCATCCTTTTGCCAGCATCGACTTTGTCAGCGACGGCGAGGGCGCCTGTCTCGGCGCCCATTCGGGTCGTGACGGCGCGATCGTCATTGCCGGGACGGGATCGATCGGCCTGGGTTTTGTCGAAGGGCGCCACTTGCGGGTCGGCGGATATGGCTTTCCGATCTCCGACGAGGGCAGCGGCGCGGATCTCGGACTGAAAACGGTGCAGCTTGCGCTGCGCGCGAATGACGGACGCCACGAGAAAACGGCTTTGCTGTCCGAAATCATGCAGCGGTTTCAGAATGATCCGATGGAAGCGGTCGCCTGGATGGACCGTGCCTCTGCCACGGATTACGCGGCGCTGGCGCCGATGGTGATGCGCCATGCGGATCAGGGTGACGCTGCCGGGCGGCGTATTGTCCAGAGCGCGGCGGAGCATATTGATACGCTGATCCGCACGCTTTTCGATAAGGGTGCGCCTCGCGTGTCCCTGCTTGGCGGCTTATCGAGCCCGCTCGAGCCATGGCTCGCACCGGACGTTCGCCGCCGCCTCAAGCCCATCGACGGGGACGCCGTCTCGGGCGCCATCATTCTCGCAAGGAAGTCTGTCTGCAGCCGCTGAAAGGGCGGTTTTGCCATCACCGATTTCATACATCAATTTTGGAATATTTTATTCCTATTGTGATTGACGAACGGAATAAATGGACATAATGTTAAGGAAGGTAAACAGGGAAATTAGCAGCGAACGAAGCCGTAAAGGCCGGCTGCTTGGGCTGATGACAGCTTTCCGTTGCGTTGAAAAATTAAGGCTGCTGCGGCTTGCCCGATCGTTATCGATCGAGCTTGCCAACCCTGATTTATTGTATCGAAGCATAATTTCGAGAGCAGGCACATGAGCGAACAAAGGTTGATATCCGAACTGGAGCAGTTGGTTTCCGAGGGTCGCAATCCGAACACGATGCACATCGATCTGTTGTCGACCTTCGATATCCTGCGTGAGATCAATTATGAGGATCAGACCGTCCCCGCCGCGGTCGAGAAGGTCATTCCAGCGATCGCCGCTGTCGTGAACCAGATCGTTGCGGCCTTCCAGAAAGGTGGCCGCCTGATCTACATGGGCGCCGGCACCAGCGGCCGGCTTGGCGTCCTTGACGCATCCGAATGCCCGCCGACTTTCAGCGTGCCGCCAAACATGGTGATTGGCCTGATCGCCGGTGGCCCGGATGCGCTGCGGCGTTCGATCGAAGGCGCCGAGGACGATCCGGAGCAGGGACGGCAAGCCTTGCAGGACATTAATCTGACGGCTGCGGACGTTGTCGTCGGTATTGCCGTCTCCGGCCGTACACCTTACGTCATCGGTGGATTGAACTATGCGAAGAGCGTCGGCGCGGTCACCGTCGCTCTGTCCTGCAACCCCAATTCTGTCATTGCCGGCATTGCCGATCTCGCGATTTCGCCCGTCGTCGGTCCCGAAATCCTGACGGGATCGACCCGGCTGAAGTCCGGTACCGCGCAGAAACTCATACTCAACATGCTGACGACCGCGAGCATGATCCGGATCGGCAAGAGCTATCAGAACCTGATGGTCGATGTGCATGCGAGCAACAAGAAGCTGGTCGCCCGCGCCTCCAGGATCGTCATGCAAGCGACCGGCTGCACGCAGGAAGACGCACGCCGTGTGCTCGACCAGACGGGCAATGATGTGAAACTCGCCATTCTCATGGAAATTACCGGGATGGGCATTGAAGAAGCCCGCGTGGCATTGCAAAACGCTGGTGGATTTCTGCGGAAGGCGATCAGCGCGAAGACCGCATGAACTGAAGTTGTGGCAGCGACAGCTTTAATGAAGTGGCCAAAATCGGCCGAGGAAGCGTTAAAAAGCGCTCGGAGGGAGAAAAGAATGAAAAGGCATTATGGAAGGAAGCTGATTTCGTGCGTCGCAGTCGCGGCGGGTCTCAGCATGGTAGCCGTTTCGACGGAGGCATACGCGGCAACGTTGCGCCTGGCATGGTCCCAGGACGCGACCGGGCTTGATCCGCACAAGCAGACCGCCTTTTCCTCGATCCGCTTGCTCGAATTGATCTATGAGCCGCTCGTCCGGCTCGATAGCAATCTGCAGATCGTGCCCGCCATCGCCGAGAGCTGGCAGTTTTCGCCCGATGGCAAGGAGCTGACCTTCAAGCTCAATCCGAATGCGAAGTTCCAGAATGGCGCTGCCGTCACTTCGGCCGATGTGAAGGCATCGTTCCAGCGCATTCTCGATCAGGCGACAGGTGCCGCCGCACGCGCCAATTTCCTGTCGATCGCCAGCATCGATACACCTGATGCGACAACCGTTGTCTTCCATCTGTCGCAGCCTGATGTTCCGATCCTGACGTCGATGACGAGCCTCAACGCCGCCATTGTTCCGGCGAGCGAAATCACTGCCGGTTCGATCGGCACGAAGGCGATCGGTTCCGGTCCCTTCAAGCTCGACAATTGGGTTCCGAATTCCAAGGAAGTCCTGAGCGCCAACAAGGCTTGGGCCGGCGGCACGGTCGGCGTCGATGGCATCGACGTGAGCGTCCTTCCGGATGAAACGGCAATTCTGGCATCGCTTCGTACAGGCCAGATCGATTTCGCGCTTCTGAACGACCCGCTGGTGGCGACGCTCGTTCCTAAGGAGCCGAAGCTGCAACTGACCCGGACGCCGGTGCTCTCCTACAACGTCCTGCAGCTGAACCCGTCGCGCAAGCCGATGGATCAGCTTGCGGTGCGCCAAGCGATTTCCTGCGCGATCGATCGGCAGGACGTGCTGGATACGGCAGCGCTCGGCGAAGGCAAGGTGACCGGTCCGTTGACGATGCCTCTCTATCAGACCGATCCAAGCCAGCTCTTCTGCTACAAGCGCGATGTCGAAAAGGCAAAGAAGCTGATGGCTGACGCGGGCTTTGCCAACGGCTTCACCGCAACCGTGATCGCCGCCACCGGCGAGCCACCGACCGCGACTGCCGAAGCCCAGGTCATCCAGTCGCAACTCGCCGAAATCGGCATCAAGCTCGATATCAAGGTGATGGAACTCAACGTCTATGTCGATGCCTGGCTGAAGGGCAATTTCGACATGGCGGTCGCGCTCAACGGCGGCAGCGCCGATCCCTATTCCATGTATAATCGCTATTGGACGAAGGCCGGCAACCTGCAGAAGGTCGCGAACTATATCGACGATACGCTGGATGGCCAGATGCAGAAGGGCCGTGTCGAAACCGATCCGGCGAAGCGCAAGGTCATTTTCGCCGACTTCGAAAAGCACATGGCCGAAGTCTCGCCCTGGATCTGGCTCTATACGTCCTACGGCTACACGGCCGAGCAGAAGAACGTTCAGGGCTTCGTGCCGACACCGACGGGCTCTCTGTTCGGTCTCAGCAAGGTATCCATCAAGTAGTGGATGCCGGGTTCTAGAGGACGTTCCATGGGATACTTGACGCGCCGGCTGATGACATTCCCACTGATCATGTTGGGGGTGTCCGTGCTCGTGTTCGTCGCCATCCGGCTTGTGCCGGGTGACGCGATCACGGCGATGCTGGGAACCAATGCCGGCCTGCTGACGCCTGAGCAGCGGCAGGCTCTGGCAGTCTATTTCGGCATCGACCAATCATGGTTCGTGCAGTATTGGCATTGGCTGTTCGGCGTACTGCAGGGCAATCTCGGCATTTCCGTCACCTACGGCAAGCCGGTGCTCGACATCATCCTCGAGCGGTTTCCGTTGACGCTCGAGCTTGCGCTGCTCTCCATGGTTATCGCGCTGCTGATCGGCCTGCCTGCCGGCGTCTTCGCCGCGACACGAAATGAAAAACTGTCCGATCTTGCGGTGCGCATCGTCGCCATGATCGGGCAGTCCACCCCGAATTTCGTTCTCGGCCTTCTCATCATCTATGCGCTTTCGGCAGGCTTCGGTGTCCTGCCGGCCATGGGCGCGTTCACACCGTTCCTCCAGGATCCGCTCGGCAATCTCGGCCAGATGATCCTGCCGGCGCTGACGCTCGGCTTTGCCTTTGCCGCCTCAGTCACGCGCGTCGTGCGCTCGGCAATGCTCGACGTTCTGAGCGATGACTATGTCCGCACCGCCCGCAGCCGCGGCGTGCCGTCCCGCGGCGTCATCTGGCGTCATGCGCTGCCCAACGCGCTCATTCCTGTGGTGACGCTGAGCGGTGTGGAGTTCGGCTATCTTCTCGGCGGAGCCGTGCTGGTCGAGCAGATCTATGCGCTGCCCGGTCTTGGACGGTTGGTGCTGGATGCGATCCAGCAGCGCGACTATGCACTCGTCCAGGGCTGCGTCCTGTTCATCGCTTTCAATTTCATGATCGTCAATCTTCTCGTCGACCTTGCCTATGTCGCCGTCGATCCGCGCGTTCGTCTGGGAGAGGGTTGATGCGCATTGGAAGGGCTATTTTCGGGCATACGAGCGGCCGCATCGGTGGCCTGATCGTGGGTGCCTATGTCATTCTCGCCATTCTGGGCACGCTGGGGCTGACGCCGCACGATCCGGTGATGCGGAGCCCGCTGAACCGCCTTCATGCGCCAAGTTCCGCATTTTGGATGGGCACCGATCTGCTCGGACGTGACGTGATGAGCCGGCTCATGAGCGGCATTGGCGAATCCTTCATCGTCGCCTTCCTCTCCGTCGCGCTCGCAAGCCTTATCGGCACGATGCTCGGATTGACGGCCGCCTGGTTCGGCAAGCGTTGGGACGGGCTGATCATGCGTACGATGGACGTGCTGCTGGCATTCCCGGCCATCCTTCTCGCGCTGTTGATCATCGCCATCATCGGTCCCGGCACATGGACCAGCGTTGCCGCCATCGCCATCGTCTATACGCCGATCTTTACCCGCGTCGTGCGCGGGCCGGCGCTATCGCTGAAATCGCGCGATTTCGTCGATGCGGCCCGCACCTTCGGCAGCAGCAAACCTTATATCCTGACGCGGCATCTGCTGCTGAACCTCGTCGCGCCGCTGACCGTCCAGATCACGCTGGCGCTCGCATGGTCGCTCCTGACCGAAGCCGGCTTGAGTTTCCTCGGCCTCGGTACGCAGCCGCCGGCCTCTTCGCTCGGACTGATGCTGAGCGACAGCCGCAATCTGATGGAGACGGCACCTTGGCTGCTGATTTTCCCGGGCCTCACCATCATGATCAGCATCCTCGGCTTCAATCTGCTCGGCGATGCCCTGCGTGATATTCTCGATCCGAAAATGCGGAGGTCCAGTCCGTGAGCCCTCTGCTTTCCGTTTCCGATCTGCAAGTGGGCTTTGGCCGCAATCCGGAAGCCAACAGGGTCGTCCACGGTGTCAACTTCGATCTCGCTGCCGGCGAGACGCTAGCGATCGTCGGCGAGAGCGGTTCGGGGAAATCGGTGACCGCGCTGTCGATCAACCGCCTCGTTGATTTCGGCGGCGGCCGCATCATCGGCGGCTCGATAAAGCTGAAGCGGACCGACAACAGCGTTCTCGACCTGACGACGGCGACCGAAGCGGAATTGACGAAAATCCGTGGCGCCGAGATCGGCATGATCTTCCAGGAACCGATGACCTCGCTCAATCCGGTGCTGACCATCGGCACGCAGATCGAAGAGTCATTCCGTCTGCATCGCGGCTTGACCGGCCGCCAGGCCACCGCCGCTGCAAAGGATGCGCTGGATCGCGTCCGCATCCCGGATGCCGCACGGCGGCTAAAATATTGCCCGAACCAGCTCTCCGGCGGCATGCTGCAGCGTGTGATGATCGCGACCGCGCTCGCCTGCAATCCGCGCCTGCTGATCGCCGACGAGCCGACCACGGCGCTCGATGTGACGGTGCAGGCGCAGATCATGGCGCTTCTTGCCGAGCTGAAGCGCGAGACCGGTATGTCGATGATCTTCATCACCCACGATATCGGTCTTGTTGCAGGCATCGCCGACAATGTCATGGTGATGCAGGCCGGCCGGGCAGTCGAACAGGGCGAGCTCAACCAGATCCTCGATAGTCCCAGCCATCCTTATACGCAGCATCTTCTCCATTCCGTTCCCCACTTTTCGGCCGGCCGCGCGGCGCGATCCGATTTTAGCCGTGACGACAGCGCGAAAGCCGCACCAGCGCTGGAGGTCGATGGGCTGACCGTTCGCTTTCCGGTGTCGGGCAGCTTCTTTCACCGTCCGACCGGCGAGGTGCATGCGGTCGAAGGCGTCGGTTTCGATCTGTTGGCCGGCGAGACGCTGGCGATCGTCGGCGAAAGCGGCTCAGGCAAATCCACCACGGCGCGGGCAATCCTTGGATTGGTCAAGTCGACGCGCGGCACGTTCACGGCGAAAACCGGAAAGGCGGCAGATCGCACGAGTGCCGTGCAGATGGTGTTTCAGAATCCCTATGCCTCGCTCAACCCACGACTTCGGGTCGATAGCATCCTGGCCGAACCCATCATCGCCGCCGGAGGCCGTGCATCGGGGGAGACGCGCAACAGAATGGCCATGTTGCTGAAACGCGTCGGCCTGCCCGAAAACAGCCTTGAACGCTATCCGCATGAGTTTTCGGGCGGTCAACGCCAGAGACTGTGCATCGCGCGGGCGCTGATGTTGAACCCTTCGGTTCTAGTACTGGACGAGGCTGTCTCGGCGTTGGACGTCTCCGTTCAAGCGCAAGTCCTGGACCTGCTGATCGAATTGCAGCGCGAGTACCGGCTTGCCTATCTTTTCATCTCGCACGACATGGCCGTTGTCGAGCGGATTGCCCATAGGATCGCAGTGATCTATGCGGGCCAGATCGTCGAGATCGGCGATGCCATGTCGGTGCTGTCGCGGCCGAAGCATTCCTATACCAAGCGGCTGATCTCCGCGGTGCCGACGGTCGATCGACGGCGCGAGAATTTCGTGGTGGACACGCGCCAGGTCCCTTCGCTGGTACGCCCGCTCGGTTTCGAGCCGACTGCACCTGAATGGCGCCGGTTCGCTCCGGATCATATGGCCCAGGCGGAAGCTTGAGAGAAACGCGGCCGGGAGGGGCGCATGACGACAACGGGGAATACGGAATTCGCGCGGCGTTTCGATCGGGCGTTTGAACCGGTTGAGGCTGCCGTTGCGGCCGGGCGCATTCCCGGCGGCGTGCTCGGAATCATTGATGTCGAAGGCAACCGCATGGTCCATGCGGTCGGTTCGGCACAGAAGATCCCGCTGACGCGGCCGATGCTCACAGATACATGGTTCGATCTGGCCTCCCTCACCAAAGTCATCTTCACCACGCCGCGCATCCTGGCTTTGGCCGAAGCCGGTACGATCGATCTCGATGCGCCGTTGATTTCGGTGCTGCCGGATCTGCGCCAATATGATGCGGCTGCCTGGGAGCGGCGGGTGACCTTTCGCCAGTGTCTCGGTCATCAAACGCCGTTTCCCGCCGTCGAGCCGCTTTATACCTACGGCCGCGATCCCGATCTGTTACGCGCCTTTGTTTTGCAGCGGGAGTGGCGGGCCGGTCCGCCGGTCTATTCCGACATCAACTTCATTTTGCTCGGCTTTGCGCTGGAGCGCCTAACTGGACAGATGATCCGTGACATGGATGCCGGCCCGGGATTCGCCTTCTCCGCCGCATCCGATCAAGCCGCCGCGACGGAGGATTGCACCTGGCGTCACCGCGTTCTCTCGGGCGAAGTCCATGATGACAATTGCTCCGCCCTAAAGGGCGCCGGTCATGCCGGCCTGTTTGGAACGGCAGACTCGATCCTCGATTTTGCGATGGGTTTGCTCGCCGGCTCTGGCGCGCCCGAGCGCTCCATTGCATTGATGCGTACGCCGTTGTCCGCGACACGCACCCATGGATGGGAACGGCCCTATGACGGCTGGTCCGGCGGTGGGTTATGTTCACCGGACACGATCGGCCATACCGGTTTCACCGGCACCGGCCTCTGGATAGATTTCGATCGAGGCAGGGCCTGGACCCTGCTGACTAACCGCATTCACCCGACCCGCCATTTCGACAGCGGCATCGTGCCGCTTCGCCAGACTGTCGGCGATTTCGTCAATAGAGCTTAGGAGCTTGATCATGGAACCAATCTGGGCCGTCGGTCTGATGACCGGAACCGTTCTCGACGGCAATATCGATGTCGCTCTGCTCAAGACGGATGGTGAGCGGATCGAAGAGTTCGGTCCCTATGTGCTGGCGCCCTATCCGGATTGGATCAGGACATTGCTGGAAGAGACGTTGGCGCAGGCTCGCGCCTGGAATTTTAACGGGCCGGAGCCGGAAATCTTCAAACGTGCCGAGGAGGCTTTGACGCGCGCCCAGTCGGCCGCAGTCAAGGAGCTCGTCGAAAGCTATGGCCTGACCATGGCCGATATCGGCGTGGTCGGCTTCCATGGCCAGACCGTGCTGCATCGCGCGCCGCAGAAGGATCGTCGCGGGGACACCCGTCAGCTCGGCGACGGCGAATTGATGCGTTCCATCCTTGGCACCAAGGTCGCCTATGATTTCCGTTCCGCTGATGTGCGTGCGGGCGGTCAGGGTGCGCCCCTGGCGGCCGCCTATCACACCGCACTGTTGCGCCGCGCTGGTGCCGCCGCCGACACCGCCATCCTCAATCTCGGCGGCGTCGCCAATATCACCTGGTCGGATGGCGAGGGCAATTTCGTCGCCTTCGACACCGGGCCGGCCAATGCGCCGCTCAATGATTTCGTTAGATCTCATGGCGCTGGTGAGATGGATAGGGACGGGGCGCTGGGCCGGGCTGGCACAGTGGATGAGGAAAGACTTGCGAAGCTGCTGGAGCACCCGTATCTCAGCGCCCCCTATCCGAAATCGCTGGATCGTTTCGACTTCGGCGCCTCGATGGCCGATGGGCTGGGCCTTAAGGATGGCGCTGCGACGCTCTCCGCTTTCACCGCATCAGCTGTTGGCAAGGCACTGGACCTGTTGCCCCATCGTCCAAAAAAGTTGGTGGTCAGCGGTGGCGGCCGTCACAATCCGACGATCATGTCGATGCTCAAGACCCGTGCCGGCGTCGAGCCGATCTCGGCGGAAACGCTCGGCTGGCGTGGCGACGCCGTCGAGGCAGAATGCTTCGCATTTTTGGCCGTGCGCGTATTGCGGGGCCTGCCGATCAGCTTCCCGGGCACGACGGGGGTACCGATCCCGATGTGCGGCGGACGCCTTGCCGAATAGGTCGGCTTCGGCGGAAATCATACTTCGATCATAATCGAACCATTGCCGAGCGAAAATCGCTTATGGTGATGTGGACGCATCCTGTTCAGGAGGATGAAGTGAGAACCGTTGAACCAAAGATTTTGTATTTCGGAACCCCTGTCGCACTCATCAGCAGCTTGAATGAGGATAACTCGACGAATTTGTCTCCGATCTCATCGTTTTGGGCGCTTGGCTGGACGATGTCGCTTGGCCTGTTGAATGACGCCAAGCTCTCAGAGAACCTCGCGCGGCACGCGGAGTGTGTCGTAAACCTTCCGTCTCCCTCAATGTGGCAGATGGTCGAAAAGCTCGCACCGCTGACCGGCAAAGACCCCGTACCCGAATTGAAGTCCAAACAATTCAGAACAGAGAAGGACAAATTTGCAGCAGCAGGATTTTCCAGGCGTGACAGCGAGTCGGTGCGCCCTGTGCGAGCCGCGGAATGCCCGGTTCAAATGGAAGCCCGCGTCTTGTCACTTCACGAAATGGGCGGAAAAAGGCTGGCGGAACTTGGAGGCGGCCTCGTTGCGGTTGTCGAGATCTTGCGCGTCCATGCGTCCGAAGAGTTTTTGAAAGACGATAGCGATCATATCGATCCGAACAAATGGTCTCCGCTGGTCTATAATTTTCGTCACTACTACGACTTGTCCGACACCGAACTCGGGAAAACTTTCCGGGCGTAGCATGCTCCAACAGGTCCTGACTCTATGCCATTGCCGCGACATAGCTGCGCCAGCCGCCATAATGCGTGATGTCGGTCGCATCGGCGATGGCGGTCGCCTCTACGAGAAATCCCTTGGCCGAGGTGCCGTCGGACAGCGAGATCGTACCGATGCAGAGCGGCGAGGGGACGGAGGCGACGAATTGGCCGAAGGCGGCTGGTGCCAATTGCCAGACCTCGACATCGATCTGACCGCCAGCCTCCTCGTCGACACGGATGAGCCCTGGTTTGGCGGGAACCTGCCCCGCCAATGCATATAGCCGGTAGCAGGCCGATGTCTGCGCTTCCCGCACGAGACGGCCATCTAGGGCGTGTAGCTGCGGGTTGAGCGGCATGCCGGAAAGATGGGCGCCGACCACCACGACCTCGATCATGCCTGCGTCATCAACGGCAGGAGGTTCGTCCCGCTGCGGCTGATGCCAGCCGGTGGCACCGAGCATCAGTCCGCTGGCCTTGTGAATATCCCGCGCGAGCGATGCCGTCAGCCCGTCGTGTCCGGACGGCGCTAGCAGGGTGACACTTGCCGGACGGCCGTCACCTCGTATTCCCGTCGGCACGGCAATGCCGCACATGTCGAGCAGATTGACGAAGTTGGTGTAAGTGCCGAGACGCGAGTTCTCGCGGATCGGTTCGGCCTCGACATCGGCACGAGTATAATGGGTCGGCGCGGTCGGTACGCAGAAAAGATCGACCGATGCGACCAGCGGCGCGACCTTCTGTTTCAAGGCTTGCAGCGCGTAGAGGCCGTTGAAGGCATCCGCCGCCGAAAGCTGCTTGGCGCCGCCATAGATCTTGCGCGTCACGGGATGGAAGCTTGCCTCCTTGGCGTCGAAGAAATCCTTCACTGCCGCATAACGTTCCGCCACCCAGGCGCCTTCATAAAGCAGGTTTGCCACCTTGTAGAAATCGCCAAACGACACTTCCACCAGCCGATGACCGAGTTTTGTCAGCATCTGCAAGGCGGCGTCATAGGCTGCTTCCATGACGGCGTCGCCGAAGAACAGTCGGTCGGCTTTCGTCGGGACGCCGATGGTCAGGACATTCGGTGTTTGTCCGAAACCGTCGGCCGGAATGGTTTTCGAATAGGCGTCCGTCGCATCGTGGCGCGCGGCGGCCTCAAACAGCCGCCAGGCGTCATCGACCGTCAACGCGAAGATCGAAACGCAATCCAGCGTGCGGCAGGCGGGAAGGACGCCGGTCGTCGATAACGCGCCGAGGCTGGGCTTGAGGCCGACGATATTGTTGAGGCCGGCCGGGACGCGCCCGGAGCCGGCGGTATCGGTGCCAAGTGCAAAACTGACGATGCCCTGCGCCGTCGCGACGGCCGAGCCCGAGCTTGAGCCGCCGGGTACCAAATCGGGGTCCATGGCATTGCGGGGTGCCGGATGGAGCGTGCGGACGCCGACCAGGCCGGTTGCGAATTGATCGAGGTTGGTCTTGCCGATGACGAGTGCGCCGGCCTCCTTCAGCAGACGCACCACAGTGGCATCGGCCTCGGGCATATAGGCGAAATCCGGGCAGGCGGCGGTCGTTGGCATGCCCGCGACATCGATATTGTCCTTGACCGCAAAGGGGATGCCCCAGAGCGGCTTTGCTCGGGGATCAAAAGGCCCGAGCGCGGCCGCCTGTTGCAGCAAGCTGCTTTTGTCGGCGAGATGCAGGAAGATGCCGGGATCGTCGACCTCGGCAATACGCGTGAAAGCCGCTTCGATGACGGCCGCAACGGTACCGCCGCTTTCATAGAAAACATGCAAGGATGAAATGTCGAAGGCCGGGCTGCTGGTCACGCTTTTTCCTCTTCCAATATTCTGACTGGCCGATCCCATTGGATCAGGACGACGCAGCCTGTATCGCTCCAGACCGAATGCTCGGTCCCGGCGGCATTGACGATGTAACAGCCCTTGGCGTAGTCGCCGGCCTCATCCGATTGTACACCTTCGAGCACGAGAATGGTCTCCAGCCCCTCATGCCGGTGGCGGGGCACCGAGGCGCCGGCCTCGTATTTCAGCAGAGCGACGCCCGGTTGGTCGCCTTCGAAGGGCTTGATCCAGTGGATGGTGACCTCATCCCGGAATGGGCTGAAGGTTAGCTCTTTCCAGCCGCCTGTTGTCAGCAGTTCGCGCGTCGTTTCAGGCATGATTGATGGTCTCCAGAATGTCCTCAACGCGCGCCGTCCAGCCGACAATCGCGCCCTGTGCTCGGATCATCGCGATGGCCGCTGCTTTGAACTCGGGGAAATAGCTTTCGGTCGCCTCCTCCGCGAGCAGGCATTCATAGCCGCGGTCGTTTGCCTCGCGCATCGTGGTCTGGACGCAAACCTCCGTGGTGACGCCGGCGAAAACGAGCTGCCTGATGCCTTTGATCTTCAGGATATCGCCGAGTTCGGTGGCGTAGAAGGCGCCTTTGCCAGGCTTTTCGATGACGATCTCGCCATCGATGGGCGCCAGTTCGGGTAGGATGGCCGTGCCCGGCTCTCCGGCAATGAGAATACGGCCCATCGGTCCGACGTCGCCGATCCTGAGTGAAGGATTGCCGCGGTCGCGCTTGGCAGGTGGCAGGTCGGAAAGATCGGACTTGTGGCATTCCATCGTGTGGATGACCGGCAGGCCCGCACGGCGGAAACCCGCGATTAGCCGTTGGACGTCGGGGACGATCTTCGTGATGCGGCTGACATCGTTGCCGAGGCTGGCGCCGAAGCCGCCGGGCTCGGCGAAATCGCGCTGCATATCGATGACGATCAGCGCCACAGCGTCACGTTGCAGCGGGAAGGCGAAAGGTTGAGCCTTGATCTCCGCTGCCATCAGTGATGCCCCGCCATATGCGCGCCGATCACGGATATATCGGCGGCGCGCGCCTGGGTTTCGTAGACGAGCTTGCCTTCGGAGATCACCATGATGCGATCGGACATTTCGAGAAGCTCATCGAGGTCCTCCGACAGCAGTAATACCGCCGCGCCGGCATTGCGAGCGCGCATGATGCGGGCGCGGATTTCGGCGACGGCGGAAAAATCGAGGCCGAAACAGGGGTTGGAGACGATCAGCAGATCGACCTCTCCCGTCAGCTCACGTGCCAAGACAGCGCGCTGGACATTGCCGCCGGAAAGTGCTGCGATCGGCGAGGAGGATGAGGCGGTCTTGACCTTGAAGTCTGAAATCAGCGACGTCGCGCGGTTCTTCATCTTCCCCTTGTTCAGCCAGATCGCATCACCGCCGTTTTCCTTCAGGTCGAAGGTGCGGAAGGCGAGATTTTCGCTGACGGTCATCCGCGGTGCGCAGGCGTTCTGCAATGGCTCTTCCGGAATGAAGCGGACATTGTTCCTGCGTGTTTCGGGCCGCGTTGCGCCATAGATCTCGCCGTTGACGCTGACCGACCCCCTTTCGGTCGGCCGCTGGCCTGCGAGAATTTCAGTCAGTTCCTTCTGGCCATTGCCGGAAATGCCGGCAATGCCGACGATCTCTCCGGAATGCACCGTCAGCTTGTCGATCTCGATGGTCTTCAGGCCGGAACGATCCGGGGCCTTGACCTGCTCGACATGCAGCACCGGTTTCGCCGTATCGGTGACGGGGACGCGTGTGTCGAGTTCAGCGAGTTTGACGTCGCCGATCATCATAGCCGCCATGTCCGCCGTCGAAAGTTCGCCGACCTTGCCGCCGCCGACAAGCTTGCCGCGGCGGAGGATGGAGACCGCATCGGCGAATTTCGTCACTTCATGGAATTTGTGCGAGATCATCAGAACGGTCAGCTCGCCGCGTTCGGTCATCCCACGTATCAGGCCGAGCATCTCGTCGGCCTCCGCCGGCGTCAGCACTGAGGTCGGTTCGTCGAGCACGAGGAAGGTGCGGCCGAGATAAAGCTGCTTGACGATTTCGAGCTTCTGCTTTTCGCCGGCGGCAAGTTCGCTCACTGGGCTATCGAGCGGGATCTTGAAGGGCATCCGCTCCATGAAGGCGGTAAGCGCCTTGCGTTCTCTCGCCCAGTTGATGACGGCCGGCAATTCGGCACGGCTGATGACAAGGTTTTCGGCACCCGTCAACGACGGCACCAGCGTGAAATGCTGGTAGACCATGCCAAGGCCATACGCGGCCGCATCTTTGGGTGAGGCGACCACTACTTCGCGGCCATCCACCGACAGGGAGCCCGAGGTCTGATGATAGAAGCCCATGATGCATTTGACGAGCGTCGATTTCCCTGCGCCGTTTTCGCCGAGCAGAGCGTGAAAGGTGCCGGCAGGAATGCTCACGGATACGTGGTCCAGCGCCGTGAAGCCGCCGAAACACATGGTCATATCGAGGGTTTCGATGCCGACGGCCTTGCCGGCCTGGGGGAGGGGCGTGTCACGGACGATGTTCATGGCAGTTGGCTCACCAAGGTTGCGGAATTGGACACGGAACCGAAGACGCCGCCCTGCATCTTCACCATCTTGATGGCAGCGAGGTGATTGCCATGGTCGGTCGCTCCGCAGCAGTCTTCCAGAAGCAGGCATTCGAAGCCGCGGTCATTCGCCTCGCGCATGGTGGTGTGGACGCAGACGTCGGTGGTGATGCCGGTGAGAATGATATTCTCGATGCGCTTCTGGTTGAGGATCAGTTCCAGATCGGTGGCGCAGAAGGAGCCCTTGCCGGGCTTGTCGATGATCGTCTCGCCGTCCA
Source organism: Rhizobium jaguaris (assembly GCF_003627755.1). Taxonomy (NCBI): domain Bacteria; kingdom Pseudomonadati; phylum Pseudomonadota; class Alphaproteobacteria; order Hyphomicrobiales; family Rhizobiaceae; genus Martinezella; species Martinezella jaguaris. The sequence goes on along the minus strand of NZ_CP032695.1, from coordinate 1,916,536 downwards.
TCGGCTTCAACTCGTCGATGATGTCCCAGCCCGGCTCGCCTCGGACGAGGATACGGCCGCAGGGACCGGGATCGCCGATGCCGGCATTGATGCGCTGCGAACGCCAGCGCTTGTTGGCGGGCAGGTCGGCAAGGTCAGGCCGATGCCCCTCGCGGGTATGGATGATGTGATAGCCTTTGGCGCGCATGGCGGCGAGCACCGTCTTGATAGGTTCGATCGGCGCGCGGACCAGCGACAGATCATAGCCCATGTGATCGACGTAGCCGCCGGGGCCACAGAAATCCGTCTGCATGTCGATGATGATGAGGGCTGTGTTATCCGGCCTCAGCGCACCATTGTAGGGCCAAGCATAGGGATCGGCGTCGACATAAGTCAGTTTCTGGCCGATGGCTGCGGTTGCGAGACTGTTCATGGCTGATCTCTTCTATTTGGTGAGCGAGAGTGCGCCTGGCGCGCCGGCGAGCGAGCGCGTGGGCGATGAAGTGATGATCATGATGACGAGCGTGAGCACGTAAGGGGCGGCGTAGAAGAGGTAATAGCCCTGGGTCACTCCGACGGATTGCAGCGCAGGGCCAAGCGCGCCGGCGCCGCCGAAGAGAAGTGCGGCGACGAAGCAGCCGATCGGATTCCAGCGGGCGAAGATTACCAGCGCCACCGCCATCAGACCCTGGCCGGAGGAGATGCGTTCATTCCAGGAGCCGGGATAGTAGAGCGACAGATAGGCGCCGCCGATTGCCGCCAGCGAGCCGCCGACAGCCGTCGAAAGCAGCCGGATGCGATCCGGATTGATGCCCATGGCACGTGCCGCATCGGTGCTGTCGCCAACGACGCGTAGCGTGAGACCGACTCTCGTATTTTTGAAGGCCCACCAGAGGACGACGGCGAGCGCCGCACCGAGGATGAAGAGGATGTTGATGTTTAGCGCCGCCTGCACCGGTGCCAGGCCCGACCAAAATCCGAAGGGGATTGCCGGCAGGTGCGGCGCGACCGGCTGAATGAAGGATTTGCCGAGGAAGAAGGCCAGGCCCAGGCCGAACTGCATCATGGCGATGCCGATGGCAATGTCGTTGACCTTCGGCCATTTGCAGATCCAGCCGTGTACCGCGCCAAAGATTGCGCCGGTCGCCATCGCTGCAATGACGCCGAGCCATGGGGAGCCGCTCATGACGGCAACCGCATAGGCGGTCATGGCGCCGAAGACGAGCGTGCCTTCAAGGCCAAGATTGATGCGGCCGGAGCGCTCGGTGATCGTTTCGCCGAGGCTGACGAAGATGAAGGGCGTCGAAACACGGATTGCGCCGGCGAAGATGGCGAGGGGCACGCCCCAGAGACCGATTGCGGTATCGTCCATCATGCGCTCCTTTTCCAGAGGTCGGGATTGAAGATCTTGAAACGGCCGTAAAAGGTTTCGCAGAAGAGAATGACGATGAAGAGCGTGCCCTGCAGGACTAGAACAGTCGCGTCGGGCAGGCCCATGCGGCGCTGGATCAGGCCGCCGGAGGCGTCGATGCCACCAAGAAGAATGGCGACCGGGATGATTGCCAGCGGATTGTGGCGGGCAAGGAAGGCAACGAGAATGCCGGTGTAACCATAGCCTGCGGCAAGTGAGGCATTGGCGCTGCCCTGGACGGCGGCGACCTCGATCATGCCGGCAAGACCGGCGAAGCTGCCGGCAATCGCCGTAAAGCCGGCAATCAACCGGCCGACGGGCAGGCCCTGGATTTGCGCGGCGCGGACGTTGCCGCCGGCGATGCGGGCGGCAAAGCCGTAACTTGTTACCTCGATCAATATCCAGGACGCGATGCAGGCGACGATACCGATGACGAGGCCCCAGTGCACGTCGATGCCTGGGATGTTGCCGAGCATATAGTCATGTGGCAGCGGCTTGGTGGATGGCTTGTTGAGGCTTGCCGGATCGCGCAGCAGCCCCTCGACGAACTGGTTCATCAAGGCGATGGCGATATAGGCGAGCAGCAGCGAGGAGATGGTTTCGTTGACGCCGCGATAGTGACGCAGGAATCCGGCAAGGCCGATCCAGATGCCGCCGATCACCATGGCCGCAAGCGCCATCAGCATGAGGACGATGATCGGCGGCAAGAGACCGACAATCGGCAGCGCGATCGCCGCCGCCGCAACGCCGCCAAGCACGACAGCACCCTCGCCGCCGATGATCACGAGACCGAGCCTCGCGGGTAACGCAACGCAGAGCGAGGTGAGCAGCAGAGGAGAAGCGCGGCTCAGGCTGTTCTGGATCGAAAACCAGCTACCGAAGCCGCCGGTATACATGAAGCGATAAAGGTCGGCCGGCGATTTGCCGACCGCCAGGATGAAGAGGGAGAAAAGCGCCAATCCGGCGAGGATTGCGCCAAGTGTGATCACGACCGGCTCAGCCCTTCGCGCCAGCCATTCGAGGGCCGGGCGCAACGCCCGTCTTTGCGTACCGATGGATAATGCGGGATCGTTGACTTCGACCGTCATGACGCTTCTCCCTCGATGATCAGGCCGTGGAGCCGACGACACCTTCGACCAGATAATTCATGCTCTCGAGTTCGATGGCATCCTCGGCGAAGCTCTTGTCGACCGTGATGACGACATTGCCCTTGTTGTCTTTGATCGGGCCTTTGAAGACCGAGAATTTACCCGCCATCATCTCGGCAAGCGTCGCCTCGAATTTCTTGCGGGATTCGTCGGAAACACCAGGGCCGAGCGGGCTCATCTTGACAAAGCCATCCTTCAGACCGCCTCGGACGAAGTTTCCAGGCTTTTCGCCGGCCTGGGTCTTCTTCACGAAGCCCGAATAGACATTGCCCCAGGCCCATTCGGCCCCGGTCAGATATTTCGCCGGGGCAAGCGGGCTCTGGTTGGCATGATAGCCGCAGATGAAGGCACCACGGCCCGCGGCGGTCTCGACAACCACCTTCGGGCTGTCGACATGGCAGGTGACGACGTCGGCGCCCTGGTCGATCAGCGCGTTGGTGGCTTCGGCCTCCTTGACGGCCAGCGACCATTCGCCGGTAAAGATCACCTGGCAGGTGATGGCCGGATCGACGGATCGGGCGCCGAGCAGGAAGGCATTGATGTTCTGCAGAACCTGCGGGATCGGCTTGGCGGCAACGAAGCCGATCTTCTTGCTCTTGGTTGCATAGCCGGCTGTGACGCCGTTCAGGTATTGACCCTGGAAAATGTAACCGAAATAGGAGCCGGTATTCGCCGGATGCTTTCCCGCCTGCCAGAGACCACCACAATGGCGGAACTGGATGTCGGGATATTTGGCGGCCATGGCCAGCATGTGCGGATCGAAATAGCCGAAGGATGTCGGGAAAACCAGCGTGGCGCCATCGAGATTGATCATCGATTCCATCGTCTTCTGCACATCGACGGTCTCGGGGACGTTTTCCTCCTCGACGACAGTGACACCGGATATCGCCTTGACGACGGCGGCACCTTCGGCGTGTGACTGATTGTAGCCGTAGTCATCCTTCGGTCCGACATAGATGAAGCCGACGGTGAGCGCGGTCTCAGCATAGGCGCGGGAGGAGAGAAGGCCCGGCGCGACGGTAGCGAGTGCGCCTGCTGCCGATGCCTGGAGAAAATTGCGGCGGTTCATGGAAAGGAGTCTGGTCATGTTATTGCTCCTTGCGGCGGAAGCCGGTTCGTAAAAAAAAGAGTTACGAAAAAGTGTATGCAATCACCGTGCCAGATTTTAACCTATTGATATTTGGTATTAAAATTCTTCGATTAAAATGGCCTGCGAAAAGTGTATGCAGATTACGCTAGTAACTGAGCTTCAAAAATGAGCAGTGCTCTTTTTTTGATCGAAAATACAGGATTTATTTTTCAAATGCCATCTTAGGAAGTCTTCCACGTGCTAAACATCATTTCAAAACAATAATTTAAATCGAGAATTGACTTTGCGGTTCTAGCGCTACATCTGTATGCAATAAATCGAGGCAGTCATCCCAGTGAAGCAGGTGAAGCGCAGAGAAATCGTCAGAGCCGGAACGACCGTCGAACAGATGGTGCGGGCAATTGCCGATATGATCGTGACTGGCGTGCTCCTGCCGGGGGCGAAGCTTGACGAAATATCGCTGGCGAGCCGTTTCGACGTATCGCGGACGCCGGTGCGCGAGGCGTTGCGTGAGCTTGGCGCGATGGGCCTTGTCGGCCGCGAACCGAACCGCAGCGCCGTCGTTACGAATGTCACCGGTGCCTATCTGCATTCGATGTTCGAAGCGATGGCGGAACTCGAAGCCATCTGTGCACGCCTATCCGCAGAACGGATGACCGTCGACGAGCGTCGCACCCTCGAGCTCGAGCACCGTGCTTCCGCCCGGCTCGTGCATGCACGCGCCGAAGAGGATTATGCCGCTTACAACATCGAGTTTCACACTCAGCTCTATCGCGGCGCTCACAACGACCATATTTTGGAACTGGTGACGCAAACCAGGGCCAGGCTTGCGCCGTTTCGGCGTGCGCAGTTCCGGCTTCCGGGCCGGCTTTCCAAATCCTTTGATGAACACGACGTTATCGTCACCGCCATTCTGCAGGCCGATGCCCAAGCCGCAAGCCGGGCCGCCTATTCGCATGTTGCCATTGTCAGTGATGCCAGCATCATTTTCGCTGCGCCTAACGCGGGCAACTGAGGCCGCTCCGGACGCTCCGATCACTGATCAAGGAAGCCTTTCACAGCCTTCATGGTTTTCGTTATCGCTTATCGATGCTATCAAGAGCGGCACTCTAGCGATTTGACGGTTTCCAACGGGTTTCGCACGGATGGCAGGCAACCAGCATCGGCCCAGCCTTGTCGGAAAGGCCATAAATTTCGTCATTGCATTCGGCTTTGTGGTTTTGGCCGTTTGTACCGCAAAGGCTCAGCCTGAATGGAGCGTTGCGCCACCTGCTTGCATTTCCGGACCTTTGATAACCGATACCGGCAAAACACTTTGCATCCGCAAGGAAAGTTACAATCGCGATCTCTGCGACGCGATCGACTATTTCGCTCGCGCCAATCATCTGCCACCGGATTATCTTGCCAGGCTCATCTGGCGCGAGAGCACGTTTCGCCCCGATGCCGTCAGTCCCAAGGGTGCGCGAGGCATTGCGCAATTCATGCCGGGAACGGCGAGATTGCGCGGCGTTCAGGACAGCTACGACTTGCTGGAGGCATTGGGCAAGGCGGCAGTATATCTGGACGAGTTGCGCAACCGTTTCGGCAATCTCGGCTTGGCTGCAGCGGCCTATAATGCCGGCGAAAACGGCCTCGCTAATTTTCTCAACTCCGGCAATCTCCCCTTTGAGACGCGCAGCTACGTGATTGCCATTACGGCGCACACGGTTGAGCAATGGAAGGATGACCCGCCTGATACCATCGCGCCGGAACTCGACAAGGGCAAACCTTTCACGCAGGCGTGCATGGCGCTCGCCGGCAGCCGCAGGCTGAAGCAGCAGGTCGCTCTGGAGCAGGAGCGTCCCTGGGCGCCCTGGGGTGCTCAACTTGCGGAACATTTCCAGCTCGATACCGTCCGCAGTCTTTTCTCCGAGGAAGTCGGTAGGCTTCCATCACCCCTGAATGAAGAAAAACCGCTCATCGTGCGCCAGCGTAACGGCGATTTCGGTTTCCGCATCCGATATGCCGCGCGCATCGGCCGGCAGACACGCGCCGAGGCGGACGCGGTTTGCACTCAAGTCCGCGAGAAAGGCGGAGCTTGTCTTGTGTTTAAGAATTGAGCGTTTGGTTCCGTCGGGATCAGCCGCTTGATACAGCGCACAATGAATCCATGCCCGTTACTCCCCAATCTATGGAAAATATTCGCCAATCGGCTAGTTTCATCGAGGGGGTCTCGGGAGGGCAACCAAAGGAGCGTGTGATGGCGCAGAAGCGTGAAGTTCCGGGAATTCGTGCCTACAGCAATCCCGCCGGTGGCTGGGGCGCATTGAGGGCGACTGCCAGGGCCGTGCGTAAGCAGATGGATGTCACCGAAGCGCCATTGCTTCTTCTGCGCACCAACAAGCCCGACGGTTTCGATTGCCCCGGCTGCGCCTGGCCCGACAAGGAGCATACATCGACCTTCCAGTTCTGCGAAAACGGCGCAAAAGCCGTCACCTGGGAAGCGACGAACAAGCGTGTGACGCCCGACTTCTTCGCCAAGTATACCGTGACCGAGCTATTGCAATGGAACGATTACGAGCTGGAAAATGAAGGTCGGCTGACCCATCCGATGGTCTATGACCGCACGACCGATGCCTATCGGCCGATCGAATGGGATGCAGCCTTTGCCCGCATCGGCGAGATCATGCGCAGCCTGCCCAACCCGGACATGGCGGAGTTCTACACGTCCGGCCGTGCCTCCAATGAGGCCGCTTTTCTGTTCCAGATTTTTGCGCGCGAATACGGCACCAACAATTTCCCCGACTGCTCCAACATGTGTCATGAGGCGACCAGCGTCGGCCTGCCGCAGTCGATCGGCATCGGCAAGGGCACGGTATCGCTGGAGGATTTCGACCGCTGCGAGCTGATCATCGCCATGGGTCACAATCCCGGCACCAACCATCCGCGCATGATGGGCACGCTGCATGAATGCTCGCGGCGCGGTGTGCCGATCATTGTCTTCAATCCATTGAAGGAGCGGGCACTCGAGCGCTTCGCCGATCCACAGAACCCAATCGAGATGGGCACGTTCGGCTCGACGCGGATTGCCTCTTCCTATTATCAGGTCAGGATCGGCGGTGATGCGGCTGCGCTGAAGGGCATTATGAAGGCGGTGTTGGAGTTGGCTGAAACGTCCGAAGACGTGCTCGACCGTGCCTTCATCGCCGAACACACCAACGGCTTCGACGCCTTCGCCGCCGATCTCAAGCAAACGGCTTGGGCCGATATCGAAAGGGCCTCCGGCCTTGCGCGTGCGGACCTGGAACGGGTTGCCGCGGCCTATGTCAAATCGAACGCCACGATCGTTACCTATGGCATGGGCATCACCCAACACGCCAAGGGCACCGCCAATGTGCAGCAGATCGCCAATCTGTTGCTGCTGCGCGGCAATTTCGGCAAGCCAGGTGCCGGCATCTGCCCGCTGCGCGGCCATTCCAACGTGCAGGGCAATCGCACGGTCGGGATCAGCGAGAGGCCGAATCCCGCGATGTTTGCCGGCATCGAGCGCGCGTTCGGCTTCAAATCGCCTGAGCACCATGGCCACGATGCAGTTGCGGCAATGCAGGCGATGGCGGAGGGGCGGTCGAAAGTGCTCATCTGCCTTGGCGGCAATTTTTCGATCGCGTTGCCGGATCCAGAACTCTGCGCCGAAAGCATGCGCAAGCTCGATCTCGCCGTTCATATGAATACCAAGCTCAACCGTTCGCAACTGCTGATCGGCAAGGAATCCATCATTCTGCCAGTGCTTGGACGCACTGAGCAGGATATTCAGTCCTCCGGACCGCAATCGGTGACAATCGAAGACTCGATGTCGATGGTGCATGCCTCGCGCGGCAAGCTGAAACCGGCGTCCGAACATCTGCGCTCCGAACCGGCGATCGTTGCCGGTATGGCGCAGGCGACATTGCCCGGCAGCAAGGTCGCCTGGATGGACCTGATCGCCGACTACGATCGCATCCGCGACAAAATCGAAATCGTCTTCCCGGATTTTGCGCGCTACAATGAGCGCATCCGCGTACCGGGCGGTTTCCGCCTGCCCCTTGGCCCAACCGAGCGTGTTTGGAAGACCCCTTCTGCCAAGGCCGAATTCCTGCTGTTCCAAGGGCTTAACGAGGATATTGTGTTTGCCGACGCTGGTATCCTCAAGCTCGCGACGATCCGCAGCCACGATCAATACAACACGACAATCTATGGTCTCGACGATCGCTATCGCGGCGTTTTCGGCCGGCGCGACGTATTGTTCATGAATGACGGCGACCTGGCTGCGAAGGGCCTGGAACATGGCGATCTCGTGGAGATCGAAACGGCCCTGCCTTCCGGCGCCAGACGTCTATTGAAGTTGACGGCGATTTCCTACGATATCGCGCCGGGTTCGGTTGCCGCCTACTATCCGGAAGCGAACTGCCTGATCCCGATCGACTACCAGGACAAGGAAAGCGGCACGCCGTCCTACAAGTCGGTTCCGGTGCGTGTCAGCAAAGCGGCGTAGCGCCGCTCTCAAACCTTGCGGCCACCGACCCAAGTGGCTGCGATGTTTGGCCTCGACGCGGTGTAGATGATTTTCTGCAGGATACGCTCGCCCTTGTCGCGGTCTTCGAATAGCCGCACCGTGCCTTTCTCGGCATCGGCATCGATGAGTACGGCGTCAAACTGATAGCCGGGCGTGAATTGCCCGATCGGAAGATCGAGCGCGATGCCGCCGCCTGCAGTCGCGATATGGAAGGCATCGCGAAAATCGATCTGGGCCGGGCCGAATGTCGAGCGGGCCGCTGCCGGCAAGTTCGGGTCGACGCCGCTTTGCAGCATTCGCGACGCCAGAATTGCGCCACGGGCATTCTCGAGCATCGAAGCGCTCGGGCCACCCGAAATGTCCGTGCCGAGACCGACATGCAGCCGCTTCTCGAGCGCGGCGCGCAATGGAAAGACGGCATTTGCGAAATAGGCATTCGAAAGCGGGCAATGAGCGACGGCGGCCTCACGCACACGGACCGTTTCCATATCCTTCGCGGTCAGGAAATTCGCATGCGCCAAAACCGTCTTGCGGCCAAGCAAGCCGAAGCGATCTAGGCTGTCTGTATCCGTCATGCCATGTCTTGCAAGGACATAGCCATGCGCCCAGTCGCTTTCCGAGCAATGGGTCTGCACATGGCAGCCGCATTCCTTCGCGACAGCGCCAAGGCCTTCAAGTGTCGCATCGGTGCAGGAGGGGATGAAGCGCGGCGTGACGACGGGCAAAACGCGCCCTTCGCCATTGTCTGGATGTCCACGCACATAGTCGATCAACGCTCGTGTGCCGTCGAGCGCCTCTTCCGTCGAGAGGTCGCGGTAGTACTCCGGACACTCATCGGCATTATCCATCGCTACCTTGCCGATCAGGGCGCGCTGGCCTTTTTCCAGACAGATATCGACCAGCGCCCGCGTCGCCTCCTGATGGATGGTGGCGAAATAAAGCGCCGTGGTTGTGCCGCTAGCAAGCAGATCGTCAACCAGCAGACCATAGATGCGGCGCGCGAAGGCGGCGTCCTGATAGCGCGCCTCGAGCGGAAAGGTATATTTCTGCAGCCAGACTTCTAAAGCGACATCGAGCGCATCGCCGAGCTGGGGATATTGCGGCGCGTGGACATGCAGATCGACGAAGCCGGGCAGGATGTAGCATCCGGCGGGGAAGATCACGAGTTCGCCGGAGGCGTCGCGTGCGTCACGAATGGCACGGTAGTTCGGGTCGCCGTGACGGTGAACGGCGATGATTGCGCCCTGAGCATCGATCTCGATTAGCACATCGTCCAGAACGTTGATGGTGCCGCGTTCGGGCGAATGAAATCCCGACGCGCTGAGCGTCTTGTTGCGCAGATCCATGAGTGTGCCTCTTCTCAGGCAGCCATGATCGTCGTGCCGTAGGTGATACCCTTCTCCTTCAACCAGCGGCGATAGGCGATTGAGGTGGCGTCGGCGCGGGTCGGGATCTCGGCGCGCGCTTCCATCGGCAGCAGAACCGGGCGCTGGTTTTCCAAGATGATACGGTCCTGCAGGAAGATCAACTGCTGGAAATGCACGAGTTCCGTCGTCGTCGAGACATCGTCGATCAGGAACATCACGGGATGGGCGCGGCAGCGATCGGGATCGAGCGGCTGCACGAAGAGACAGATCACATCCCAGCGGTTCTCCGCATTGGGGCAGGTCTTGTAGAGCAGGGTCGTGAATGGCGTCATGACGCGATAGATATAATCGGTCATGATGCCTTCGCTGGCCGAAAGAGCCGCTTGTGGCTGAAAGAACTGGCAATTGGTCGCCCAGACCTCGTCGACATCGCGGCGAATCTCGACATTGTAGTGCGTCACCTCGGTGTGCGGCTCGGCGCCGAGAATATCGGTGTGGACGAAGGGAAAATGCGCCAGATCGAGGAAATTCTCGACAATCCTGAGCCCGGAAGCGCGCACCGCGACCGTGCCGCAATTGACGACGCGCCGGTCCGGCTCGTCGGCCTCGGGAAGCTCGAAAAGGCCGCCCGGCGGCGTCCCGAGCGTGGTCCAGACGAGGCCGAAGCGCTTGATCAGCGGCAGCGACTCTTCCTGGCTGTCAGCTTTCACGACGAGCTCGCCGTCCGGATCCCGCGTGACCGTGAGATTGGTACCGAGCAGGCGGTTCGCAGAGGTCCCGAACGGAATCTCATTTTCAGTTTCGAGGGCATACCATTGGTCGAGGGCTGCTTTGTCGGAACATTGGCTCATGGACGCTCTCTTTCCCGTCTCTCGGTTCAGTTTAACGGACATCGCGATAGTAGGGCAGACCGATTGCGGCGGGTGCGGCCATGATACTGCGCATGCGCTGCCAGGCAAGTACCGGCACGATGATGAAGGCCATGGTGCCGAGATAGGGCAGCATGGAGAGGAAGGCCGGCGCGATCGGCCAGCCGCGCGCCTGGCCGACGAAACCGATCGCTGTGATGAGGCCGAAGAGCAGGCCCGAAAGGACGGCCGGGATGGGCCGGTAGCCGGCGAAGATCACCAGCGCCACCGCGATCCAGCCGCGGCCGGCAACGACGCCGTCGGACCAGGAGGGCACAAAGGCGAGTGTCAGGTAGGCGCCGGCTCCGGCCGCAAGCGCCGAACCGGCCGTGACATAGGCGAAGCGGATGAGATTGACCGGAATGCCGGCAGCATCGGCGGCGGCAGGATTTTCGCCGACCGCGCGCAGGTTGAGCCCATGGCGGGTGCGGAACATGATGTAGCTCAGCGCCACCGGCAGGACGATGTAGATGAGATAGACGAGGATATTCTGCGAAAAGAAGGCTTTGCCGAGTATGGGAACGTCGCTCAATAGTGGAATTTCGACACCGGAGAAGGTGGCGCGCGACGGCATGCCGGAATAGGCCCGGCCGAAGCTGGAAGCGATGCCGTTGCCCATCAGCGTCAGCGCCAGGCCGCAGAGCACCTGGTTGGCACGCAACAAGACCGTGGCGAGAGCAAACAGCATGCCGAAGACCGCGCCAACCAGAAGCGCGGCGAGGAAGCCGAAAATGGGTGAAGGAAAGGACGTCGTTGCTGCGATCGCCGTCAGCGCCCCCATCGCCATCAGGCCCTCGACGCCGAGATTGACGACACCGACGCGTTCGGCCAACACTTCGCCGAGGGCGGCGAGGGACAGGACGCCGCCGGCGAGGAAGGCTGTGGTGAGAAGGCCCGTCAGAAGCTCCATGATCTCTTTCTCCCCTTAAGCCTTGTCACGGGCAAAGCGGTAATGGGCGAGTTCGTCGCCGACCGCCGTCAGGAACAGGATAAGACCGGTGATGGCAAGCACGGCCGAAGTGGTCAGCCCCTGGGTCTGCAGAATGATGCCGGAATTGAGGATGAAGGCCATAAACGCGGCGGAAAATATGACGCCGATCGCGGAATTGCGCGCCAGAACTGCGACCATGATGCCGAGATAGCCGTAATTGTTGGAGATACCGCCCTGTAGCCGGTGCACCGTGCCGGCGATCTCCAGCATGCCGGCCAATCCGGCTGTCGCACCGGACAGCAGCATGACGGTGATCAGATGGCGACGGGCCGGCATGCCGGCATAATGTGCGGCGGACGAATTTGAGCCCACCAGGCGGACCTCATAGCCCCAGCGCGAAAAGGCGAGGATGCCGGCGACGACGAAGGCGGTGAGAATGGCGACCGGAAAGCCCCAATGCACCGAACCCCATAGTTCGGGGATCTCCGCCGATAGTCTTGCCGTCGCCGAATTCGCCGTCCGATCGCGCCAGGCACTTGTCGAGACGTAATATACCAGCAGGATGGCGACGAAGTTCAGCAGCAGTGTCGTGATCAGCTCGTTGACATCAGCATAGGCGCGGGCAAGCGTCGGGATAAGGATCCAGACCGCGCCGCCGATGAGGCCGGCCAAGAACATTAGCGGCAGGATCACGACCGGCGGTCCCGGCACGAAGAGACCGACCGCCGCGGCCGCAAAAGCGCCGGCATAGAATTGACCCTCCGCGCCGATGTTCCAGACGCCGATCTGCTGGCCGACAGCGACGGAGAGGCCCGTCAATATCAGCGGTATCAGAAGAACACCTAGATCCTGAAGGCCGAAGCTTGACCCGAAGCTCGAGTCGATCACTTCCGAGGCGAGCTCAAGCGGGTTGGCACCGGTGATAGCCAGGACAATGCCAGTGAAGACGAGCGCCAGCAGGATAGCAGCAATGCGCGCGGCAAAGGCGATGGCGGGCGAGGCGGAGGGCAAACGCTGAAGACGCCAGGATGCAGCCATTTCAGGCAACCTCGCGCATATGGGCCCGGCCGCCCATCAGCAGGCCGATCCGGTCGATGTCGGCCTTGTCGTTGTCGACGATCCCCATGATCCGACCTTCGTAGAGAACCGCGATACGGTCCGAGAGATTCAGCAGCTCCTCAAGCTCCTCGGAGATCAACACGATGCCGGCGCCGGCATCGCGCAGCTCGACGATATAGCGCAGCATAGTATTGATGGCGCCGACATCGAGTCCGCGGCTCGGATAGGCGGCGATCAGCACCTTGTTTGCGATACGCATCTCGCGCCGCGCGACGAGGCGTTGCTGGTTTCCACCCGAGAGGTTGCGAATGGGCATGCCGAAATCCGGAATTGCGACATCAGCCGCTGCGGCGATCTCCTTGGCAAGTGCCGCCGCCGCGCCCGGGCGGTAGACGCCGCCTGAAGAAACCGGCGGCTTCTTATATTCGCGCATGACGGCGTTGATGATGATGCTGCGCGCAGGCGCAAGGCCGCTATGCAGCCGGTCTTCGGGAATATGGCCGATGCCGCGCTCGACGAAATCTGCGGCGTTGCTACGCTCGACCGGCGTTCCCTCGATAAGGATGCGGCCACCGCTGACCGGTCGCATGCCTGCGAGTACCTGGCTGAGTTCGCGCTGGCCATTGCCCGCGACGCCGGCAATGCCGAGAATTTCGCCCGCATGAACCTGCAGCGACACGGCATGCAATGCCTCATCGCCGGCGTCGTTGAGCGCGGAGACCTCCTTGACGCTCAATACCGGTTCCGGCGAGATGGGCGCAGCACCTGCTGCCCGTTGCCGCATGTCGGCGAGGACGATATCGCGGCCCACCATCAATTTGGCAAGCATGAGTGGATTGCAGTCAGCCGTCTTTTCCGTGGCGATCTTGCGGCCACCGCGCAGAATGCTGATGCGGTCGGAAATTTCCAGCACTTCATCGAGCTTGTGGCTGATGAAGATGATGGCACTGCCTTCCCTCACGAAGTCGCGCAGCGCCTTGAACAGCTCGCGGGCCTCAACGGGCGTCAGCACCGCCGTCGGCTCATCCAGAATAAGGACGCGCGCCTGCCTTGCCAACACGCGCAGGATTTCGACGCGCTGCTGTTCGCCGGTGGAAAGATCGCTGATGCGGGCGCCGGGCCGTGTCTGCAGATTGAACTTTGTTGCCAACGCCGCCGCGCGGGCCTCCAGAACCTGCGCCGATGCGCGGCGCGGTGTTTCCGACCAGCCGAGATGAATGTTCTCGGCGACGGTGAAGGCTTGCACCAGCTTGAAATGCTGGTGCACCATGCCGATGCCGGCGGCGATCGCCTGAAGTGGAGTTGCGAATTGCTGGGCGTAGCCGTCGATGATGATCTCGCCGGCATCGGGCTGATAAATACCGGTCAGGATATTCATCAGCGTCGATTTGCCCGCGCCGTTCTCTCCAAGCAGTGCATGGATTTCGCCCGGCAGAACATCGAGATTGACATCTTCGTTGGCGATGACACCCGGAAAATATTTCGCGATGCCCCTGAGCTGGACCAGCGGCGGCGTACCCGGCGGGGCGGAAAAGGAAGGCGCGGTTTCAGTCATTGAAGGGCACCAAGATGTGATGAAGAGCGAACCCGGCCGGATACACCGGCCCGGTTCTGTTGGCGATGATGTATCGGTCAGGCGCTCAGACCGGTGACGCCCTCGACCGACCAATCCCAATTGTAGAGGTCGTTATCCGTCATCGTCTGGCCGGCGGCGATACGAACCTTGCCGCTCGAATCCTTGATCTCGCCAGTGAAGGGCGACCAGCCGCCCATGATCTTGTCGCGCACCGCATCGGCGGCAGCGGCGACATCGGCCGGAACCTTCTCGCCCCATTTGTCACGGTCGACGCCGGAGCCCATTGCAAACAAGGTATCGCCCGGCGTCCAGGTACCTGCAAGGCGCTTGCCGACTTGATCGATGTAGAATTTGTTGAAGTCGATGAGGACGGATGAGACATAGGAATTCGGGCCGTAGCGGCGGATATCGGTGTTCCACATGGCGGCCCAGACGCCGCGCTTTTCAGCGACTTGCAGGTAACCGGCTTCGTCCATGATGCCGAACAGGAAGTCACAGCCGTTGTCGATGAGCGCGGTGCCCGCCTGCGTCGCTGCCTGCGGATCGAACCACGAATTGATGGCGATCGTCTGCAGCGTCGCATTCGGATTGACGGATCGGGCGCCCATCAGGAAGGCGTTGGTGGAGGCAAAAACTGATGCCACTGGGAAGGAGGCCACGTAGCCGAGCTTGCCGGACTTCGCCAGATGGCCGGCCGCAACACCGATGACATAGGTCGGATACCAATGCGCCAGGTAATACCAGCCGAGATTGTCCATATTGACGCGACCGTCACACTCCAGGAAGGTGACGCCAGGCGCCTGCTTGACGACGGCATGCAGGAAGTCGCCATTCGAAGAGGTGTCGAAAATGATGTTGGCGCCTTCGCTGACAAACTGACGATAGGTGCGCGTCGCGTCGGCCGAATAGGGGATGTTCTCCACTTCGAGGATCTTCTTGAGCTTCGGATAGGCGGCTTTGACCGCAAGCAGGCCCTGGTGATGCGCCCAGGTCCAGCCTTCGTCTGAAATCGGACCGACATGGCCAAAGCCGACGATCGCATCCTCTTCCTTGATCGCTGAGAATGAAGCAGCCGCCCGCGCCGGGCTGGCAAGGCCAGCGGGCAGCATCAGAGCCGCCGCGCCGGCGGCGCTCATGTTTAGAAATCCGCGACGGGAAAGCGAACGCAAGTCAATCATGGGGTCCCCTTTTGGTTTGGCGCGGCGAACGCGCCGTGATCTTATCGACGCAACAATTATGCCAGTTGCAGCGGACGGATCGGGCGCTTTGCCGACGCTGCGTGTTCGCAAGCTCCGGAAAGTCTCTTGAATTCTCAAGGAGAGAACGTCTAGAATGCCTAAAACGGAAGCATGTATATTTTTTATGCATAGTGAGCAATTTTGATGCGCAAGGCGGAGAGTGGGTGAGGCGAACGGAAATTCAGCGGCATGACCGAACGGGCGCGGTTTATCTTCAGGGGGCAGATGGTGTGCGACAGTTTCATCGAATTCGCGCTGCATCGTGCGCATCGGCTGGATCTGGACATCGAGATGGAAGCCTGTGACGCGACGTCGGCGACGCTCGCGGTCAAAGGGCAGAACGATCTTGTCGACGCCTTCGAAATGGCCTGCAGCCTCGGGCCCTACGACTGCATCATTCTCGATATTGAGCGGAGTGACATATGAAATTGGAAGCAGGATGGGCGCCTGTCGCTCTGTCGTCGTCGATCGAGCCGGGGACATCGGCAGGCGCGGTCGTCGACGGCAGCGAGATCGTCGTCTGGCGTGACAATAGCGGCAACGCGCATGTCTGGGAGGATCGCTGCCCGCATCGCGGCATGCGCATGAGCTTCGGCTTCGTCCGAGGCGATCACATCGCCTGCCTATATCACGGCTGGCAGTATGATACCGCAGGGCAATGTCGCTACATTCCCGCGCATCCGACCCTGGATGTGCCGCAGACGATCAAGGTGCCGACCTATTCGACCACCGAAAAATACGGGATCATCTGGGCGACGAGAGCTTCAGAAGTGTCATTGCCGAACATCGATGCTGCGACGGGAATTACGCCGATTCGCAGCCTCTATATCGAGCGTGGGGCAGAGGAAGTTCATGCCTCATTCGCGAAAATGGGAATGAGCAGTTTCATCGGGAATGCCGGCATATTGCAGGCCGGGGACGACAGGTTGCTGATCGCGGTTCAGGTCATTTCGCCGAAGAAGACAACCATCCACATCGTCATTCTCGGCTCGCCGGCGATCAATGCGGGCGCCAAACAGAAGCGTTACGCGCAATGGGCCGAAGGTCTTCGCTTCGACCTCGAACAGACGGCTGAGGTCGCTTGATGGCGGAGATTACGCTCTACAACTACGAAATGGACGAGGGAAGCTATCGCATTCGCTTGCTGCTCTCCATGCTTGGGCTCGCCCATAAGACGACCGCCATCGACATGTTTCCGGGTAAGGAGGAAAGCAAGCCGGCTATGCTGGCGCTTAATCCCTTGGGCACCATGCCGGTGCTGACCGACGGCGATCTGGCATTGCGCGGCAGCGAGACGATTCTCGCCTATCTGGCCAAGGCCTACGACCCGACGCGGCGTTGGCTGCCGGAGGACGCGGCTGAATTCGGCCTCACGACGATGTGGCTGCATTTTTCCGCGACGGCACTCGCAGCTGCTGTCGCCGCGCGCCTGCAATCGCTCTTTGATACACCGGGCGATGAGGCCGCCCTGCGCGCCGACGCCCGCAAGGCTTTCCGTATCATGGACGACCACATGACGCTTCGCCATTTCGATGGCTTCGAGTGGTTCGTCGGCAATGGCCCGACGCTCGCGGACCTGACGCTGTTTCCGTCCTTTGCGCTGAGCCGCGATTACGGCATCGATCATGACGACTATCCGGCCCTGCGTCGGTGGCTGCGCCGTTTCCGTGCCATCGACGGCTTCCGCACCATGCCCGGCATTCCCGATTATCATTGATTTTGAGGTGGATATCCGATGACGCTCACACGCTTTTCCGTCAAGCCGCTCTCGACCATGACGCGGACGCTCGCCGACGTCGCCTTTGCCCGCCGGGAGCCCGATCTGGTGATCCAGGACGCGCGCGTGCTGTCGACCTATTCCGAACGCATTCTTGCCGGCAAAGAAGTCTGGATTTCCGGAGGCCGTATTGCCGCGGTCAAGCCGGCCGGCAACTACAGAGGTGGCGGCGCTAAACTCTATGACGCCAAGGGCGGTATCATCGCGCCCGGTCTCGTCGACCCCCACATCCACATCGAATCCAGCATGGTGACTGCCTGCGCCTATGCCGAGGCAGCGCTTCTGAACGGCACGACGACGATCTTCTGCGACAGTCACGAGATCGGCAACGTCATGGATGTCGCCGGTATCGAGGCAATGTTGGAAGATGCACGTCATGCACCGCTGTCGATCTTCCTGACCGTGCCGAGCACGGTGCCGGCTACTTCGTTGAAGCTGGAAACGGCCGGCGGCGATCTGGCGCCGGAGAAGATCGCGGCTCTGTTCGACAAATGGCCGGAGGCTCTTGCGCTTGGCGAGAAGATGGACTTCGTGCAGGTGGCGATGGGTGACGAGCGCAGCCATGCCATTCTGGCAGCGGCGCTTGAGCGCGGGCGACCGGTCTCGGGCCATGTCTACGGTCGGGAATTCGTCGCGGCCTATGCTGCGTCGGGCGTGACCGATACACATGAAGCGATTGATCGAGAGATCGCCGACGATCTGCTGGAGGCCGGCATCTGGCTATTTCTGCGTGGCGGCCCGCCGACGACGCCGTGGCATAGCCTGCCGCATGCGATCAAGACCATCACCGAGCTTGACTCCTCCCATAAGCGCATTGCCGTCTGCACCGATGACCGCGATGCCGAAGACTTGCTGCTCTTCGGTCTCGATTGGGTGACGCGCGAAGCGGTTAAGGCCGGCATGAAGCCGGAACAGGCCTGGTCAATGGGCTCTCTACATGGCGCGACACGCTTTGGCATGGAGCACGAAATCGGCGGTCTCGGCGGCGGGCGCCGCGCCGATCTCGTGCTGCTGACCTACGATCTGAAGCCTGTCAGCACCTGGTATGGCGGCGAGCTGGTGGTCGACGACCGCAAGATTATGCCGGTTCTCGATGCCGCACTGTCCAACCCCTATCGCTATCCCGAAGCGGCCTATCACACGGTGAAACTGCCGCGAAACCTGAAACTGACGCCGGAATTGCCGACCGGACCGGTGATCGCCCATACGATCAAGACCGAATTGCCGGGCATTACGCTCGGCCATGTCACGGTGGAACTCGAACCGGCCAATGATTGGCAGACGCATTTCGATCGTCATGGCCTTTGCTTCGTCACGGTGGTCGAGCGCCACGGCAAGTCGGCCGGCAATGTCGCCCATGGTCTTTTGAACAGCTTCGGATTGAAGAAAGGGGCGGTGGCCTCCTCTGTCGGCCATGACAGCCACAACATCATCGTTGCCGGCACCAACGAGGCAGACATGCAGATCGCGCTCGATGCGATCGCAGCCAAACAGGGCGGCGTCTGCGTCGTCATGGACGGCGAGGCGACGGCCATGGTGCCGTTGCCGATCGCCGGTCTACTCTCCGACAAACGCGTACACGAGGTCGCCGAAGAGGTGAAAGCGCTGAAGGTCGAATGGGAAAAGGCCGGCTGCACCATCGCCTATATGGGCTTCAATCTGATCCCGCTCTCCGTCATTCCGGAAATCCGTATCACCGATAAAGGGTTGGTGCTCGTGCCGGAAATGGAGATCGTGCCGCTGTTCGAGTCGGTCTGACACTTGGTGGTGCCTGGCGTCCTTGCCAGGCACTACAACTATCTTCCAACACGATGCCGGGTGAGGCGTTCGTATTCACCAAGAGCAACCACTCATCGCTAGTGTTGCCTTTTTGGCAATTCATTTAGCGAATAATTGTTCTTTATTAGAACGCCAAAATTCCTCATCCTCCTTGGCATTCGGCAAATGAGCAGCGGTACACGACGATAAGTCGGGCCGCGGGAACAAATAGGGGAACTATTATGTCTCATTTCATGATGAACCGACGTCGCTTCATGTCCAATGTCGCAACGGTGGGCGGCTTAGCCGCAGCACAGACCCTGATCGGTGTACGTGCGGGCCTTGCTCAGGACGTCGCACAGGTGAAAATGCAACTGGGTTGGCTGGTGTCCAACGGCGTGATCGGCGAAGTCGTCGCGCAGAAGAAGGGTTTCTTCAAGGAGCAGGGCGTCGAGCTGGAGATCGTTCCGGGAGGTCCGAATGTCGATGGTGTGGCCGGTGTCGCGGCGGGGCAATCGACCCTCGGGCAAATCTCTTCCAGCCCATCGGTGATGCTGGCGCGTTCGGCCGGCATTCCGGTTAAAGCCTTCATCGCCGGCTTCCAGAAACATCCCTTTACGTATTTTTCGCTGAAGAAGGCACCGATCCGTGAGCCGAAGGACATGATCGGCAAGACGATCGCCACGCAACCGACGGCCTTCATCCTGCTTCGCGCGCTGCTTGCCAAGAACGGCATCGCCGAGGATCAGGTCAAGATGGTCAATATGGGCTCGGACATGAACCAGCTCCTGACTGGCCAAGCTGACGCCGTCACCGGCTGGGTCACCAACACCAATGCCCTGTCGGTCCTGGGTGACGACCGCGTCGACATGATGCTCTGGGACGCCGGGCTACAGCTCTACGCTAACGTCTACTACACCACCGACGAACAGCTCGACAAACACGCCGACGTGCTGGTGCGCTTCACCACCGCAGCGGCCAAGGGCTGGGGCTATGTCCGCGACCATCCGGAAGAAGCCGTCGACATGCTGGTCGAGACCTATCCGAATCTCGACAAGGCGAGTGAACTCAAAGCTGTCGGGCCGATCGCGAAATTCTCCTTCGGCGACACCACCAAGCAATTCGGCTGGGGTGCAATGAACAGGGAAAACTGGGCAGCGCAGATCAAGGCCTATGCCGACCTCAAGCAGTTCACGGGGACGGTTCCGACCGTCGATGATGTCACGAGCTTCGCCATTCTTGATGCGACGGCCGACATCCGCAAGCAGGTCGGGTGAACGGCCATGACTGCCGCTGCCACTATCAAACGGCCAGATCCGCAGCCAGCCGGATCGCCGCTCGCCGTATCCGTCGCCAATCTGGACATCCGCTTTGGCGACAAGGACAACGAGATCACCGCTCTTTCCAACGTGTCGGTGAATATCCCCGAGGGGGCGTTCGTGACGATGCTCGGCCCCTCGGGTTGCGGAAAGTCGACCCTGCTACGCTGCATTGCCGATCTCGTGCACATCAGTGGCGGTTCGATCTCGGTGCTCGGGCGCTCGCCGCGCGAGGCTCGCGAAGGTCGCGATTTCGCCTTCGTGTTCCAGGATGCCACTCTATTGCCCTGGCGCAGCGTCATCGACAATGTTCGCCTACCGATCGAGGTCGGCAAGCATGCCGCCGGCTCCTTTGCCGATCCGGCGGAACTGCTGGCGATGGTTGGTCTCAAGGGGCGCGAAAACGCTTTGCCGCACGAGCTTTCGGGCGGCATGCGCCAGCGAGTCGCCATCGCCCGGGCGCTGGTCACCCGCCCGCGCATCCTGCTGATGGATGAGCCCTTCGGCGCGCTTGACGAGATCACCCGCGACAAGCTGAACGAGGAACTGCTGCGGCTGTGGCAGGAGACGGGCACGACGATCGTCTTCGTCACTCACTCCATCCCCGAAGCGGCTTTCCTTGGCCAGCATGTGCTGATGCTTCAGACACATCCCGGCCGGGTGAAGGAGTTCATGAAGGTCGATCTTCCGTATCCGCGGTCGCTCGCCATGCGGGATACGGTGGAATTCATTCAGGTGACGGCGCATTTGCGCGCTCTGCTGGAGGAATGCCTATGAGCAATGTGGTCTCTTCCGGAGCCCGATCCGGGCCCGCATCCACGCCGCGCAAGGTCGCTATCCTCGACGCCACCGTTGGCACCTTGTCGAAGAACCTGCCGGCGATTTGGCTGGTCTCGGCCTCGTCGTGCTCTGGCAATTGGTGATCTGGATCTTCAAGATCCCAACCTTTATGGCGCCGAGTCCGGCCGATGTCGTGTTCGCATTCCGTGACAATGCACCAACGTTATGGCGGAATTTCCTGCCAACCCTGCTTGAGGCCGCCCTCGGCTTCCTGTTCGGCAATCTCGTCGCCATCCTGCTGGCGGTCTGGTTCGTGCATAGCACGACGGCGGAAAAGGCATTTTACCCGATCGCCGTCTTCATCAAGGCGATCCCGATCATCGCGCTTGCGCCGATCCTCGTGCTGATCTTCGGCAATGGGCTGGCACCGAAGATCATCATTGCTGGCCTGATCTGTTTCTTCCCAACGCTGGTCAACATGGTCCAAGGGTTAAGGGCGGCCAGTCCCGCCATGCTCGACCTGATGCGGGTCCTGTCCGCCACCAATACGGAGATCCTCTGGAAAGTACGGTTTCCGAGCTCGCTGCCATTCCTGTTCGCCGCCTTGAAGATCGCGGCAACCAGCAGTGTCATGGGGGCTATCGTTGCCGAATGGATCGGCTCGAGTTTCGGCCTCGGCGCGCTGATCATCGAGGCCACCTACAATTTCCGCTCGCCGCTTCTCTACGCAACCGTTGTGATTGCAGCCCTTCTGGCGGTGATCCTCTTTGCCCTTGTCTCGGTCGTCGAGGCAAAGGTGGTGCGCTGGAAGCCGGCTGGATCGCATTGAGCACGCGCAACTAGGAGGAAGCGACAGTGATTGAGACAATCCATCAGCCTGCGCGCGACATCAAAGTGGTCGACCGCTCTGACGTCGTCGTGGTCGGCGGCGGACCTGCCGGAATTTCGGCAGCAGTATCGGCGGCCCGCAATGGCGCCAGCGTGACCTTGCTCGAGCGCTATCCCTATGTCGGCGGTCTCGCCGCCGGCGGTATGGTGCTGGTGCTCGACGATATGATCAACGAGCTCGAAATCACCGTGCGCGGCATCTGCATGGAAATGATCGAGCGCATGAAGGCCTGGGGTTTGTGCGTTACGCCCACGGACCGCGACCGCCTGATCGAATTCCGCGACACGCCGGAAGCATGGCAGCGCTGGGCGCGCTGGGGACTATTCGATTTCCACACGCCATCTATGCCGCATCCGATCTGCTTTTCCGCAGCCTTCGACCCTGACGCCTTCAAGCGTGCCTCCTATGACATTCTGGCTCTTGCCGGCGTCAAGCTCAGAACCCATAGCTGGTTCTCCTCCGCGATCGTCGAAGACAAGACGATCAAGGGCGTGATCTGCCAGACCAAGGCGGGCATGGAAGCAATCCTTGGAGATGTCGTCATCGATACCACGGGTGATCTTGACGTCGCCGCCAGCGCCGGTGCTTCGCATGTCGAATCCAATTTTATCCTGACGACGGTTTCTCGCTGGGGCGGCGTCGACACTGATGCGGCGGAGCGCTTTGAGCGCGAAGACCCCGAGGCGTTCAAATTGGTCGACCATGAGGCCAAGCGTCTGATCGGTGGGTGCTGGTCCTTCTGGTGGCTGAAGACGCCGCTGCCTGGCGTCGTTTGGCTCAATTGCCCGCACATGCCAAAATTGAGCGGCCTTAAGGTCGAGGACTTGACCCAGGCGGAGCTAGAGGGACGAGCCCGCATTGCTCGCCTGCTGGACTTCGCGCGTGAAAAGATGCCGGGCTTTGAGAATGCCTATGTCGTCGATTTCGCTCCGCAGACCGGTGTGCGCCAAACCCGGCTTCTGGAGGGCGACTATGTCGTGACGAAAGACGATGTGATGACCAGGCGGCATTTCGCCGACACCGTCTGTCGCGGCCGAGACTACTACACGCCTTATCGGGCGATGCTGCCGAAGGAGATCGACCAGTTGATCGTCGCCGGCCGCCATTACTCGGCAACGCCGCAGGCGCAGAAATCCAGCCGCGAAATTCCGCCCTGCATGGCGATGGGTGAGGCCGCGGGCGTTGCCGCCGTTGTCGCGCTCAATGCCGGCACGACGGTACGCAAGGCGGACGTCAAGGCAATTCAGAAACAAATGCGGGCGCAGGGTGCCGATCCCGGCGACGTACCGTCCGAAAATGCTACCTATCTGGAGGCCGCAGAATGACCACTCTTCCCCTCGACGGCATTCGTGTCATCGATTTCACCCAGGTCATGCTGGGACCGTCCTGCACGCAGGTGTTGGCCGACTACGGCGCCGAAGTCATCAAGGTCGAGAAGGAACGTATCGGCGATCTCTCTCGATGGTCGCTCGGCTCCGATCCGGACGGCCTCAACAATCCGGTTTTTTGCTCGTTGAACCGCAACAAGAAGAGCCTGGCGCTCGACCTCAAGCAGCCGGAGGCGCGCGATACCGTGCTCACGCTGCTGGAAACGGCCGACGTGGTCGTCAACAACTTCCGCCCGGGTGTGATGGAGCGCATGGGTTTCGGCTTCGAGGATCTGAAGAAGATCAACAAGCGGCTGATCTATGCCGTCGGCACCGGTTTCGGCCTGACCGGCCCCTATCAGCACAAAGGCGGCCAAGACGTGTTGGCGCAGGCCGTCTCAGGCGTGATGCGCCGCAAGTCGGACAGCAGTCATCCGACCTCGATCTATGCCACGCCGCTTGCCGATTATTCGGCCGGCATGCATCTGGTTCAGGGCATTCTTTTGGCGCTCCTGCAGCGCGACAAGACCGGCGAAGGCCAGCAGGTGGCAGTCAGCCTGTATAATTCCATGCTCGCCATGCAGATGCAGGAGGGGACGACGCATCTGATGCGTCAAAGAGACCTCAATTGGGGCGCCTTCCCGCTGACCGGCGTGTTCGAAACCACCGATAGCGCCATTGTCATGGTCGGTGCCTTCAAGCAGAACCCGTTGCAGGATATCTGCACTGCGCTGGAAATCGAGGATCTGTCGCAATTTCCGCATTACAAGGATTTCGACGCGCAAATGGCGCGGCGGCCGGAGTTGCAGGCGATTTTCCGCGACAATTTCGCGAAGAACACGACCGCTCATTGGCTGGAGCGGCTGGAAGGCGTCGATATCCTCTGCGCGCCCGTGCGTTCGCTTCCCGAGGCGCTGAGGGACGAGCAGACGATCATCAACAAGATGATCCTGGAAGCCGGCGAAACGGCGGCCGGACCGATCCGCCTCATCGGCTCGCCGATCGACATGTCGGCGGCGCAGGTGAAGGTGCGCATTGCACCGCCGCAGCTCGGCCAGCACAATGACGAAATCCTCGCGTCGCTCGGCAGGCTGCAGGGAGATGCGGCATGAGCGTCGGCTTTTCCGTCGAAGATCGTGTCGCCCGTGTCACCCTGGATCGTCCCGACCGCATGAATGCGGTCGACGCCGCGACGGAGCAGGAGCTGGAGACGATCTGGCGCGAGATCGAAGGGCGCGACGACATCAGTTGCGTCGTCCTGACCGGAGCCGGCGAAAGAGCCTTTTGCGCCGGCGCCGATCTGAAGGGCGGAAGCGACAGCTCCGGCCTCGACTATTGGGCGGCGAGCCGGGTGAACGGCTTCGGTGGGTTGGCGTTTCGCCGATCTCTCGATGTGCCGATCATTGCCCGCGTCAACGGATTTGCGCTTGGCGGCGGCTTTGAGATGGTGCTTGGCTGCGACATCGTCATTGCGGCGGAGACGGCGCGCTTTGGCCTGCCGGAAGCCCGAGTCGGGCGCATGCCGCTGGATGGCGGCATGGTGCTTTTGCAGCGAAAGATCGCCTTCAATCGTGCAATGGCCGTCATGCTGACGGGGCGGCAGTTCAGCGCCTCCGAGATGGCAGGGTTCGGAGTCGTGAACGAGGTTGTTCCGGTGGTTGAACTCGATACGGCCGTCGACCGCTGGGTTGCCGATATCGTTGCCTGCGCGCCGCTATCGCTGCGGGCGATCAAGCAGACGGTGAACCGGACTGGTCACCTGAGTCCCGCAGAGGCGCAGGCATTGCGCACGCCCGCGCTCATCAAGGCGCTGCAGAGCGAGGACGCGTTGGAGGGCGTCGCCGCCTTCCAGCAGAAGCGGGCGCCCGTTTGGCGGGGACGATGAGCGTGATATAGCTTCCGGCAGATCGAGGGGCTCCCATGCACGCTAGCATCTTGAAATATTTCGCAGAAGTTGCGCGTTCGGGCTCGATCCGCAAGGCATCGGACGAGCTGCATGTCGCGACTTCGGCTGTTAGCCGGCAGATCAAGAAGCTGGAGGATGAGCTCGGAACCCCTTTGTTCGAGCGTTTTTCCGACGGTCTGCGACTGACGGCGGCTGGCGAGATCGTCCTGAAGCATGCCAAAGATACGCTGCTGAAATACGAGATCATGAAATCCGATCTCGGCGATCTCCAGGGCAAATGCGCCGGCCGGGTCCATATCGCCTCGCTCGACAGTCTCGCGGTGCAGTTCCTGCCGGAATTCGTCATGGGCTTCCACAAGCGGCACCCGGCGGTGGATTTCCGCATTCGCAACGACAACTACACCAGTATTTTCCGCTTCATAGCGGAAGGCGACGTTGATATCGGCGTCACCTTCGATCTTGCTCGGCCACATGATATCAAGCTGGTCTATGGCATTCCGATGCCGCTGATGGCGATCGTGTCGCGCAATCATCCGCTGGCGCGGCAGAAATCGGCCACGCTGCAGGAATGCGCGCAGTTCAAGCTGCTTTTGCAGCTCGACAATGAAGTCATGAGCTCGATGATCGCCGTCGAGCTCGGTGCACTTAATCGTGTTGGCCGTACGCTGGTCGCGACGAACAATCAGATGATGCTGAAGCCATTGATCCTGTCAGGCGAGGGCGTCGCCTTCTTCACGCCACTTGGCCTCCTGGAAGAGCTCGAAGCCGGGGAGGTCGTTGCTTTACACATCGCCGGCTCGCAGTTGCACAATCTGCAGGTCGGCATCGTCGTGCCGCGTCAGCGCCAGCTTACCCATGCGACTGAAGTGGTGATCGAGTCGATGAGCATCGAGCTGAAGAAGTTCAGCGACAAGATCCATGCCGTGATCCAAAGGTAAAGAAGATGACGACACCCTCCCGGCTGCTGCTCCGTCCCGGCCACGAGGTTGCGGGGCGTTTCGACGGCACGACGCGGTTTCCCTTAGGAGTGGACGGATCGCTCGCACTTGGCCCGGGCGATCTGGTGATGCCGCCGCCCGTCAACGCCCATGACCATGGATACGGCATTCGCACGCTCGATTTCGGCGCCGTCGACGACGCCCTGGAGGTCTGGATTCCCGGCATGCGCCTGCGACCGAGGACAGATGCCTATCTGGAGGCGCTGGTGGCGTTCGCGCGGCTGGCGCGAACGGGCGTGGGCGCGACGATGCATTGCCACAACTCGCTGAATATCAACCGGCTCGGCGATGAAGCTTCCGCCGTCATCCGCGCTGCGGGGGATGTCGGCATTCGTTTGGGACTATCCTGTCCATTACTTGATTTCGATCCCTGGGCCTATGGCGGCGGGCCGGAGAAATTAAAGCCCTTGCTCAGCGACGATGACTGGCAGGCCCTGTTGCCGAGCATTCCGTCCTATGCGCCGATTGCAGAACAGATCGCCGCCGTCGAGGCTGTGGCTGCGGCAAATTCCAATCCGATGGTCGATGTCCAGTACGGACCGATCGGCCCGCAATGGTGCTCCGGCGCCATGCTGGAAGCGATCGCCGAGGCGTCCGCGCTCAACAACCGGCGCATCCACATGCATCTTCTGGAAAGCCCCCGGCAGCGGCAGTGGCTGGATCGCCGCTTCGCGCAGGGTGTCGTCCGCTACCTCGATGATATCGGCTTTCTGTCGCCACGGCTGGCGGTCGCCCATGGCGTACAGTTGCAGCCGGCAGAATGCGAGCTGCTGGCGGAGAGAGGCGTGCAGCTCGTCAGTAATCCCTCGGCCAATCTGCGCCTGCGTTCGGGCATCGCACCGATTCCTCTCGTGGCGGAGAAAGGCCCGGCCTTCGCTATCGGCCTCGATGGGTCCGGCTTCGACGACGATCAGGATCTCTGGCGAGAGATGCGGCTCATCTATCTTCTGCATGGCGGACGCGAGCTGACGCGCCAGTTCACCGCCGATCAAATCTTTGATGCCGCCATTCATATCGGCGCCAAGGTGGTCAACGCGCCGGCAGCTCAGGATTTTGTGGTGATCGATTATGACGCTCTGACGGCGGATTGCATGTTCGACGATATCGACGAGGCGGAGGTGCTGCTGACCCGCATGACATCGGCCTACGCCAAGGGGCTATTCGTCGCCAGGCGTGAGATCATGCGGAACGGTCGCCTGACCTCCGTCGATTTTGAGGGCGCGCGGCGGGAACTGCGCGAGCAGGCGAGGGGCGACTTGCCCCGCCTTCGGCGCGAACGACAGCTCGCCGGAATATTGTCTACCGCAATCCGACGCTACTACACTCAGTCGTGAGAAGGTCGATTATCTAGCCCACCCTCGCCAATTCAGCGGCAATCGCATCCAGTGTGTCGAGGCGCTCCGTCTCACTGATCTTCAGGTTTGGCGGCAATACATTGCCCCATATCGCATTCCCGGTCCGTTTACTAACGAGATATTTCACCGCCGGAATGAGCGGGTGAGCGGCGACTGCCTGCCTGAGATGTCTAACCCTATCGAGGGTCGTAGAATCGCCCTGGTTCTTCCAAAGCCGTGCCGAGGATTGCGGATCGATATTGACTGTCGCAGAAATGCAGCCGGCGAAATTGTCCTTGTCCGCGCTCGCAAGTGCTGCTTCGTTACTGGGAAACACGGCAAAATCGGGAATTTGCGCGAGCTGACGAGCATAGTCCAAATTGCCCGAACTATCTTTTGCCCCGCGAATGCGCTCGGGAAACATTTGGATGAGTTTTGCTGCCAGCGCGGGAGAGAACTCTATGCCCGTTAGCTGTGGGAAATTGTAGAGATACACGGCGATAGGTGTTTCTGCCATTTCCTGAATGACCTTGGCGAACCACGCAAAAAGCCCTGCGTCCTGAACCGGCTTGTAATAGTAGGGTGGCAGGATCAGCGCCGCGGCATAACCCAGTTCATAAGCTTGCCGCGTCAGCGCGATCGTCGTGTCGAGATCGGGCGTACCTGTGCCGACCATCATCCTGTTGCCGCCGAGGCTCTTTACAGCGGTCGCCATGAGTGCGCTTCTTTGCGAGAAGGAGAGTGAGTTCGCCTCGCCCGTCGTTCCCAGCACATTGAGAAGATCACATCCTTTCGCCAGACACCAGCGGCCATGTTCCAAGAAAGCGTCCGTGTCGATGGTTCCGTTTGCGGTGAGTGGAGTGGGTACGGCTGCGATGACGCCACCGATCTTTGCTGCTGTCATGTCGATATCCATTCTAGATGGTGACGCCCGTCTGGATCAGGCTCTCTCATAGGCGGCGACGAGCGGATGATCCCGATTGGTCGTATAGTTCCCGTCCCAGCCGCCGGGTGAACCCCAGTTGGTCACCCCGGGGCCGAAGAAATCGTGATTGACGGCTTTGAAATGGACCCGGTGCTGCGGAATTTCCTCGTCCCAGGATATCGCGTCGACCGGACAGACCGAGAGACAGAGACCGCAGTTGATACATTCGCCAGGGTGGATATAGAACATCCGCCCACCTTCGTAGATGCAGTCGACCGGGCAGGCGACCGTACAGTCACCATCCTTAACGTCGATACAGGGATCGGCAATGACATAGGCCATGCGGCGGCACCTCAATCTCAGCTTGAGGTGAGTATGGCAAAGTGGGGCGTTGCGAAAAAGCGCTGATTTTCGATGTTTTAATTGCCGCAAAGGCAACGGAGGTCGCGACTTGATCGCCGGATATAGGAGGTCTTATTGTTCTCAAACGGGGTGAATAAGATGGCTGGATCGAGACTATCTATTCTTAGCAATAAACCTCGCAACCTGGCTCGCCGGGTTGCTAGCCGGGTAAACCGTTCCGGTGTCGTTGTGCGCGCATTCGAATTTCACGAGGTTGCGCGGGAGCCGGCGCATGCCTTCTATGCGCGGATGTCGGTAGAAAATGAGGAGGATATCGATCTGCGCAGTGATCGATGGTCACGATCACCACCGCCCCCGGATTTTCAATAGCTCTTCCCGATCATCTCCGCTGCCTTAGAGCCGATCGCCATTGCCGGGGCATTGGTATTTCCGGAAGGAATGAAGGGAATGATCGAGCAGTCGATGACCCGCAGGCCATCGATGCCGCGCACACGCAGCTTTCTGTCGACCACCGACATCGGATCGTCGTCCGGCCCCATGCGCAGGCTGCCGGAAGGGTGATAATTCGTTTTGACGGTCTGGCCGGCGAATTTGGCCAGGGCCCGGTCATCCTGCAGCGCCCGGCCGGGCAGGATTTCGTCCGCGATCTTCGATTTGAACGGTTCCGTCTCCAGCAATTGCCGGGCGACCTTCAGCGAGGCGAGCGTCAGGCGCAGATCGTCCGGATCGCCGAAGAAGTTGCAATCGACCAACGGCTGATCCGCAGGGTTGGCCGAGCGCAGCTTGACGCTGCCGCGTGCCTTCGGGCGTAGCAGGCAGGAAGTGAAGGTGACGCCGTAGGTCGGCCTGGCGGAGGAGACGTCACGGTCGAGATAGACGATCGGGGCGCAATAGAGCTGGATCGATGGGCGTTCGCTGCCGTCCGGGTCGTAGAACAGACAGGATTCGATGCCGGTCGTGGTGACCGGGCCGGAGTTGAAGAGCAGATATTGCAGCCCGTTGCGAAGCATGGGCCACCCCTTGTCCTCACCGAAATAGCCGGATTTGGCTTTGGTCGTGGCGATGACCGGGACTTCGTGATGGTCTTGCAGGTTGGCGCCGACGCCGGGAAGATCGAGAGTAACGGCAATATCATGTTCGCGCAGATGATCGGCCGGACCGATGCCGGACAGCATCATCAGTTTGGCGCTATTGTAGGTGCCCGCGGCGACAAGGATTTCCCGTTCGGCATGGACCGTGTGGCTTTCTCCATTGCGCGTATAGGTCACACCGGTCGCGCGGCTGTTTTCGATGACGATGCGGTCGACGCGGGCATCGGTGACGATCTCGAGCCGCTTATCGCCGGCAAGCGGATCGAGGAAGGCCTTCTTGGCATCGGAGCGCTCCATCTTGCCGTGCCACTGGCCGTAGGTGTGCTGCATGATGCCGACGCCATTTTGCCTGACGCCGTTGAAGTCGGGATTATAGGGATGGCCGAGCCCTTGCGCGGCCAGCAGGAAATCCTCCGTTGTGTCCGAGATATGCCCCGGCTCGGAGATGCGCAGATTGCCGGATATGCCGTGATATCTGTTGTTGAAGCGCGTATTGGCCTCGATCCCTTTGAAGTGCGGAAGCATGTTGGCATAGGACCATTCTATCCCATGTCCGAGATGGGCGGCCCAGCCGTCGTAATCTTCTTTCTGGCCGCGCATATAGACCATGGCATTGACGGCGCTGCCGCCACCGAGTGCCTTGGCGACCGGAACGATCGGCCCGCGGCCGCCGAGTTGCGGTTGCGGAACCGTATGATGCATTTCGAGGAAGTCGTCGCGGGCGAGATATTTCATGTAGCCGGCGGGAAAGTCCATCAGCTTGGCTGTCTTACGCGGCCCGCGCTCGATGACGAGCACGGAAAAGCCGAAATCGCGCACCAGCCGCATGGCCGCGACGCAAGCTGCCGAACCGCCGCCCGCTATAATGAAATCATAGGTCTTCGCCACCAAAGCTCCCCCCTCGGCCGATATTCACCGCCTCAAATTGATCGTATCAAGCCCCCATCGACTCTGATCCGCGCACCTGTGACGTAAGACGCCCGCTCGCTAGCGAGGAAGGCAACGACATCGGCAAGTTCTTCCGGCTTGCCGTAGCGGCCCGCCGGGATGGTGGCAATCGAAGCGGCGCGGACCTGATCGAGTGTCATGTTCTGCCGCTGGGCCGCGGCTTGGTCGAGCTGATCGACGCGGTCGGTATGAATGCGGCCCTGGACGATGACGTTCACGGTGACACCGGCAGAAGCGACTTCGCCCGCCAGCGTCTTCGACCAACCGACAACAGCCTGCCGCAGCCCGTTGGAAATCGCTAGCCGCGGTATCGGCACTTCGACGCCGGAAGAAGTAAGCGTGATGATACGCCCCCATTTGCGCTCGACCATCTTCGGTAGGAGCTGTTGGGTCAGCCCGATCAGGTTCGCCACCATGCCTTCGAAGGCCGAGACCCAGATATCGGGTGCGATGGCCTGTGCTTCACCCGGCGCGGGCCCGCCGGAATTATTGATCAGAATATCGACGCCGCCATCGGTCAGGATGGATTGCGCGAGAGCTGAAACGCTGGCGCGGTCGTTCAGATCGACGCGCATGGCGCGGATCTTGCCGGTAGTGCCGGACTCCAGCTTGTTATTGAGGGCATCGATCAATTCACTGCCGCGCGCCGCGCCGATGACGTCAGCGCCTTCGTTGGCCAGTGCCAAGGCGATCGCCGCGCCCAATCCCTTGCTGGCGCCCAGCACCAGTGCCTTCTTGTCTTCCAGCCCGAGCCTCATGCACCGATCTCCTGAAGACGGACCGCTTGTCGGACGAGCAGGCGCTCCACGTCCTTCACATCGAGCGGCGAAAGCTTGGCACCGGGTTTGCGCAGTGCGGCTGATTTGATGACACCACGTTTGGCGAGAACATATTTGCGGGCGGCGAGACCAATACCCTGTTGCTGCTCGTAGCGTGCCAGTGGCAGATAGGCGTCGAAGATTTCATGCGCCCGGTCGACATTTCCGGCCGTATAAGCCTGCACGACGCCGACCATCATTTCCGGATAGCAGAAGCCGGTCATGGCGCCATCGGCGCCGCGGCCCATTTCTTCGGGCAGGAAGAGCCCGCCATTGCCGCAGAGGATGGAGATGCGTCGCGTTTCACCCTTGTCGCTGGAACCGCGCAACGCGGTGATCTTCGACAGACCCGGCCAATCCTCATGCTTGAGCATGACGCAATTCGGCACTTCCTTGATGATCCGGTCGATAACCTTGGGTGCGATGGTGACATTGGTCGTGAGTGGGTAATCCTGCAGCACGAAAGGCATGTTGCCCAGCACTTCGCCGACGGATTGATAGAAAGCAAAGGCCTGGTCGTCGGTCTTGATCGTCCAGGGCGGTGCAACCATGACGCCCGCCGCCCCCTGGTCCATCACCGCCTCGGCCAGTTCTTGCATCGGCGCAAGCCCGGGCGCGGAAACGCCGACAACAACCGGCAGGCGGCCATCGAGGCGCTTCAGCACGCGCTCGACAACGGTGCGCGATTCCTCCGCCGTCAATTTCGGCGCCTCGCCGAGCTGACCGAGTACCGTCAGCCCGGTCACCCCGACGCTTTCGTAGAAATCCACCATGCTGTCGATGCTGGCGAAGTCGAGCGCGCCTTCGTCGGTGAAGGGTGTTACGGCGATCACGTAGACGCCTTTGGCCTCTTCGGTCAGTCTGGCCATCTTGCCGCCTCCAAATTCATTCGCCGAACAGATGGTCCGGCGCTACTGGCAAACATCGTCATAATTTTTGTTGTTCGTCAAATGATTAGGCAGCGTCGCTTTGAGATGATGCTTCAACGGAGCCGATTTCCCTGACCATCGAAATAGCGGCGTCTTTCCGGCGCGCAGCGCAGATAAAGTACATCGCCGCGCTGAACATCCGGACCCTCGCGATATTCAGCGATCAGGCTCTGGCCGTCCTCTGTCTGGCAATAGAGATACCGCGTGCCGCCGAGATATTCGTCGAAATCGACGGTTACGCGGATCGCATCATTGCTGTCCGGCACGACGACGAGATGTTCCGGGCGCATGCCCAGCATCAGCTTGTCGCCGGGCGCCAGGCTGGCCTTCCGTATATCGGTCTTGATGCAACCGCCGGGGACTTTGGCGGAGCCATCGGAGGCCCATTCGGCTTCGATCATGTTCATGCGTGGCGAACCGATGAAGCCGGCGACGAAGATATTGGCCGGATCTTCATAGACCTCGCGTGGGCTGCCGACCTGCTCGATCTTGCCGTCCCTGAGCACGACTATCTTGTCGGCGAGCGTCATCGCCTCGGTCTGATCGTGCGTCACATAGATCATCGTGTTTCCAAGCTCGCGGTGCAGTCGGGCGATTTCGATACGCATGGAGACACGCAGTTCCGCGTCGAGGTTGGACAGCGGCTCGTCGAACAGGAAGACATCCGGCTTGCGCACGATCGCCCGGCCGATGGCGACGCGCTGCCGCTGGCCGCCGGAAAGCTGGCCGGGACGGCGGTCCAGCAAATGATCGATCTTGAGGATCGCCGAAGCGGCCCTGACGCGCGCTTCGATCTCGCCGGCATCGGTTCTGGCCATTTTCAGCCCGAAACCGAGATTTTCGCGCACGCTCATATGCGGATAGAGTGCGTAGGATTGGAAGACCATGGCGATGCCGCGATCGGATGGGTCGAGATCGGTGACATCCCGGCCCTTGATGGCGATCTCGCCATCGGTCACTTCCTCCAAGCCGGCGATCATTCGCAGCAAGGTCGACTTGCCGCAGCCGGAAGGGCCGACGAAAACGACGAAAGCACCTTCCTGCACATCGAGATCGATACCGTGAATGACCTCCAGCCCGCCGTAGCTCTTGCGGACGCCGGTCAATCTCATGCTGTTCTTCGCCATGTCAGGCTCCGTGTTGCATCTGGTCGGCGCGGACCCAGACCAGCATCTCACCCGGCTCGCGATTATCCCATAGATGATACGGAACGAAACGGGCAGTGGCGGCGCGGCTCTTCGGTGGCGCCGTTCGATAGAGGTCTGATCCCCAGTCGGCGTCATCGCGGTTCACCGGAATATCGAGTGCGACTGCGCCCTCCAATGTGGCAATTTCCGCGGTCTGCGCCGCTGCGGGGTTGCCGGCAAGCGTGATGCCGTTGAGATCACGGCCATTATCGGTGGTCTCGACGCAATAGACCAGGGGCCCGCGCATCAGTGCTGCGCGGCCGGCGTCCTGGCGCACTTTGGGATTGGCGAACAGGGTGCGCGGAATCAGCGGAATGTTGAGATCGACTTTATCGCCGCTCTGCCAATCCCGCTCGATGCGAGCATAGCCATCGACAGTGATCGAGGAAAGATCGACGGAGGCGCCATTGATGGCAAGCGTTGCGCCCTCTGCCCATTCAGGGATGCGCAGCGACAGTGCGAAGCGGGTGCTGCGGTCCGGATTGACCTCGAAATGGATCGCGCCATCCCAAGGGTAATTCGTTTCCTGAGACAGTTCGACCGTGGCGCCGCTTGCGAGCGGGACGCGAGCTTTGCTCTCACCATAGAGATGGACGGCGATTTCGTTATCGGCAGCCGCATACATGTAGGAGCCCACCGAAGCGAGCAGGCGGGCGATGTTCGGCGGGCAGCACGGGCAGTTGTGCCAGGTCCAGCGGTGATGTTTGCCGACGCTTTCCAGCGGGTTTTCGTAGAAGAATGTTTTGCCGTCAAGCGATAGCCCGGCCATCGCACCGTTATAAAGCGCCTGTTCCATGATATCGGCATAGCGCCGGTTCGGCCCGCGGCCGAGCATGCGGTTTGCCCAGAAGACCAGGCCGACCGAGGCACAAGTTTCGGCATAGGCGCTTTCGTTCGGCAGGTCGTAATAGTCGGTGAAGCCTTCGTTGGAAGCGGCCGGCCCAATGCCGCCGGTGACATACATCTGCTTGGTGGTCAGATCGTCCCACAGCGTTTCCAGCGCCGAGGTCAGGCTGTCGTCATTATATTCCGTGGCGATATCGGCCATGCCGGAATAGAGATACATGGCACGCACGGCATGGCCGACGACCTTCTTCTGCTCCCGCACCGGCTGGTGGGCCTGATTGTATTCATAGGTCTTCTGCACGAACTTTGCCGGATCGCGGCCGTCGCGCAGCGCCTCCTCGGTAAAGAAATGCGGCTCCTGGCCGCGCTCATCGATGAAATACTTGGCGAGATCGAGATATTTCTTCTCGCCCGTGACGCGAGCAAGCTTGACCAGCGCCAGCTCGACCTCCTCATGGCCGCAATAGCCTCGCAATTGCCCCTCGCCGTGACCGAAAACGGTGATCATGTAGTCGGCAAAACGGCTCATGACGTCGAGCAGCTTGCGCTTTCCCGTCGCCTGGTAATAGGCGACCGCAGCTTCGATGAGGTGCCCAGCGCAATAGAGCTCGTGATGGTCGCGCAGGTTGGTCCAGCGGCGGCCTGGTTGGACGCGTTGGAACCAGGCGTTCAAATAGCCATCCTCCTGCTGCAGTTTTTCATACATGTCGATGATCGCGTCGGCGCGAGCCTCAAGCTCTGGATTCGGGCGGCGATAAAGCGAATAGGCGATGGTCTCGATCGACTTGCCGAGATCGCTGTCCCAGAACATCTGCGTCGAACCCGACCAGGTCTGCAACGGGATGACGATGCCGGGGCTCGGCTGGTCGACGTCGATTGCCTTGATCATGCCGGCCTCGACGCAGCGGTCGAGCAGGGTGGCGGCCGTGGAGTTGCAGATCGCGTCCTGTCGGGCGCCGAAGAGGCCGTGAAGTTCGACATTCGGAACGGGCAGGGGGCGGAATTGGCGATTTTGCTTGTCTGACATGGCTTACATCCGTTTCGTTTGAGGTTCATTTCACCGCGCCGGCCATCAGACCGCGCATGTAATAGCGTTGCAGAAGCAGGAAGACGATGACGCAGGGGATGGTCATGACGGCGATGCCGGCCTGGACCGCGCCCCAGTTGACCGCGCCGAGCCGGCCGGTTCTGACCGCGATCATCAGCACCGGCAGCGTGAATTTCTCATTGCTGGAGAGCAGCACCAGCGCCGCCAGGAATTCGTTCCAGGCGTTGAGGAAGGCGAAGATCGCAACGGTTGCCACACCCGGCAGTACCAACGGGAAGAGAACGCGGAAGAGGAGTTTTAAGTCCCGCGCACCGTCGATGCGGGCTGCTTCCTCGATCTCCTTCGGCACTGCGTCGAAGGCGTTGCGCATCATGAAGACCGAGAAAGGCAGCTGAAGCGTGACATAGACAAGCGTCAGCCCTAGCAGCGAATTGTTGAGGCCGAGCCTTGCCAGGATGATGAAGAGCGGCGTCAGGATCGACTGGAACGGGATCATCAGCGTTGCGATGATCAGGATGAAGAAGGCGCCCTTGAACGGAAACTGATAGCGCGAAAAGCCATAGCCGGCGAGCAGGCTGACCATGACCGTCAGGATGACGGTCGTCACCGAAACGAAGAGCGAGTTCAGCGTATGCTGCACGACACCGGCGCCGAAACCGTCGAGCGCACGGTAGGCGTCGAAGCTGAAGCCCGATGTCGGCCACGGCGGCAGGGGCGGAAGGCTCGCCTCCGTGCCATGCCGGAACGATGACAGCAGCGCGATGGCAAAGGGCGCGAAAAAGAAGATGACGATGATAACGCCGACGCCGTGATAACTGACGGCACCCGACAATTTGCGCCGGGCGCGACGCTCTTTTGCGGTTCTCACCTTTGTGGTGCTCATGTTCGCGATGCTCATGGGCGATCCTCCCCGACGCGCAGCAGCCAGAGTTGGACAATGCTGATCAACACGAGAATAACGAGAAGGGCGATCGACAGTGCCGCGCCATAGCCGAGATTGAAGGACACGAAGGACTGGTTGAAGATGTAGTAGACCACCGAGATCATCTGGTTCTGAGGTCCGCCGCTGGTCATGATGTAGAACTGGTCGAAGGCAAGTACCGAGCCGGTGATCGAGATGATCAAGGCAAGCGCGATCGTCCGACGCATCAGCGGCAGAGTCAGGAAGCGGAAGCGCTGCCAGCGCCTGGCGCCGTCGATTCGGGCGGCCTCCGTCAGCTCCGAGGGGATCGCCTGCAGGCCGGTGAGCAGGATGATCATGGTGAAGCCGGCGATCTTCCAGACCACCATCACGACGATCGTGGCAAAGGCGGTGTCGAAGTCGGCAAGCAGGTTTGGCCTACGGTCGATGAGGCCAAGCGCCTGAGCTGCCGGTACGAAAAAGCCGCTATCGACATTGACGAGCCAGACCCAGAGAAGCGAGGCTGTCGCCAGCCCGACGACGACGGGCAGGAAGATGATGGTGCGGTAAAAGCCGACGAGGCGCCGCTGCTTTTCGACGTAGAGCGCCAGGGGAAAGGCAACCGCGAAAATGACGATGGTGACGATCACCGTATAGTAGGCGGTGAAACGCAAGGCCGCCATGAAGCGAACATCCGACACCATCCTTGTATAATTGCCGAAGCCGATCCAGCGCGGATTGCCGAGCAACGGCCAGTTGTGCAGGCTCATCCAGCCGGTAAAAAGCACAGGCAGGACAAAGAAGACTAGGACCAGCGCCATGGCCGGCGCGATGTAGAGAAATCCGTGCCAACCGGCATGTCGCCGCCGCTTTCGACGACGCAGTGCTCCGATAGCTTCGGGACCAGCCATGGAATGCTCCTGATGTTTTGGTGGGGAGGACCGGGAGGCCAGGCCTCCCGGTCTGTGATGGTTTATTACTGCTGTGCGTTGTCGATGATCGACTGCATTTCCGACTGTGCATTGGAGAAGGCCGAGTCGACGTTGTC
Source organism: Rhizobium jaguaris (assembly GCF_003627755.1). NCBI lineage: Bacteria > Pseudomonadati > Pseudomonadota > Alphaproteobacteria > Hyphomicrobiales > Rhizobiaceae > Martinezella > Martinezella jaguaris. Next base: position 1,879,066 of record NZ_CP032695.1, on the reverse strand, counting down.
TCCAAAGATTGCGGCGTTGGTGAAGCCGGCCCATGGGCCGTTGGCGCTGTTGATCAGGTCGTTGAACTGCAGCGTATAGGGCGTCTTCGCGATGGAGATGGCTTTCAGGCCCACCTGCATGCGCGGATCGAGACCTTGAAGCACCTGGTCGGCGATATCGCCGCGCGTCGGCAGGCTGCCGTATTTTGCCATGATCTTCTGGCCGTCCAGCGAATAGGTATATTCGAGGAACTTCTTCACGGCATCGAGCTTCTTCGTGCCCTTGGAGATGACGAAGTTGTCGCCGCCGGCAAACGAGGACGTCTTGCCGTCAACACTTGGGATCAGCGTTACACCGAAATGGATATCCGGATATTGGGTGATCAGTGTGCCGATCGAGAAGGCGCCGATGCTCTGCTGGCCGATCTTGCCGTTGCTGATGCTCAGGAAGTTGGCGCCGGTGTCACTGGCAGCACCCGCCGGCACCAGGTCCTTCTTGACCATGTTGCGGTAAATATCGACCGCCTTGCGCATCTGCGGCGTGTCGAGCGTCGCTTTCTTGCCGTCGGCCGAAAGAATGTCGGCGCCTGCACCCCAGGTGAGCGGCGTGAAGGTGAAGATCATGCAGCCGCCGCAGCCGCCGCCGGAGAAGTAGAAGCCGTAGGTATCACCGCCGAGCGCGCGGATTTTCTCGGCATTGCTGGTGATCTCGTCCCAGGTCGCCGGCGCCTTGTCCGGATCGAGACCGGCCTTCTTATAGAGGTCCTTGTTCCAGGCGAAGACGGAGGTCTCGACCGAGAGCGGCAGGCCATAAATATGGTCCTGATAGGTGCCGAGCTTCACATGCGACGGCGAGAGCGAGTTGAAATAGGGAAGGCTTTTGGCCCAATCGGTCAGATCTTCCAACTGGCCGGCTGCGGCGAAGGCTGGCGTGTAGATCAGGTCCATCGACAGGGCGTCGGGGGCCTGTCCGCCGGCGATCGCGGTTGCGTATTTCTGCACGAGTTCCGAGAAGGGCACCTCGGTCATGGTGACCTTGTCGTCGTGGCTGGCGTTATAAGCCTCGACGACCTTCTTGAAGGAATCGCCGATGCCGGAGCGCACCCACATCGAGATCTCGGCGGCGGATGCGCCGGACATTAGGCACAGAGATATGAGGCCGGTTGCGGCCAGAAGTCGCTTCATCATGTTTCTCCTCCCATGGGGCGTTTCCGTCTGCCCCTCTTCCTCAACTAATGATCGGGGTTTCCCCCACACGACTGCCGCACGACCAATTCGCACGGCAATGTCCTGATCCCCGGTTCGACGGCGCGGCCTTCCGCCAGCGCCAGAACCGTCAGCCCGGCCTCCCGACCGAGCGCTTTGAGATTCATGTCGACCGTCGTCAGCGGCGGCCGCGTCTGGGCGGCGACGATCTCCCAATTGTCGAAGCCGACCACGGAGACGTCCTGCGGCACGCGTACATCGCGCTCGCGCAGGGCGTCGACCACGGCACGAGCGATCTGGTCGTTGCCGCAGAAAATGCCGTCCGGCTTCGGTCCGGGGGTACCCCATAATTTGGCAACGGCCTCATGCCCCCAGGCCTCGGACCATGTGCCGTACAGTACCGGCAGCGTGTCACCGACGAGGCTGCGATAGGCCCTGGCGCGCTCGCGCACCGAAACGAAGCTTTCCGGGCCGGTGATATGGGCGATCCGGCGACGGCCGAGACCCATGAGCCATTCGACGGCCAGAGTGGCGCCCTGAAAATCGTCGGCGCAGAAGGTGACGCTGCCGGGCGTCCCTTCGGTAAAGGCGTAGACGACGGGTACGGGCAGATGAGACAGATCCACCGGCAGCCGGCGGTCGATCCTCTTTCCCGAGGCGATGATGCCATCGACGCTCTTGTCCAGCATAGCGTCCACATGAACCTTTCCGAGGGCAGGATCGTCTTCGATCGTGCAGAGAAATACCGAGACGCCGTGATCAACGAGCGCCTCGGTAATGCCGGCCATGACAGGGAGAGTGAAACGGCCGTAGGTATCGTTGGTCAAAAGACCGATGGTGAAACTCCGATTGCTGAGCAGGCCCTTGGCTAAAGCATTCGGTCGGAACCCGATCTCGGTCGCCACCCGCTTGACCCGCTCCCTGGTGTCGTCGCCCATCCGCCCGGTATTGTTCAACGCCTTCGATGCGGTCGAAATGCTGACACCTGCGGCAGCGGCAACATCGTGAATCGTTACCCGACCGTTTCTAATACGCTGATTTTCCAGGTGTCCTCTCCCGAACTCATTTGTCGTGAGAAAAGCTTTTCTCTAGGCGGGAGTCAAGATGGGAAAAGCTTTTCTCAAAATTTTTTGATCATGCCTGCCTATTGATGTCTTTCGCTGCAAACCGCCGGATATCTGCGCGACTTTTACTGCCGGTCGAAAGACCAGCGGTTCACCATATAGGTGCGTGGCGACGTTCCGAGCATGCGCCGGAACATTGTGGTGAAGGCGGCGACACTCTCGTAGCCGGCCTCCAGCGCGACATTGGTCACCGGCTGTCCTTCCGCAAGTTGCGGCAGGCATGCGAAGACGCTCGCCTGCTGACGCCAGGTGGTGAAACTAATGCCTGTTTCCTTGCGAAATTGCCGCGTGAAGGTCCGGCGGCTCATCGCCAGCTTTTCGGCCCAATCGTCCAGCCGAGCATTCGGCGTTGGGTTTGTCAGATAATCGCGGCACAGCGCTGCCAACCGCCGGTCGGACGGGAAGGGGAGGCCGAGCGGACGTTGCTCGAGCGTCGAAATCTCCTCGATGAGGAGGGAAAGGACAAGCTCGGCCTTGCGATTTCCGAGCGGAGCCTCCCGCAACCGGATGGCTTCTAGCAGCAGACTGCGTGCGAGATCCGTTACTTCGACCACGCGAGGCGCCTCGTCCGACAGTGTTGGATCGCGCGGTGTCACATAGACCGATTTCATGCTGACATCGCTCAACATCTCAACGGAGTGTTCCAGGCCAGCAGGAATGAACAATGCGTGGCCGGGCGGCACCATCCATCGGCCCCGGGTCGTCAGGATCAAGACAACGCCGGCGAAAACGCAGAGCAATTGCGTGCGGCGATGATGATGCCAGGGAACAGTGTAGCCTTGCGGCGGCTCCGAACTGTGGACGAGTACGTCCGCGTTCGATTCCTCCATCCAAAGCATATTTTGCTCGTGGTCCCTTTCGAGTGTCGCGAGCAGCTTTTGAGAGAGCTTTTCCATTTTGGCCCAATCGCGAAAGAACTGGACCAAAACACGAAAGAAGGTCACCCGCAAGCCGTGTAAAAGGCTGAACAAACAGCATGGCCGAAAAAAGAATCGGCCGGCGCAGGAAGGAATCCTCAATGGTTGCGGCATTTTCGGGTACGCAGGCCCGATTCGAGAAGACGACGATTTCAATCGTGGTGGCGGTCAGCGTCTGCCATCTTCTGAACGACATCATGCAATCGCTGCTGACATCGCTCTATCCGATGTTCCGTGAGAATTACGCCCTCGATTTCGTTCAGATTGGCCTTCTGACGATGACGTTTCAGATTACGGCATCGCTGTTGCAGCCGATCGTTGGCATCGTCACCGACAAATGGCCCATGCCCTATTCGCTGCCGGTCGGTATGGTCAGCACATTTTCAGGGCTGGTTCTGCTCGGTTATGCCAACAGCTTTGCCATCCTTCTGGTCGCAGCAAGCCTCATCGGTTTTGGGTCTGCCGTGTTCCATCCGGAAGCCTCGCGCGTTGCGCGGCTGGCTTCCGGCGGACGCCATGGCCTGGCGCAATCGCTCTTCCAGCTTGGCGGTAATGCCGGTTCTGCCATAGGGCCGCTGATCGCCGCCTTCTTCGTGCTCCAGCACGGCCAATCGAGCGTCGCTTGGCTTTCGGTTCTTGCTGTGATCGGCTTCATTGTCCTGAGCTGGGTCGGCACCTGGTACATCAGCCATCGGCGCCAGCAGGCCGCGCGTCCGGCTCCCAGCCGCGCCTTGCCGATAGCACGTAACAAGGCCATGTGGGCGCTTGCGATCCTGATCCTGCTGACTGCAACGAAGAACGTGTATATGGCGAGCATATCGAGCTATTTCACCTTCTACGTCATCGACAAGTTCCATCTCGACGTTCGCGATGCGCAATTGATGCTGTTCCTATTCCTCGGTTCAGTTGCGGTCGGAACGATTATGGGCGGTCCGGTCGGCGACCGTCTCGGAGCGCGCTTTGTCATTTGGTTCTCGATCCTGGGCGTTATCCCCTTCGCTCTGATGATGCCCTATGCGAACCTGTTCTGGACCTGCGTCCTGACGGTGGTGATCGGATTGGTGTTTGCTTCTGCCTTCCCGGCCATCGTGGTCTTCGCGCAGGAATTGATCCCCGGGCGCGTCGGGCTAATCGGCGGCATCTTCTTCGGCTTTGCTTTCGGGGCAGGCGGACTTGGTGCCGCGTTCCTCGGCGATTTTGCCGATACGCACGGAATTTCCTTCGTCTACACCGTCTGCTCCTATCTGCCGCTGCTCGGTCTGTTCACGATCTTTTTGCCGCGCATACCTCGGCATTGAGCAATAGTGGCGGGGTGGTTTACTGCCCCGCCGGGACGCTTCATCGTCCCGGCTCTTCGCATGGGGAGCCGAGCCTAATAAATCGCTTCTATTTTTGAGACTGGTCATCGGCCTGTTCTTCGCCTTAATCTATGCCTGCTTCACGCAGGAGGAGGAGACCGTCGAGTGAGCACAGGCACCAAAGTCCCGGCCGAGGAGCGTTTCTCCGGCGGCCTTTCCTACCTGCTCTTGCCAGTCACGTTCGTCTGATCCCGTCGGACTGTTATCATCCTTCTTGCTTTGCAAAGCCTCACCCTCCACCACGACCGCCGGTGCGGTCCCGGCTGACATCAACCGTGTAGGACAAGCCATGCATCTGACCATCGCCCAGCGTCTGGATCGCCTCAAGGTACGCACCGCAGAACTCAGCCATTGGCGCGAACGTGCGGTGGTTCCGGTCCGCAACTGGACGTTCGAAGGCGAGGATATAGCAGTCGGTCAGGCCTGGCCGCATCGCAAGGGCGTGATGCATTTCGCCTCGCAAGCAAATGTGCCCGCCGACTGGCCCTTGGAGGAAACCCGCCTGCAGCTCGATCTGGGCGGCGAGAGCCTGACCACGCTGACTTATGAAGGAGGGGAGATCGAGAGATTCGGCCTCGATCCCTACCACCAGGAGTTCCCCCTGAAAGGCCGCAGTCTCTCGATCACCACGGACAGCGTTGCCCGCTTCCCCTTCGGCGAACCGAACCGCCAGCCGAGGTTGAACCGAGCACAGCTCGCCTGGCTGGACATTCCCGTGCATCGGCTGAACCTGTTGATGCGGCAGGTGGCTGAGGCGATTGAGGCGCTTGATAATCACGATGTTGTGCCGCATCTGCTCGACGCCGCCGAGACGGCACTGCGCAGCCTGGACTGGCCTTCCGCCACGGCTCCTTATGTTTCCCGCACGGCGAACGCCGAATGGCAACAAAAGATCTGGGAATTGCCCGAGCTGATCGAAAATCCGCCAGGCCTGTCCGAGGACGAGCGCGCGACCGTCGTTGCTGCCTATGACGGCCTGATTGTCCGCCTGAGGACCCTGCAGGAACGCTATCCGCAGAACGGCGAATTGTTGTTGACCGGCCATGCCCATATCGATCTTGCCTGGCTGTGGCCCTATGACGAGACGCGCCGCAAGATGCGCCGGACCTTTCACACGGCGCTGTCCTTGATGAACCGCTCGCCCGATTTCCGCTTCAACCAGTCGACGGCGCATTATTACGCGCAGATGGAAGCTGACGATCCGCAACTGTTTGCGCGCATCAAGGAAAAAGTGGCCGATGGCTCGTGGGAAGTGATCGGCGGCATGTGGGTCGAGCCGGACACGAACATGCCGACGGGCGAAAGCCTGGTGCGGCAGATCCTTTATGGCCAGCGCTATTTCGAAAAGACCTTCAGCGCCCGTCACACGGTCTGCTGGCTTCCGGATTGTTTCGGCTTCTCCGGCGCGTTGCCGCAGCTGCTGCGCCAGGGCGGCATCGACAGTTTCTTCACCATCAAGGTCAATTGGAGCGAAACCAACCGGTTCCCCTACGATCTCTTCTGGTGGGAAGGTCTGGATGGCAGCCGGGTGCTGGCGCATACCTTTGACAATCCGATGCAGGGCTACAACGGCTTTGTCCAGCCGGATTGCCTCCTGCCGACCTGGAAGAACTTCCGGGCGAAAACCTTGCACGATACCTCACTCCTTGCGGTCGGCTATGGCGACGGCGGCGGCGGCGTGACGTCGGAAATGGTCGAGCGGGAACTACAGTTGCGCGATTTCCCTGCCATTCCGAAGGCTCGTTGGGGCAAGGTCGGCGATTTCTTTACGAGCGCCCATCGTACGGCCGGAGAAAAGCGTCTTCCGACCTGGTCCGGCGAAATCTATCTCGAACTGCATCGCGCGACGCTGACCAGCCAGAGTGGTGTCAAAAGGCTGCACCGAAGGGCGGAGCGGGCGTTGATCACGGCTGAAACTCTGGCATCGATCGCCCATATGATCGGTGGCGCTGCGCCGGAGAGCCTGGAGGCGGACTGGCGCGTAACCTTGAAGAACGAGTTTCACGATATACTGCCCGGATCGAGCATTCGGGAAGTCTATCAGGACGCTGAGCGCGAGCTCTCCGGCGTCATCGATCACGCCAGGATGGCTCAAATGGACGCTATGGATGCCATCGTTTCGGCTTTGCCGAGGGGCGGCATTGCGGACGCTCTCGTCGTCGTCAATCCATCTCTGGACGCCCGGCCGTTGCGTGCGGTTCTTGCCGACGGCACGGTCCTTTGCACCGGCGATATAATCTCGCCACTTGCCATCCATGTCTTCAACCGCGCCTCATTGAAATCTGCCGGCGGTTTGCGCGCCGAAGCGAGGCAGCTAGAGAATGAGCATCTCGCCGTTACCATCGGTGCAAGTGGGGCCGTGCAGAGTCTCGTTCACAAGGAGACCGGTCGCGAGGCGCTGGCGGAGCCCGCCAATCAGCTCTGGGTCTATCCGGTCGATAAGCCGCGCAATTGGGACGCCTGGGACATCGACGCCGACTATCCGGAAAAGGGTATTCGTCTCGACAAGCCGGAAAGCATAGAACTGGTCGAAAACAGTCTGCATCGAGCCGCGATCAAGGTCGTCCATCGCTATCGCGATTCCAGCGTCGTGCAGCATTATGTGCTGACGGCCAATGCGAGGCGGTTGGACATCGAGACGGAAATCGACTGGCATGATCGCCGCGCTCTGCTGCGATCGCTGAGCCCGGTCGCGACACGGGCGCGCACCGCCACGTTCGAATGCGCCTTTGGTGTTGTTAGCCGTCCGACCCACACCAATACGAGCTGGGATGCCGCGATGTTCGAGGCGGTCGCCCATCGCTTCATCGATCTTAGCGAGCCGGATTTCGGCTTCGCTCTGCTCAATGACGCGAAATACGGCCACAGCGCCCGCGGCGACGTACTTGGCATCAGCCTAGTACGCGGGCCTATCTATCCCGATCCGCTGGCGGACGAGGGAACGCAAAGTTTCACCTACGCATTGATGCCGCACACCGGCGAATGGCATTCCGGTGGCGTGCGGGAGGAGGCCGACGACCTGAACCAGCCGCTGATCGTCACGACGGCCGCCGATCTTGCCGAGGCTACGCTCGCTCCGATTGCCGTGACGGGCACACCGGTTGCGCTTTCGGCCATCAAGCGTGCCGAGGATGGCGACGGTCTCGTGCTGCGCGTCTACGAGCCGGCCGGCCGGCGCGGCGGACTTGCCATCACGCCAATGAACGGATGGGCGGTCAGCGAGGCTATCAATCTGATGGAGGAACCAACCCAACGCGATGCAGGTCCGGATATCCTGCCCTTCGAGGTCAGAAGCTGGAAGACAACGCGGGCGTGACGGCTGCGCCGACCTGGACGCTCGAATAAGGAGGAGCCTGCGCTCCATGAGGACGAATTACACCTTCAGGAATTGTGAGGACTTATCGAAGCTCAGGCCTGGAAATATCTTCGAGGTCAGGTCGCCGGCACCGACATCGAACTGCCGGTAAAGCATGGCGGCTGCGATCTCGCGCACGTCTGCGGTAGGCATCAGGTCGCGGTCCTCGAAGAGCTGTTCGTCTTTAATTCCCGGCCATTTGCCGAGCACGCGGCCGCCATTGATGGCGCCGCCCGCCAGTAGGCAGCAGCCGCCGGTGCCGTGATCCGTGCCGCCGGAGCCGTTCTGGCGGACGGTGCGCCCGAATTCGGTCATCGCCAGAACGACCGTTGTCTTCCATGCATCCGGGCCGAGCGTGCTCTTCAATGTCAGCACCGCCTGTGTCAGGTCACCAGCCGCTTTCCGGAACTGAGCCGTCTGCTGCACATGAGTATCCCAGCCGTTGATGGAGAAGCTGGCAATGCGGTATTCACGCAATAGCATCTTGGCTGCAAGCGCTGCGACATCGATTATCTGCTCGCCGCGTTTGGTGCCCGGTTCCTCACCCATCTTTGCCGACTGGTCGGCGCGTGTCGCCTCGTCCATCGCTTTAGCGAAAGCTGGATCGTTGGCATAAAGACGCGTTAGGAACTGCATCTCGTCCGCACCCATGCCGAAATTGGAATCCGAGGCCCAAACGTCGACCACATTGGGACCGGACAGGATCAATTCGGTCGAGGTGTTGATGTCGATCGCTTTGCGCGCCGTCGAGCGCGGAATGGTCGCGAGCGCGCGGTTCAGCCAGCCGGTCTTTTCCTCGGCGACGTGATCACCGCCCGATTCCAGCATGTCCTGGCCGTCGAAATGGCTGCGGGCGTCGCGATAGGGTGTCGAGACCGCATGGACGAAGGCTAGCTCCTTGGCCTTCCACAGCGGAAGCAGGTCCGCGGCCGCCGGATGCAGGCCGAAGAAGCCGTCGAGATCGACGAGCCCCTTGTCGGGAGCAAGAGCGATATCCGGCCGCAAGCTGGCGAAGGATAGTTCGCCATAGGGCTGCACCAGATCCAGCCCGTCCATGGCGCCGCGCAGCACGATGGTCACGAAGCGATTGTCTCCGGGCATGGCAGCAAAGGTCACCGGCGTAAAGATCGGCGCGGCCGCCAGGCAGCAGGCTGACGCGAGGAAACCGCGGCGGGAAAGCGGGAAGGCCTTGTCATCTGCCATGGGAATGCTCCTCGCTCTAGCGACGATTGAATTCGGGCGAAGCAAGCGTGAGCGTCAGGCCCATCATCTTGTTCGGCGCTTGCGATACGACCCGGATCGTGTCGTCGCGGGCCGCATCGGCAAGCGTCTCCTTGAGGAACTGCCGGGGATCATCCTGTTTGCCGTAACGGCCGATCGCGCGCCGCGCCCACGAAATTCGTTCGGAAAGCTCGCCGGCATTGATCCAGGCGTCGAAACCCTCTGGAAAGCCGGCCGGACTGGGTGGCCGCCAGACCGGCTGCCCCATGCGCTGCAACGCATAGATGCCGAGGCCGCGCGGCACGTAGAAGGTCGCGTCGATCGCAGCCTGCCGGCGTTTTGCTTCCTGAGGATCAGGTGCGTTGTCAGGCGTGGCAGAGTTGTTGCCTGGCGTGGCGGGGCTGTCACTAGCCATCGCCTGCGCTCCATCCACGTCATCGGCGAGCGGATCGACAATTGCTCCCGCGGCCGCGTTCTTGGGAAGATTGAGCGCGCGCAGACCAGCGACGATGAAGTCGAAAGGCTGCCGGGCCTTGGTTCCTTCACTCGTCCAAGCGGCCGGATGATCGAGCATCGCACCATAGACAGCCATCAGGTCGCCGTCCGTTTTCCGCCACGCCTGAGTCATCGCATCGATCATCGCTTGCGGCGGCGTATCGGAAATGAAGTGGATGGCGAGCTTACGGCTAATATGCGCCGCAGTTTTCGGGTTCAGCGCCAGATCGTTCAGCAGCTGCAGATAATCCCGCTCGGTCCGCTGCGTTCGGCCATAACTGACGCCCAGCACCCGATGACTGCCGGGCTCCGCAGCGGCCTTCCGGAAATCGGCCTCGACCGCCTGCCGATCGACTGTGATGCCCGTCAGTATCATCGCGGCGGATCGCACATCATCTTGCGTATAGCCGCTGCCGGCACCGAGCGTATGCAACTCCAGCAGCTCGCGGGCAAGGTTCTCGTTCAGCCCCTTGTTGCGTTTGATGCCGGCGGGGGAATCCGGCCCAAGCGACTGCGTCTGATCGAGATAAATCAGCATAGCCGGATGTTGGGTGGCGCTGCGCAGCAGATCGGGAAACGTCCCGCCGATATGGGGCCGGATTGCCTCAGCCTCGAAAAGAGGGACGATGAGTTTCATCGGCTGGGTCTTGTCGACGCTTACCGAAAAATGATTCGTCCAGAAGGCGGCCAGCCGCTCGTAGAAGCCGTACGGCGAGAAAACCGCCTGGGCGATACGCGCATCCGCATCGCGCTGATAGCTTTGCTGGAGTTCCTTGAAGATCGCCTTCTGTTCATCGCGCTTGGCGGCATCATCAATGTCGCTGCTGCGGATGTCGCGAAGACGGTCGGCCACATTGCCGATCGCCTGGCGGCGCGCCTCGATGCCGCCGACGGGAAAGAGACAATTGCCGTCGCTGATCCGCATCGGGTCGAGCAAGGCGTCCCTGTCGGCCGACACCGCTTCACCAGGACGGAAGCCGTAGCCGAACCGCAGCGCTGCTAGGGTCTGAAATGAAAGGCTCATCGCTTGTCACCACGTCACCAATTTCAGACAGGCTCGCAAGCAATTGTGGCAGGAAAGTTCGGAAATTGTGGCTTTTTCCAGACATGGACAATTTGTAATGCCCATATGGGTACGGCTTCCGCAGGCGTCCGATCGGTCCTAATTCGTCCCTAATTTCTCCTCTATATAATCAAGCAAATGAGGTGAGCAATGGTTAGATTTATTTATCGGAACATGGCGCTTTTACTGGCAACGGTCATGACCGCGCTCGCCATAACCATGCACAACATGTTTTTGCTCTTGGTGAGACACCACCACACAGTGCTGCATGACATCCGTCACGCGGTCTTTGCGATTGTTCTTTTCGGCATTTTCTATGCCATCCTGCGCTATATTCAGGCATTGCCGGACGACGCCGACTAGAATTCTTCAAAAGCTCCAGCCCTAAGTCCGAGTTCTTTCAGCTCCATGTCGATAGTCGTGAGGGCGCGCGCTCCCGTTCAACGTTTCTTCAATGCGGCCGCCGCGTACCGGCACTAGGATCGTTTGTTCGCGCGCGAGCATTGCCTCTTTGCTTTTCGTTTTCTTGTCGACATATTGCCTACAATCGCATTAATGTCGATTCAAGAGGCGGCGCCAGCCGCAGGAAAACCGCAGACAACAGGAACTGGAAAGCAAGATGACATGGTCCCACGCCGTCGCCCGCATCACTGACGATGAACGGCAGCTCCGGCTGGTGCGGCTGAGACAGGCGCTGGAGGCAGAGGGGCTTGCCGGAATGCTCCTGGGTTCGACGGACAGCCTGCGCTATTTCACCGGTCTCGTCTGGCATCCGAGCGAACGGTTCCTCGGCGCTCTCGTCACACCCACCGCACTTTACTACATCGTCCCGGGTTTCGAGCGCAGCCGCGTGGAAACACTGCCTCATCTGCCTGCCGAAATTTTAGTGTGGGAGGAGGAAGAGAACAGTGTCGGGCTCGTAGCACGCCTGCTGGGTCAAGTCGGCTCGCTCGCACTTGACGACGAGCTGCCGCTTTTCTTCTACCACAGGCTCGCTGCGGCTTTTGGCTCCGAAAGATTGACAGACGGCGGCCAGATCATGCGGAGCCTACGGCGTATCAAATCGCCAGGCGAGATCGCCCTCATTCAATATGCCATGGGTTTGACGCTCAATATACAGAAGCAGGCGCATGCGCTGATGAAACCGGGTATCAAGGCGTCGGAGGTTGTCGACTTTATCGACCGCCGGCATCGTGAGGTCGGCTCGGACGGAGGCTCGACCTTCTGTATCGTGTCCTTCGGAGCGGCGACTTCTCTGCCGCACGGCGCTGAAGGTGACCAGACGCTTGCGGAAGGCGACGTCGTGCTTGTTGATACCGGTTGCCAGATCGACGGCTATCATTCCGATCTTACCCGGACCTATGTACTTGAAAGTGGCAATAGAGAATTCGAAGCGGCCTGGGCGATCGAACGCGAGGCCCAGCAGGCGGTCTTCGATGCCGCCAAGCTCGGCGCGCCCTGCTCGAGCCTTGATGATGCCGCGCGCAAGGTGCTTGCAAAACATGCTCTCGGTCCCGACTACCGCCTCCCCGGGCTACCTCACCGCGCCGGCCATGGCCTCGGCCTGCAGATCCACGAAGAGCCCTATATCGTCCGCGGCAATGCAACGCCGCTCGCCGCCGGCATGTGTTTTTCAAACGAGCCGATGATCGTCTTCCCCGACAAATTCGGTATTCGGCTGGAAGATCATATCTACATGGCGGCAGATGGTCCGCATTGGTTCACCACTCCTGCCCGAGGGCCAAGCGAGCCATTTTCGTGATCGGCAGGCCGCATCAGGTAGCTGACAGCAAGCATACGCGCTGAATTCTCGTGACGGCCGGCTTTGGCTTTTCGGCTGCACTCGTCTTGTTATCGTGCTGGCGAGTGTTGTTATGGTTAACAATCCATCGCTGGAGAGCACGCCTGTGAATCCACAGCCGCATTTTATCAGGATAAACAATTGGTTAACGGATTTCGACATCGGCGTGGAGAGATGTGTTCAGGTTGGGGCGGGTAGAAGCGCAAACGTCCCCGTGCACCTTTCGATTAAGGGTCGGGGACCACTGAGGGAACCAAACCGCGTTTCCATAGTTTAATGGCGTCGAGATAAGTCAGAGGACAGTGTGACCGCCATGGTCCGCGATATCTGGCGCACGCGGCCATTGATGCGATCAGAAATGCGGAGGGCGATTTGCTGGGCTTTGCAAAAATTACGCGTGATCTTTCCGAACGAAGGAAGGCGGAAGTTAAGCTCACGCGGAGCGAGGAGCAGTTCCGCATTCTCGTTCAAGGTGTCGCAGATTATGCGATCTACATGCTCGATCCCCAGGGGCGCGTCTCCAGTTGGAATCTGGGGGCACAGCGTATCAAAGGCTACACGCAGCGAGAAATTCTCGGTCAGCATTTTTCCCGCTTCTATACGCAGGAGGACCGCGCGGCAGGGCTGCCCTGGAGGGCTCTCGATATCGCCGCCGAAGACGGACGGTTCGAAAACGAAGGCTGGCGGGTCCGGAAGGACGGATCCCGGTTTTGGGCGAGCGTCGTCATAGACGCCATTCGCGCGGATGATGGATCCCTTCTGGGGTTCGCGAAGGTCACTCGCGATATCACTGAGAAAAAGGAAGCCCAGCGCAAGCTAGAACAGGCGCAGGAAGAATTGTTCCAGGCCCAAAAGATGGAAGCCGTCGGCCAACTGACCGGCGGAATGGCCCACGATTTCAATAATCTGCTGATGGCCGTTCTCGGAAGCCTGGAAATCATGCGCAAACGTATCGCTGACGATCCCAATATCACTCCGCTGATCGACAATGCCATTCAAGGCGCCCAGCGCGGTGCGGCGCTGACGCAGCGCATGCTTGCTTTTTCTCGACGTCAGGACCTCAAGATCGAGCCGCTCAACCTGATCGAGCTGGTTCGCAATATGATTGACTTACTGCAGCGCGCGATGGGTCCGTCGATGATGATCGAGACGCATTTCCCGTTAAGCCTTCCAAGAGTGAATTCCGATCCGAACCAGCTCGAGAATGCTCTTATGAACCTGGCCGTGAACGCGCGCGACTCGATGCCATCTGGTGGATCTCTCATCATTGCCGCCAGACCTCGGGAGATTGGCAAAGGTGAAGTGAACGGTCTGGAAGCAGGGTCCTATATCTGCCTCTCCTTAAGGGATGAGGGAGAGGGAATGGACGAGGAGACGCGGGCCAATGCAACCACCCCGTTCTTTACGACCAAGGGGGTCGGCAAGGGAACAGGTCTCGGACTGCCCATGGTTCAGGGATTGATGGCGCAGTCTGGAGGCACGCTGATCCTGAAGTCGCGAAGGGGCGAGGGAACCACGGCCGAGCTTTGGCTTCCCGTCGCGGTGGAGACAGACATAAGGACGGAGAAGCAGGTGGCGGAAGCAACGCCTGCGGGCGGAGGATCCTTCAATATTTTGGCGGTGGACGATGATGCGCTGGTCCTGATGAACACGGCGTTCATGCTGGAGGATCTCGGCCATACCGTTCTGCAGGCCCATTCGGGGGAGGAGGCGCTGAAGCTGATCGAGGATCACGACGACATCCATCTTGTTATCACCGATCATTCCATGCCGAGGATGACAGGCTTCCAGCTCGTAGCGGCGATCGCTGAGCGCCTGCCCGACTTGCCGGTCATCCTTGCGACCGGCTATGCTGAGCTGCCGACCGGCAGCAAGAACGATCTGCTCCGTCTCCCTAAGCCGTTCAATCAGAAACAGCTTGCCGCGGTGATCGCCAAAGCCGTGAGGGATGCTCCCGTCGCCAACATTACGGCTGCCACCGACGGGAGATAGCCAACGTCTCTCCCGTCATGCATGTCCATAGATGAGCTTCGGATACCAGTCCCTTGCCCGTCCCTCGGGCGTCATGTCGAGAATCGTCCATAGCGGCATGAGGTCGGGGGCGCCGCGTGGATCCTGGCCGGGATCGGCGGTCACTGGACCCATTTCCTCGCTCCAGAAATGCCGGATCGTTCCGTCCCTGCGGGTAAAGACATTGATGGCCGCATCGTCGCTGCCATTGGGGCCGAGCGCACGATAATCGCGGCTATATTCGCCGGTCGGGTCGGAATAGAGCGGCAGATTTTGCCAGCGGCGTTCCCTCTGGAAATCAAGCAGTCTTTCGATCGGCGATCGAGCCACCACAGCAATGGCCACCCGCTGCTCGATATCGAGCACTTCGCCGTCCAGCGCCGAAAGGAACGATGTGCACATCGGGCAGGGCCGTGCCCGCTCCGGTCCGAACATATAGCTGTAGATCAGCAGGGTGTCCTTATCGTCGAACAAGTCGGCGAAATCGATCGGACCGTCCGGGCTGATGAGCTGATAGTGCTTTTTCACTATGCCACCCGGCGGCAGCGCACGCCGTTGCGCGGCGACGCGCTCTATATGCCGCCGAAGTTCGATCTCCTCAGCCAGCAGATCATTTCGCGCCTGCCGGTATTCGTTGCTCTCGTTCGGAAACCTGGCACCGTTCCTTTGCGCCAGTTCTGCGGCCGGTATGTATCCATCCTCGTTGATCATGATGTCCTCCCAGTGTGTTCCGCGGGCCTATACTGGTCGCAAGGCGCCGGCGGATTTCTACAATAACGCGGAGGAAAAACCCGGTTGCCGGTTGAAAGTTCCACCGTCCACGGAGGCATTTGACCGGCAGGAATCACTGGGCGGCGGAGCGGGCCTCGATCGCGTCATCCCATTCGACATCCGATGTCGGTTCTTCTTCCTCGAGCATCGGCGTGTCCATGACATAGAGATAGCCGTCGAGCATGTCGCACGCGCGTTCGGTGGCGTCGATCTTTGCCTCCGTTTCGCTGATCGCCGTGGCAATGGCCTTGATGCGGGCACGCAGCATATGGCCAACGACATCCTTGCCGGGGCGTTTCCCTAAGCGATCCAAATGGAGACGGATACGGTCGGAATGACGCTCCAGCTCGCTTTTGCTGAAGTTTGCCTTGCGGATTTCGTCCAAAAGACTGGCGCGCATGTGGGCGACGGGATCGAAGGTTCCGGGTTCGCGCTCGTCCAGCACCATATCGGTGATAAGCTTCTCGATGGCAACCAGCGCCTGCAGATCGACAGCATCGGTCAGTTCGACGTCATAGCCGGTATCGTCGAAGAGCTTTCGGCGCACGGGGTCCAGGAGCAGCTCATAGGCCTTCTGCAGCCGCCCGAAGGCATCGACGTCGCCGCCGGAATCGGGATGCGCCGTCTTCGCCCGCTTGCGATAGGCAGTCTTGATCTGTTCTTCGCTCGCATCGCGTCCGATGCCGAGAATCTCGTATGGATCGGTCACTCCAACTCCTGCTGCCGCCTTATGCTGTCGATGGTATGGGCAGAACACGGGGCCCGCCGACGGGCGGTTCCTATCCGCCCCGTCTCTTCTCTATCATCACCACGGCAGAGTTTGGACAAAAACTGTCGTGACGCAACACAGAAACGTCCCTTCAGTCGAAAGCCCCGATCCTTTAGCAGATTTTTATTTTGCGCCGTGTTTCCCGCAATCGAAAAACTATGCCGGTCCTTCTAGCCTGATTTCGACGGTTGTCGTCCGCGACATTCGTTGTCAGCAAAGGATCAAGGCGATGTACGCTCGTTACGGCATTCAATATCTCGCTCAGCATTTGCAGCAGGAGCAGCAGCTTCGCGCTTCCGGAAGAAACGATGGCGTCAAGGAAATCGATCAAGCCGCACCTCATTCGCATGACGGCAGAATTTTCCTGCGGCTTGCTTGCGTCATTGCCGTCTTCTCCGTCGGCGCTGCCGGCGTCATGCAATTGATGCATTGATTTCAAAAAAAGCCGCCGCCCATGGCCATCGAGCTGGACCAGACCTCACGCGCTACCGTCAACCGGTTTGTAGTAAAATGCGTTGTGGCGATCCTGATATCGCTGTTTGTCCGGTCGAATTATCTTCTCTCCGCAGCCCGCTGTTTTGAGCTTTACGCGCTGTTGATGGGGTTGATTGCGGCTTTGACGCGGCAGCGCTATTCGGCTCACTCCTTCAATCACTGGAGCAAAGCTCTGTGGCTGGCCTTCATATCGGCCGGCCTGCAAGTGCGTGTCCCACGCGACTGCTTGAACGAGGGGCGCTCGGCGGAGATCGGTCTCATTCGGCAGATGAAAGTGAGATAGAGACCTTAAGATCGTTCCCGCATCACGCGCGTCATCTCCTCCGCCGGGATGGGTCTGCTGAAGAGATACCCCTGAATGGCATGGCATCCGGCCTGCGACAGGAAACGGGCCTGCTCCTCCGTCTCCACGCCTTCCGCGATTACGTCCAGCGCCAGCAATCTTGCAAGCGAGACGATCGCGGACGTGATTGCCATGTCGTCGGCATCATCGGGAATATCGGCGATGAAGGACCGGTCGATCTTGAGCCGCGACAACGGGAAGCGTTTCAGAGTGCTCAAGCTCGAATAGCCCGTACCGAAATCGTCAATGGCGAGGCTGACGCCCAAGGCGTTCAGTTCATGCATCTTCATGATCGCGCCCTGCACGTCGCGCATCAGAAGGCTCTCAGTGACTTCGATCTCAAGCCATTGCGGTTCAAGGCCACTCTCGGCCAGCGCGGCGGCCACGTGCCGGATCATGCCATGTTCCTGGAACTGCCGCGCCGACATGTTGACGCCGATCCTCACAGGAGGCAGCCCCTGTTTCTGCCATTCCTTCGCTTGGCCACAGGCCTTGCGCAGCACAGCATCTCCAATCGGAACGATGAGGCCGGACTCCTCGGCAAGCGGAATGAATTCTCCGGGGAAGACGAGCCCGTCGGTTGGATGGTTCCAGCGCACGAGCGCCTCCACGCCAATGATTTCGCCGGAGATCATGTCTTTCTGCGGCTGGAAGTGCAGGACGAACTCGTCCCGTTCGATGGCGCGCCTAAGCTCCTCTGAACGTCCGAGTTTTCGCCGCGCATTCTCCGCCATTACCGGATCGAACACCTGGATACTGTTCCGGCCATTCTCCTTGGCGCGATACATGGCCATATCCGCGTTGGCAAACAATTCCGTGGCCGTTTTACCGTGCATGGCAAAGCAGGCCATTCCAATACTGCATGTGAGCTGCAGGTTCATTCCGGCCAGGGTAAGCGGCCGTGCGATGGTCTCGCGAATGCGCGCCAGCCTTGAGACGAAGTCTTCTTCGGTCTGATGGAGCGCCAGAATGAACTCGTCGCCGCCAATGCGCGATACTAGACTGCCCTGTCCGATCTCCTCGGAGATCCGGTTTGCGACGATCTTCAGCAGCTCGTCGCCGGCCGCGTGACCGAGGCTGTCATTCACGAGCTTAAAGTTGTCGACGTCGAGGAAGACGACCGCGACTTTTCCCGAGGTTTCGTCGGCACGCCGCAGCATATCATCGAGCTTCCGGTCGAGAAGCGTGCGGTTCGGTAACCCGGTCAGGGCATCGTGCTCGGCAAGGAAGGTAATGCGCTCAGCGTCATAGTGACGGTCGATCGCGATACCGATCGTCTGCGCGACGCCCGTCAGGAACTCCCACACGCTCGCTTCATGGCTCGACGATTCCTGGACGGCGAGCACGCCATGCTGTCCGCCGTCACCGGACGAGATTGCGAGGCAGCGCCACAGTGCGGGATTTTCGAGGATATCTGCCGGCGAAATCGAAATGGCGGCTGCAGATTGGGACGCCGCTGCGAGACGAACTAACTGGGCGCCTTCGTCTTGCAGCAACACAGCCGCCGCGATGCCCGGGATGACCTCTTCGAGCAGATCGGCAGCGTCACGCAGGAGCGGGTCAAGACGCACTCCCTTGGCCACCGCTTTGAGAAGTTGCGCCTGAGCCTTCATCAGGCTTTCTGCGCGCTTGCGGGACGAGATGTCCCGTGACGCCCCAACAACGCCGATCACCTTCCCAGCTTTATCCCTGAGCGGGACCCGCGACATCATCAGCCAGCCGCTGCCTCTCAGACGGCGTTCCTCGAATCCGAGATCGGGTTCACCGCTCTCCATGACGCGTCGCTCTATGGCGTCTATACTCTTAGCCGCGGCCGAAGGATGGAGGTCGTAATCCGTCAGCCCAACCATGTCTTCCACGCGCTCAAGCCCATTGTTCAAGACGATGGCCCTGTTGGCGAACAGGAAGCGCCCCTCCAGATCCTTTGCATAGATATAATCGGGCACATGATTGATCATGGCCACGAGCCAGTCGTAGCGCTCGGCAAGACTGGGCTCGCGGGACTGCGGGATCTCCTCCGTCGAGCGCGGGCGCGCGATCATTTCGTCGGCATCCACAGGTACCGACCCCACAGCCTGTTCTCCAACTGCCTTACGCATGTTCCCCTCGCCGTCCACGTCACTACAGTCTGAGCAAACAGTTATGTATCAGTGAAAGGCTCGTTGCGGGAGTGTTCTGTGTCAGCCTTCTCTGGCGACATCGTAAACCAGTGGTTCACAAATGATGTTTTCCGCAAAAATTGCCCCGCTCACGACCGCGTCGTGGGCGCGATGCATCATCCCTGATCACTGCCGCATAGCCGCCCAGACACACCTGCGCCCCGCCTCCAATGACGGAGACGAGGCGCGGGGTCCTGCAGCAGTTGTCCTTTAAAGGATGCTTATGCTGCTGCGAACGGCACAGCCACGAAGGTCTTGTTGCCGTCGCGCTGGATCAGAAGCAGGACCGATTTGCGGCCTGCCTTGCCGGCTTCAGCGACCGCGCTCTGGACTTCATGGGCATTACGGACCGGCTTGTCGTTGACCGAGACGATGATGTCGCCCTGCTGGATGCCGGCTGCTGCTGCCGGCTTGTCCGGATTGACGCTGGCGACAACGGCGCCCTCGACATTTTGCGGCAGGTTCAGCTGTTGCTTGACGTCGGGGGTCAGGTTGGCGAGACCGACGCCGATGCTGGGCTGGTTGGACGGCTGAACCTTGCCGTCGCCCTTGTCGTTGGCCGCCTGCTTGCTGTCGTCGTTGCCACCGACGGTAACGTTTACATCGATGCTCTTGCCATTGCGCCAGACAGTGACCGACCGCTTGTCACCCGGAGAAAGATCGGCAACCAGGCGCGACAGATCCTTGGGCGTCTTGACGGTTTCGTTGCCGACGGCTGTTACGATGTCGCCACTCTTGATACCGGCATCAGCAGCCGGCGTTCCGTCGGTGACATTGGCGACCAGGGCGCCTTGCGACTGCGACTGCGACAGGCCGACGGCATCGGCGACATCGTTCGTGACCGGCTGAATGGCAACGCCGAGATAGCCGTGATCGATCGAGCCGTTCTTTTCGAGCTTTGCAACGATCGTCTTGGCTTCATTCGAAGGGATGGCGAAACCGACACCGACGCTGCCGCCATTCGGCGAATAGATTGCGGTGTTGATACCGACGACATTGCCGTTGCCATCGACCAGCGGGCCGCCGGAATTGCCGTGGTTGATCGGAGCGTCGATCTGGATGAAGTCGTCATAGGGGCCGCTGTGCAGGTCGCGGCCGCGGGCCGAAACGATGCCGGCGGTGACGGTCGTGCCGATGCCGAAGGGATTGCCGATCGCCAGGATCTGGTCGCCGAGCTTCAGCTTGTCGGAGTCGCCCCAGGCGACGGTTGGGAGCGGCTTCGGCGCCTGGATCTTCAGGACGGCAAGGTCCGACTTGGCGTCGGCGCCGAGAAGCTTGGCCGGCACTTCGGTACCGTCGTCGAGCGTCACCTTGATGTCGGTGGCATTCTCAACGACGTGGTTATTGGTGACGATGACGCCATCGGCGCTGATGACGAAGCCGGAGCCGAGCGCCTTGGCACGCTGGGCCGGATTACGCTGCGGCGCCTGCTGCTGCGGCAAGGGGATGCCCTGGTTCTCGAAGAACTGGCGGAACTGCTCGTCCATCGGGGAATCGCCAGCATCCGCGCCGGTATCGGTTGCCTTCATGGTGGTGGTAACGGTGACGACCGCCGGCTTGTCTGCGTCGACGATCGGCGCGAAGGAGCCGCCGGGCGCGATGATGCCACCGGGTTCGTTGGCGGCCATGGCAGCGGGGCTGGTGAGGGCGAAGGGCAGGGCGCCTGCGCCGACGATGATGGCCGCTCCGACGATGGCTGCGGTGCGATGCTTGCGAAGAAGAGATGACATGGCAGATGTCCCTTACGTGATCGTTGGCGATATGGCGTCTTGGGTCCATGTCCAGGACCAGGCGTCAAACGGAGTGCCATTTCTATTCTTTCCCGAGAACTTTGATTGCTCTAAGTTACTGCAGAATTTGCAGCGGAAAGAAGAAGTGGCGCTGATGATTTATATGATCCGCCTGGTAACTTTTACAAATTAAATATTGATCATGTTTATATTACAATATTGCAAGACATTACTAGAATTTAATATTTCTGCGCCGGAATTTCTCCATATTTATTGTTCAGGCACCATCCGCCTGTGGCCAGCGCTTCAGCGCCTCCGAACCAAGTTCGGTCAGGGCGTAAATGCCGCGGTCAACGCGTTCGAACCAGCCATAGACGTTATGCTGCAAGATCTTTGCGGCTTCAGGGGCGTTGGCGCGAATATCCTTGGGGCGCTGCTGGCCGTTCTGGATGGCAACTGCACAGGCGAGTGCCTGTTGGCGATAGGCGGTCATGATCGGCGAACGCGTGCTGCCGCCGCGTGTGGGATCGCCCTTGCGCCGCCTATGCTCCTCAACGAGGCGTGATCGCCGGCGCGTGTTTTTGCGGGGCATCGGCGCAACCGGACTGACGATGACGTCGACAGTGCCGTTGTCGGCAACGGCCAGCATGCCGAAGCCGAGACGGCGGCAGAGATCGCGAAACCGGCGGTCGCTTTCTCGCCCCTTGCCCTTCGCCGAGACGCGGGCGGCAATCCAGACCTCGTCGCTTGCCGTCGCCCGATCGACCGCCTGCAGCACCAGTTCCAGATTGAAGGCCAGCTTCAACTCGCAAATGACGACGACGGGCGGTTCGTCGCCACTCAGGCCGACAAGATCGCAACTGCCGATCTCGCCCTTTACCGCATAGCCGGCTGCCTCCAGGAAATTCTTGATCGGAAGATAAAGCGCCGTCTCCAAATCCTGCCCTCTGCTTATCTGATGGTCATCGCTGTTTTACGTGATTCGCGATGCCAGAAAGTCGATAAAGGCGCGGATGCGGGCGGCAAGATGGTCATGGCCGGCATAGACGGCATGGATCAGTTCGATATCTCCCGCATTGAAGTCCTCCAGCACCGGCACAAGCGCGCCGGCCTCGATATCCGGCTGCACATGAAAATATCCGACGCGGGCAAGGCCGAGGCCAGCGAGACACAGACTGCGCACCGTAGGTCCATTATTGGCCTGCAGATTGCCATAGACCGGTTTCACGAACCCCGATCCGGTGGCCGGATCGCGAAAGGGCCAGCCCTCGGCCGTCGGGCGGAAGTTGAAAGTCAGGCAATTGTGTCGGTCCAGATCGTCGGGTGTCGCCGGCATGCCATGTGCTGCAACGTAGGCCGGTGCGGCGACGATGACGCGCCGACTCTCAAGCAGCTTGCGGGCTTTCAGCGAACTGTCGCGCAACAGTCCCGAGCGGATGGCGACATCGGCGCGTTCACCGACGATATCGATGATGCTGTCGTTGAGGGAGAGGTCGAGTTCGATTTCCGGGTAGCGCGCCAGGAAATCCGGAATGAGCGGCACGACGTAGTGCACCCCGACCGCGACCGATGCGCTGACACGCAGACGTCCGCGAGGGACCGCCGCGCCACCGGCGGCCACGACACGCTCCGTCTCCTGTATGTCGGCGAGGATACGTCGCGCCCGCTCAAGGTACATCTCACCTTCCGGAGTCAATTGCAGTGCACGGGTGGTGCGCACGAGAAGGCGTGTGCCGAGCCGGTCCTCCAGGCGGGTGACGAGCTTGCTGACGGCGGAGGGCGACAGGCGCAATTTCCGTCCCGCCGCCGAGAAGCTATGAAGCTCGGCCACCTCGACAAAGACATCCATCTCACCGGCGCGATTATCTACCATGTTCTCATCTTTTTGAATTTAATTCACAAGTGCTGAGTTTATGTACTGGATTATCCATTGAATGTCTTGAGGCCATATTCTGGCCGAACAAGAACCAGCGCAGCCGGATGCTCCGGACGCTTTTTCGACGGGTCACGTCATGCCATCAGCTCTCTTTGCCTTGACGATCGCGGCCTACGCGATCGGCACCACCGAATTCGTCATCGTCGGTCTGCTGCCAACCGTTGCGACCGATCTTCATATCACTCTTCCGCTTGCCGGCCTCATTGTCAGCGTCTATGCGCTCGGCGTCACCTTCGGCGCCCCGATCCTGACGGCGCTCACTGGCCGCATCGAGCGCAAGCCGCTGCTGCTCGGCCTGATGGCGCTTTTCATTGCCGGCAACGGCATGGCGGCTTTGAGCCCCGGCTACGAGCCGCTGCTTGTCGCCCGGGTGCTTTCGGCCTTCGCCCACGGTGTCTTCTTTTCCGTCGGATCGACTATCGCGGCTGATCTCGTGCCGGAAAACCGCCGGGCTTCGGCCATCGCTATGATGTTCATGGGGCTCACGGTGGCGATCGTCACTGGCGTGCCGCTCGGCACGTTCATCGGCCAGACTTTCGGCTGGCGGGCCACTTTCGCTGCTGTTGCCGTTCTCGGCGTCATCGCCTTTGCCGGCATCGCGCTGCTATTGCCGTCAAATCTGAAGAAGGCGCCGCCGGCAGGCATCGGCGAGCAGGTCCGCGTGCTTGCAAGTGGCCGGCTGCTGATCGTCTTTGCCATGACGGCGCTGGGCTACGGCGGCACGTTCGTCGCCTTTACCTTCCTGGCCTCGATCCTGCAGGAGGTGACCGGCTTTGCGGCCTCCGCTGTCAGCCTGATCCTGGTGCTTTATGGCGTCGCCATCGCCGTCGGTAATGTTGTTGGCGGCCGCCTTGCCAATGGCAATCCGGTCAGGGCGCTGACGGGGTTGTTCATAACCCAGGCAATCGTGCTCGTGCTTTTCAGCTTCACCGCCGTCTCGCCCTGGCTGGCAATTCCGACTTTGGCTGCTCTCGGCTTCCTGTCCTTCGCCAATGTCCCGGGGCTGCAGCTCTATGTCGTCCAGCTTGCCCGCCAGGTGCGTCCGGCGGCTGTCGACGTCGCCTCGGCGCTGAACATCGCCGCCTTCAACTTTGGCATCGCCGCCGGTGCCTGGATCGGCGGCCTGGTTGTGGAATCCTCGCTTGGCCTCGGCGCCACCCCCTGGGTCGGTGCGATCCTGGTCGCCGCGGCCCTTGTCCTCACCCGTTGGAGCGGCGCGCTCGACCGCCGCTCGGCCTTTGTGGCGGCGCCTGGCGCTGCCAGTGCCCGAACCTAGCCAGGAAGTAGTCACAGTATGAGTTTTCACCTAACCCTTGGTATGGCTTCGTCTAACCAATTGCAGTGCGCGGACGAACACTGCGCATAATTGGCCGGCTCATTTCTAATTGGTACCTCTTGGTTGCTTGGGACTTGGCAACCGGAAGGTAAACGATCATGGACGTGTATGAGGCGGTCAAGAGCCGGCGGGCGGTGCGCAGGTTCATCGATCGGGATATCCCGAAGGATGTGCTGGAGCGCGTGCTGCTCGCCGCGACTTGGGCTCCGTCCGGATCGAACATCCAGCCGTGGAACACCTATGTGGTGACCGGAGCGCCGCTTGCCGAGCTCAAGAAGCGCGCGGGGAAACGCGTGGTCGCAGGCGATCCCTGGGACGAGCGGGAATACGAAATGTATCCGCCCGCAATGAAGTCTCCGTACCGCGAACGTCGATCCGCCTTCGGCCATGAACGCTACAGCGCACTTGGCATTGCGGACGGCGACTGGGAGGCAAGTCAGAGAGCGGCTTCCGCGAATTGGGATTGTTTCGGCGCGCCTGCCGCCCTGTTCTGCTACATCGACCGCGACCTGGGTCTAGCCCAATGGGCCGATGTGGGCATGTATCTTCAGACCATCATGCTGCTGCTGCGCGGCGAGGGATTGCACAGTTGCACCCAAATGGCTTGGTCAGTCTACCGCAAGACCGTCGCGGAGATCCTGTCGCCGCGCGAAGGGCTCATCCTGTTCTGCGGCATGTCGATCGGGTACGAGGATGTGACAGCGCCTTACATCCGTACTGGCCGGGCGCCACTGAACGAGACCGTCACGTTCGTCGACTCGACTTCGCAACGATCGGCGCAAATAGCGCGCGGCGATTCGTTGCTGGGTGTATGAAACGATGCCCCCACTCTGCGAAGGCCGACTTGGGGCGTTGAAGTCATCCTGATCGGACTCAGAGTATCTACGATTCAACAACCAGGAGGATTACGACAATGAATTCGATTTTGCCAAGGCTATTTGTGTCGGCTGCAGTTTGCCTCTTTGGCACATTAGCGGTTGCCGCGGAAGACACCGCACACGTCACGCCTCTCATGCAAAAAGACCTTCCAAATTATCCGGGCAAGGAGGGGCTGATGATATCGGTCGAGTATGGACCGGGAGGTTCCTCGCCTATTCACAAACACGAGGCGAATGCATTCGTCTACGCTCTGGAGGGCTCGGTCGTGATGCAGGTCAAGGGACAAAAAGAGGTAACCGTGTCGGCGGGAGAGACCTATTATGAAAGTCCCACCGACATTCACTTGGTCAGCCGCAATGCAAGCAATACCAAACCGGCAAAATTTATCGTCGTCCTGCTCAAGAACAAGGGTGCGCCGGTTGTCCTGCCCGTGAAGTGACATTGGGTGAGATCGGCGGGCCGCTCAGTCCGGGCAGAAGCGGTTGGTGACGATTGCTGCACAATTGTGCAAATTGGAAGGGAGCCGCAACAAGCGGCTCCCTTCGCGATTACGCCTCGAAATTCAGTTCAACTTCGGAAACGGCAATCGACGCCGGCAATAACGGCTTACGGATCCGTTTCCCGAAGTGCCGTTTGAAGCCAAAGACATTGTTGATCAGGCTCTTCGTGTAGAGGCCAGGGCCGCTCGAATAGATGCGCCAGCCGCCGTCGACGGCGATATCGCCTGCCTTGACGCGATCCCAATCATCAGACGCGTGATAACGATCGGCGAAGGCAGCGTCGCTGCTGCTGAAATAGGTGTTGCGCTGGCGCAGCGATGCATGGTCGAGCCGGCCGCTGACCGCGATCGGATTGGCGAGCGCCAGTGCGCTCCAGACGCCTTCGGCATCACTATCGAGGGCCAGCGCTTCGCAGTAGCGCAGATGCGCATGCACATACATCAGCCCGATCTCGCGCCCAAAGAAGGACGAGGATTCGGCGCGACGGAACAAAGTCTCGGGTCCACCGGCATAGGTCGCCGGCTTTTCCATCAGCCTCACCCCGTCCGGGAACAGCAGATTGTCCTTGATCAGCTTCATGTGCTGATGTCGCTGCTCGGGCGTAAAGAGACCACCCAGCATCGGCTGCGTCATTGCGATCAGCGAATAATGCAGGCCGGTGCGGGTATCTTGCGGATGCAGCAGCAGTTCGACGCCGTCATGGCTCGGATTGAACACGCCGTAGCCGGCGACGACGCCGTCGCGCATCAAGAGGCGGTTGAAATCATCGCGCATGGCTGCGGCCGTTTCCTTGAGTGTCTGCGCCTCCCCGGCGCGGCTGCACAGCGTCAGGATCGCGGCGTAGCGCACGAGCTGCTCGTAGAGCAGCGAGACGGTCCAACTGCTGACCATCCAATCGCGCAAATGCGGATCGGCCGGCTGCAGGCTGTCGTTCCAATCGCCTTCGCCATAGCGGATCAGGCTGGTGCCGGGCACGAAGCGGCTGCGGACGGTATCGAGCAGCTTGTCGACATGCGCGGAAATCGTCGCCGTCTCTTCGGTCCGTTGCATGGTATCGTCGGCGCGCCATGGCACGGTTTCGGCCAGGAAAGCGAGATCGCCCGTGGCCTCGATATAGTCGCACAGCGCCTTTAGCGGCCAAACGACGATATCTCCATGGCTCTCGCCGGCGCGGATATTGGCATAGGGCTCCAGCATGAACCATTGCGGCCAGTCGCCCCGATCCCGGTATTGCTCCGAAAAGACCGTGCTCAGAACCTGCTTCACTTCGGCATCGTGTTCATAGGCGAGCAGGAATTCTACCGGTCCCTGGCAGACGTCGCGCGTCCCCCAGGCAGCGCCGGTATATTGCTCGAGGCCGTGCGGTACGCTCAAGTGCACGATCGCGTCGTGCGCAATCCAGGGCAGCATCACAGCCTGTGCAACGACATCAGCCCCATCACCTTCGATGCGCATGCCGCGCGTCACATGGTTCCAGAAGCGCTGTGCAGGGGCAAGCATCACTTCGCTGCTGACGCCGGCCTTGTAACGCGCGGCAAGACGTTCGCCTGCCGCTGCGTCGGTCATCGATCCGGTGACCGCAAAGCTGAAGCTTTGCGTCGGGCGCGACTTCAGCGCGATGAAGGGGCCGTTGCGAGAAATGCCGTCGCTGTACAGAAGCTCATCGCCGCCGACTGCTTCGAAGGCATCCGGCGTCGAGGTGACGAGATGATAGGCGGCATGCGGATAGCGATCCCAAAGCCAAGACGGCTGGGGGCGGAACGATATCCGCTTGGCGGCAGCGTCGATCTCGATATTTGCGACGGCTTCGTAGTCACGTTCGCCAAGCACGATGTGGCCGAATACCAGGAAGCGGCAGGCAGTACCTTCGACCGTGACGTTCCACTGCATGGAGGGGTCATCACCGGAGGCGATCGCCGTCACGGTGATGGTGCGGCCGGCAAGCCGATAGATCCAGCGGACATCGCTCAATCCCATATCAAAGGCAGCGGGGACGCCAAGCAGGCGCCAGCCTTCGCCGAGGTCGACGAGGATGCGCAGGCCGCTCGCCCGCGTCAGGTTGTAGGGATCGCGGGAGACCGAGAAGAGCTTGTGGAAGGACGTATTGCCGATGGTCAACTGCGCGGCGAAGATGCCCTGCATCCAGCAGGTTGCAGCCAGCGTCTGGTCGTCCAACAGCATGTTCTGGCCACTACGAACGATAGCCCCGTGACGGCGGGCAACGACATGCTCTTTCTCACGCAACACGATGTGGCGATTAAGCGAACCGTCCGGCACGAAGAAGGAATAGAGCTGGCCATCGATACGCTCTTCCAGCATCCGCTTCGGATAAAGCCGGTTGATCGTCGCTTCGTCCAATGGCTCGGTTGCGAACAGGGGGGCGTCCTGCACGAGGCTGCGAACGGGCAGACTGGCGGCAATATCCGTTGCGATCAGTTCGCCGAGCGCCTGCGGCAGGGCGTCGAGCCGTGCAAGGTCTGCATCGCCGGAGGCTGCAGGGTGATCGGCAACGAACAGGCCAAAGAATGTTGTGGTCACAACAGCCCCTGGCGCGAGCGCGAGTGGCTTCGACTGGATCGCCGGGCAGGCGACTTCGTGCTGCCGGGGCGTGCTGGGCAGGCTTTCGCCGAAGCCCGGCACCATGTGCGCGTCGCCGCCGCGGGCGGGCACCACCAGCTGGATCGCGTCCGTGGCATAGGCCGCGGCTCCATCAAGGCAGCCCTGTGCGAGCCACGGATTACGCCCGCCACCCTGCTTGAGGTTCTGCCGGTTCATCACGACTGGGCCAAAGGCGGCATGATCGGCAATGTGGTGGTCGATATACTGCGAAGCATAGGCTTCGCTGTTCATCAGGAAACCACGATCACCGAGGCCGACATCCTGGATCAGGACGAGATCGGCCAAAAGCGCGGCGCTGGTCGTATTTTCAAGCCAAACCTGCCAGAACCAGACGCTTTCGCTGGAATGGAGCTGCAGCCGGACCGTATGCTGGATGCCGGCGGTCTCGCCGCTCCAGCAAAAGCCCGTCTCGTCATGGCCGAACCGCACGGCGGCCTTGGGACCGGCGATTTCGGCGACTTTAGGCTGTGAACCGCCAATGCGCAGATAGAGGCGCCCGATACCGCCGTAAACAGGCGATCCCAGCACCTGATTGATCATGACACCGCCCTGCTGGTCGGCGAAGTCGATGGCAAAAACCGTACCGTTCGGTAGCGCCGATACCGATAGGCCGGCGCTATTCGTAAGTGTGGAAAGACCGAGTTCTTCGCGCCGTGGCGTCTGAAAGCTGCGATTGGGTTCCGAGGACATAGCCGGTGTCTCGCTGATTCATGGGTCGGATAAGCGCACTAGATCACAAGCCGCCGCTTGATCATAGGAGGCAATTTGCCGTTTCCGACCGCAATCCTTCATGAGATCCGCTTCGACTTGTGACCGGCGAATTCCGTCACCACCGAGCCTGGGGTATGTGCAACCTGATTGGCCGTGCGCACAACGGAGGAAAGATCGGCATCGTCCCAAGCCTCCTTCGACATACCCTTGATGCGGAACGTCTTGCTCTCGCCCGGCATCAAGTTGACCAACATGTCGTCGACCTCGGCACTCGGGCTGATGCGATCGGCAAACAGGCAGAGATCGCGCAGGAAGGATTGCGCCGTAACCGTGACGGCTAGGCCATCGGTGGTCTGTTCGGCCTGGAGCTCGAAGCGAGGCTGCGGATATTGCAGTTTCATATCCTTTTCGAAGAACCACCAGGCCTCGGCATCGCCAAGGCGGGCGCGCAGGAACTCTCGATCAGGATCGCCCGGCGTGGCCACATCCTTAGGTATCGATATCTCAGTGGCTTCGAAGCGGTCGCAGAGAATGCGCCAGACGGAATGGCGGGCGAGAAGCGTGCCGCTGAAATCGAAACGCTCGACGGTGAGGGGTACGCGCCAAAACAAGGTCGTGTCGTTGACGGCGACGGCGGAGAGACTGTTGCCACGCGGCTGGATGGTCAGGAAGTGCGGTGCGTAGCTGTTGCGCAGCGCGTACCAGAGCGGCTTCTTCCGTCCGGCACCGTCGACCGCTGCCCAGGAGGTCACCGGCCAGCAGTCGTTGAGCTGCCAGACGATCGTGCCCATGCAGGTGGGGCGATGCGATCGCATATGGTCGACGCCGACGCTGATGGCGCGCGCCTGGTTGAGCTGCGTGACAAAGAGCCAGTCGTCGAAGCTTTCCGGGGCGGGAAACCAATCTTCCAATCCCTTGAGCAGCTTGTCGTTGCCGCTGGTTGCCTTCTGGTGATGCAGAACGCCGGGGGAGGCGGGCGCTCGATTTTTCTCGCGCACGGATGCGGTAAGCGTGGCGTAGGTCGGCGGTGCCTGCCAGCCGAATTCGGAGCAGAAACGCGGGACATAATTGCGGTAGGTCTCGTATCCGACCTCGTTCCAGACGTCCCAGATGTGCTTGCAGCCATGCTCGTCGGCATTAGGTGCAATTTCCATCGAGCCCGAATAGGGGCTTCCGGGCCAATAAGGCCGTGTCGGATCGATTTCGGCGACGAGTTTCGGCAGCAGGTCGAGATAATAACCGGCGCCCCAGGGGCGATTGCCGAGCACTTCCTGCCAGCCCCAGTCGAAATAGCCCCAGATGTTTTCATTGTTGCCGTTCCAGAGCATCAGCGAGGGGTGCGGCATCAGCCGGGTGATCGCCTCGCGAGCCTCCGCTTCGACCTCGCTATAGACCGGCTCGTCCTCTGGATAGGCGGCGCAGGCGAACAGGAAATCCTGCCAGGCCATGATGCCGACGGCATCGCATTCCTCGTAGAAGGCATCGGTCTCGTAAATGCCGCCGCCCCATACGCGGAGAATGTTTATATTGGCATCGCGCGCCTGGCCGATCCGCTCGCGGTAGCGTTCCTGAGTCACACGCGGAAGGAAGCAATCCTCCGGAATCCAGTTGGCGCCGCGGGCAAAGACCGGCACATCGTTGACGACGATGGTAAAGGCGGAGCCGATTTCGTCAGCCGTGGTGTCTAGGCGCACGGATCGGAAGCCAACGCGGCGTTGCCAGCGGTCGAGGGTTGCACCATCGGAACCCAACAGGTGAAGATCGAGATCGTAAAGCGGCTGGTCCCCTAGTCCATGTGGCCACCAGACTTGCGGATTGTCGATCCGGCATTCCACCAGGGCATGCGTTTCGCCTTGCGCAATCCGCACCTCAGAACGCTTGCCGCCGATCGACATCACCAGAGCCGCGCTATCCACGCCCTCGGCAGCCCATTCGATCTCGATGCGCAGGCGCGCGAGGCCATCACCGCCCTGCAGCGTGATTTCAGGGCGAACGGTGCTGAGACGGGCCTTCGACCAGCTCTCGATGGCGATTGGCTTCCATATGCCCGATGTAACAACCGTCGGACCCCAGTCCCAGCCGAAATTGCAGGCCATCTTGCGGATGAGATGGCTGGGGCCGGGATAGTTGGCCGGAATATCTGCGGCCGAACCGAGAGCGCTGCGAACCGCCTCTCCGTGGGCATAGGCGGAATCAAAATCGACGATGAGCTCGTTCCGGCCGTCCTTGAGATGCTCGCGAATATCGAAGCGATAGCTGCGATGCATGTTGCGCGTTTCCCCAAGCAGCACGCCATTCAGTTCCAGACGCGCCGCCGTATCGAGCCCGAGGCAGGAGAGATCGATACGATCCGCCTCGTGGTCGTCCCAGTCGAAAGCCATCCGATAACGCCAGGCAGAGCGGCCGATCCAGTCCTGGGAGATCTCGTTGATATCGAGATAGGGGTCGGTGATGAGCCGGGCCGACAAGAGATCGAGATGCACATTTCCCGGCACCATTGCCGGGATCGTCGCCGGTAGCGAGGGGGCGGTCGAAGGTGCGTGAAGGCGGGAAACGGTCCAGCCGGTGTCGAGTGCCAGTTTCTTCATGTTTATCGGTCCGTCATGAAGTGGAATGTGTCAAATCTGCCGTGGCTCTTTGGAAGGCTCTATGAATTGCAGCCCGGCGTGAAGATGACGGTTCATGTGATAGGCATAGGCGATGCGGTCCTGCTTTTTCAATGCGGCGATGATATCGCAATGTTCGTCATAGGAGCTTTCGACCGCGTCGCGGGAGCGCTTGCCGGCCTCCATCAGCCGCTGCAGCAGCGGCTGCAGAATGCCATAGACTTGGGATAGCGTGCGATTGTCGGCGAGGCTCACCAGTTCGGCATGGAACTTGAAGTCGCATTCGGCGGCGTCGGAAAGTTCTGGTGCCTGCTTCATGGCGTCGTTGATTGCTTCCAGCCTGGCAATGCCGGCATTGTCGATATTTTCGAACAGAAGATCGGAGAGATTGACCTCGATCAGCCGACGAAAACCCTGGATGTCCAGGAAGCTCTCGGCTGAAATGTCGAGCGCGAAAGAAAACAGCTCCATCAGCGCCTGTTGACGGCGGTCGGTGATGACGGCGCCGACCTTCTGTCTGCTTTCGACGATGCCGTAGGCCTTCAGGATGCGGATCGCTTCGCGCACGGTGTTGCGGCTGCTGTTGAACATCGCCGCCAGCTCGATTTCCGACGGCAGGGCGTCGCCGACCCCGAGATTGCGCTCACGCATCAACTGCCGGATCGCATCGACCGCATGGTCCACCGCCGATCCCTTATCCTCGATCTCTGCGGTTTCCATTGTCACGCGTCCTCCAACCCACAAAGAGGATATTGTTGGTCAATAAGGGATGTCAAGCATACATGAGGATGGACTTTCGCTGACACGGCGATATGTTGACCAACAAATAAGGGAGGCATTGCATGGAGAGCTGTTGGCGGTGGTTCGGACCGAAGGATCTCGTTCCACTCATTCACGCACGTCAGGGCGGGGCAACGGGCATCGTGACCGCGCTCCACGAAATCTCCTATTCCCGCGTATGGACGCCGGAAGAGATCGAGGCGCGCAAGACCTTGGTGGAGGCGGCGGGCATGCGTTGGAGCGTCTGCGAATCGATCCCGGTCCCGA
Source organism: Rhizobium jaguaris (assembly GCF_003627755.1). NCBI lineage: Bacteria > Pseudomonadati > Pseudomonadota > Alphaproteobacteria > Hyphomicrobiales > Rhizobiaceae > Martinezella > Martinezella jaguaris. Next base: position 1,846,636 of record NZ_CP032695.1, on the reverse strand, counting down.
GCGTCATCAAGCTCGGTGGCGCCGGGGCTCTCCAGGCGATCGGCGTCTGGAAGGACACACTGGTCAATCTCGCTCGATCCGGCATCAAGACGATCTGCTACAACTTCATGCCGGTGGTCGACTGGACCCGCACGGACCTGCGCTTCGAGATGCCGACGACAGCGCTGGCCCTTCGTTTCGACATGGTGGAATTCGTCGCCTATGACGTTTTTATCCTGCGCAGAAAAGGTGCCGAGGCAAACTATGGGCCGGAGCTTTTGCAGCGTGCCGAGGAGCGATTGAAGGGGCTCTCGGAGGAGGCAGTTCGCCGACTGGAGAGCAATATTATCGCCGGTCTTCCGGGCGGCGAGGACAGCTATGGCCGTGAGGCCATCCGTGCGGCCATTGAGTCCTTCGATGGAGTGACGACGGAGGATTTGCAGGCGAGCCTCGACGATTTTCTGCGTGAGGTCGTACCGGTCGCTGCCGAAGTTGGAGCACGGCTCGCCATTCACCCCGACGATCCTCCGATTTCGCTCTTCGGCCTGCCGCGGGTGGTTTCGACGGCAGACGATCTGCGTCGTATCGTCAGCAGCGTCGATCATCCGGCCAACGGCCTGACGCTTTGCGTCGGTTCCCTGGGTTCGCGTGCCGACAATGATGTGCTCGCTATGGCGCGCGAATTTGCGCCGCGCATCAATTTCGCCCATCTGCGCGATGTGGCGATCGAACCGGACGGCTCTTTTGTCGAAGCCGCCCATCTGGAAGGCCGCAGCGATATGTACGCGATCCTGCGTACGCTTCTGGCGGAGGAGGCTCGTCGCCGCACCGGGGGCCGGCCGGATCACCTTATTCCGATGCGCCCCGACCATGGGCATCTGATCGGCGACGATGTCGACAAACCGACCAACCCCGGTTATTCGCTGATCGGGCGGTTGAAAGGCCTGGCCGAGCTGCACGGTGTGATCCATGCCATCGGCAAGACCGATGAATATTCGCGATATTGGAAAAGATTAGAAGATTAGTCCCGCACCGGTAGCCTGGATCCGCACCTTTCAATTTGGGCCAGAGCCGGACGAATCAGAGCACGACGACGCCTTCTTTAGGGCGGTTAAATCAGGTTCCCGCACCGCCTGGATTGCGATATGTTTCCAGGATCAAGGGCGGAGGTTCGGCTATGCGACGGCGGGAATTCATTGCGGGGCTCGGATGCACGCCTGCGGTGGCAGCATTTTCTTCCATTTGTGCTTGCAATGCCTTTGCCGCAGACACTCACTGGAGCTACGAAGGGCATGGCGGGCCGAACGAATGGGCGGAGCTTGACGCGGCCAACGCGGCCTGCTCGGTCGGAACTCAGCAATCGCCGATTAACATCGTCGATCCCATCAGGGCGACCCTCCCGCCGCTTGGGATTAACTGGTCGAAGCGTGCCGACGCCATCGTCAACAATGGCCATACAATCCAGGTGAACGTCGCCAACGGCTCTAGGCTCATCGCTCCCGGTGGCGAGTACAAGCTCGTTCAGTTTCATTTCCATCATCCGAGTGAGCACCAGATCAACGGCAAAACCTACCCGATGGAAGTACATTTCGTGCACGCGAATGCCGCGGGTGCACTCGCGGTTGTCGGCGTACTGATCGAGAACGGCAGGGCAAACGCAGTCTTCGACAAGATCGTATCTACTATGCCGGTAACGGAGGGCGCCCCGGTCAAGATTGACGCCGCAATCAACCCAAACGGACTCTTGCCGCCGAAATTGACCTATTACCGCTATTCCGGTTCGCTCACGACCCCGCCGTGCAGCGAGGATGTCGATTGGCTCTTGCTGACCCACCCGATCCAGGCCTCCGCCGACAGTGTGGCCGCATTCGCCAAGCTCTACCAAGACGACGCGCGCCCGGTGCAAAAAAGCAACCGCCGTTTCGTTTTGCGGTCAGGGTGACCGCGTGCCCTTACCCAAAATGATGTATCGAATTTCAGAAATATAAATTTATAGTTGTTTCCTCATTTTGGGAGGAAACTCGAGTGGATCTGCGAAGAAATCATAGAGATCTTAGTTCATCTCAGAAGACAGCATTCGTCGATGCGGTACTGGCGCTCAAGAATAATGTAGATAGCGTGCTACATCCCGGCGCCCAAAAGCGCTACGATGACTTTGTCGAGGTTCACAAAAATGCGATGGTGAGTGGACCGGCAATGATCATGCCCATGCCACATGGCGGCCCCTTGTTCTATCCTTGGCACCGCATCCTTCTCCGCCAATTCGAGCTTGCTCTCCAAACGGCGGTCAATGACACTTCGATCACCCTGCCGTATTGGGACTGGGAGTACTCGGGTACGAGCAATCCTTTCACGCCGGATTTCCTCGGTGGCGATGGTGATGCAACACAGGGAGGTCACGTCACCACTGGTCCATTCGCTTACAGCGGAGGTCAATTCCCAATCCGGGTGTGGGACGGTCCGGCCGGGGACCCCGGCCTTCGAAGAGAGTTTGGTGAAGACGCCACATCCTGGCTTCCGACACTCAGCGATATTTCGGCAGGTTTGGCAAAAACGCCCTATTCGCCTGGTCCGTCCAGCTTCGAACGCGTGTCCGAAGGCGTTTTGCACAATCCGGTTCATCGTTGGGTTGGCGGAAACATGGCGGATGCGACTTCGCCAAATGATCCGGTCTTCTTCCTCCATCACGCATTCTTGGACCTGCTTTGGGAGCGCTGGAAAGTTCAGCATCCAACGATGCCTCCCTACAGTCCGGAGACGGGAGCGAAGGGTTACGACCTTGGCTCCAAGCTGGTGTTCAATGCACGGGGCAATCCATCACCTTGGAGAGAAACGTGGACCGTCAAGCAGATCCTCGCCCCGACGGATCTCGGTTACAGTTATGCCTGATCTGACGCTATCCACCACTTGACGACTCGGTGTCTCGTTAAGCGAGGACGGCTGAGGCTGTCTTCGCCGCCAGTATTTTGCTTCTATCTTCGTAAGTTCAATCAAAAGCCGGCGACGTGCCGCGGCTTGTAAGGGGCCCCACTGGAAAAGCTTTTAGAGATTGGAAGAGATCCAGTTTCGAACAGGCTGAAGCGTGAGGCGAACACCAGCCGGCACATGACAGAGACTTCTCGATCCTTTCACACGGCTGTCGCTTGCGACCGCCTTCCCTCACTGAAAAGTCGGTCATACGTCCACCTCACTTGGCGTCAATGTCTTGTAGCCGCTGGCTAAGACGATGCAGCGAGTGCTCTATCCCGGCTGAGAGGGACGCTCAGCAATTTCGACGGGAGTCTTCATGATGATCTCGCGGTGCGGGAAGGGGATCGAAATGCCTTCTTGCTTGAAGGCGTCCCATAACGCCATTAGTACCTCGCCCCGGATGTTGGTCAGCCCATTGCTTGGATCAGAAATCCAGAACCTCAACTTGAAATCGAGCGAAGACGATCCGAAGGCCGTCATCCAGCATACCGGCGCAGAATAGGTATTCGTGATCCGGGGGATCTTCTGTGCCGTTTCTATGGCGATACGCACAACATCGTGCGGGTCGCTGTCATAGGAAGTTCCAAAATCGACTTCGATACGGACGAAGTCGCTGGAAAACGACCAGTTCACCACTTGCTGCGAGATAAAGTCCTCATTCGGGATGAGATATTCCTTGCCGTCTCTGGTGATCACCGAGACGAAACGGGAGCGCAGGTCCCTGATCGAGCCGAAAGTTTCCCCGAGCGAAATCGTGTCCCCCGGCTTGATGGACTTGTCGAGCAGAATGATGACACCGGAGATGAAATTCGACACAACCTTCTGTAAACCGAAACCGATACCGACGCCCACCGCGCCTGAGAACACGGTGAGGGCCGTAAGGTCGATTCCTGTGGCCGACAGCGCGATTGCCCCTGCCAGTATGATCAAGCCGATCTTGATGAGTTTGCTGATGAGTACCTTGAAGGAGGGAGAAAGGTCCGTGGACCGTTGAACCCAATGAGAAGAAACGTTTCCAGTCAGTACGGCGAGCCAGACCAGCGCAACCGCCAGAACGACGGCTTTCATGATCAAGAGCAGTGAAAGCTTCACCGCGCCGATCCTGAGTGCAGCACTGTCGAGAGCCCCAAAGACGGCGCCGTCAAGCCCGACGGTGTAGAGGGCAATATAAGACCAGCTGGCAATCGCGACGATGCGTGCGAGGGTCTGATTGCGGATGATCCTCGTTAGCACCGCTACGACGAACCATGCCGCCGTAAGTGTCAGCGCAGTTTCGACAAGCCATCGATGGGAGGGCCATGCATAACGCGATAGAGCCCCTTCCACCAACCACAACCACACAATCAGGAAGAGCCAACGCAGGCGTCTCAGGAAAGCGACAATAACGCGCAGCAGGTCCGGATTTCCCTTGATTTTGCGTGCGCGCGCTTCGAAGATCGGCTCTACTCGTTTCGCAGCGAATGCCGAAAGTAGGAAACCTAAGGCAATCAATCCGCACTGGTAGAGTGTCCATGCGTTAAGAAGAACAGTCCGGATCCAAGCCTCAGTTTCTATGAAGATTTCCTGGAAACCCACCGCCTAGCCCCCTCTTGTCCGCCACCGGTGATTATTCCTTGTGAATCGTAGCACCTGCGCGGTTACGGCTCTACAGCGCCCTGCGTCTTTTCAAACGCAGGAAGGTCGTTGTGGCAGTTTGGATCGCTTTCCTTAAATCGATCCTGATTTGAGGAGGCATGCGGTAGCACGGAATTATCGGCAGTCGCGAGAGCTTCGGATGCCGCGGCCAAGAAGAATGCACCACTGACGGTCTGATCGCGAGTGATTGGGTTCCGTTGGAGTCGCTCACCTGGCACGGCGAAAGCCGCCACCTATCTGATCACAAAGGCGGCAGAAACGAAAACGATCGCCGCCGAACCCGGCGTGCTCGAAGCAGGGTAAGAGGTGACGATCTCCCTATGTCTCGTTCGGCGAAGACGACTGGTGCCGTCTTCGCCTTTCGCACCCTCTTAGATTGTTCAATCAAAAGCCGGCGACGTGCTGTGGCTTGTAAGGGGCCTCAAGCGCTTTGATTTCATCGGTATTGAGGACAAGGTCGTCCGCGGCGATCGCATCCTCCAGATGGCTCATCTTGCTGACGCCGACGATCGGCGAAGTCACTTCAGGCTTCTGCAGCACCCACGCCATGGCGATTTGCGCCATGCTCGTGCCTCGAGCTTTGGCGACGGCTTCGACAGCGGCCACTATTTCGCGGTCGCCGGTCTTCTCATACATTGTCTTATTATAGCGGTCGGTGATGGCGCGCTTGGTTTCCGTGCCCCAGGGGCGCGTCAGCTTGCCGCCGCCGAGAGGGCTCCATGGCAGGACAGCGATACTCTGGTCCTTGCAGAGCGGCAGCATCTCGCGCTCCTCCTCGCGGTAGACGAGGCTGAGCTGGTTCTGCATCGAGACGAATTTGGTCCAGCCATTCAGCGCTGCGGCATGCTGCAGCTTGGCGAATTGCCAAGCCCACATGGAGGAGGCCCCGATATAGCGTGCCTTGCCGGCGCGAACGACGTCGTTTAGCGCTTCCATCGTCTCTTCGACGGGTGTGAAGGGGTCGAAACGGTGGATTTGGTAGAGATCGACATAGTCGGTACCAAGGCGGCGCAGGCTGTTGTCGATTTCGCCGAGAATGGCGGCTCGCGACAGACCCTGACCATTCGGACCGGGACGCATGCGGCCGAAGACCTTGGTCGCAAGGACGATTTCCTCGCGCGGCGCCAACTCCTTCAACAATATGCCGGTGATTTCTTCGCTCGTACCTTGCGCATAGACGTTCGCCGTATCGAAGAAATTGATGCCCGCGTCCCAGGCACGCTTGTATAGCGGCCGCGCTTCGTCGAGACCAAGGACCCATGGACGCTCGTCGGTCTGCTTGCCGAAGGACATGCAGCCGAAGCAAATACGGCTGACTTCAAGCCCGGTCTTGCCAAGTCTTACGATTTTCATGGTCTTTCCTCCAAGTTTCGCTTTGAAACAATCGTGTGGGTGGGATCGGCTGCCAGAGAGACAGTTCCGAAAGGCGTTTCGGAACGCGTGGCCGCATCATACCGCTGGGTTTCCCTCCGCTCGGCACGGAAGGAGATGTAGAGGGCGCAATAATGATTGCCAGAAAGAAGTGGAGTGTCAGCTTTGACGGCAAGCCGCCGATCTTGTCAAGATATCCGATCGTATTTTCCGGAATTGCAAGACGCCTTCGCATTCCGGAAATGCCGTTTCCCGGAGGACCCGATAGGGACGGAATGGACGGGAGAGCTATGGTTCAAGAAGACATCGGCCGGGACTGCCTCAGGCCCTAAATGGACGTCATGCCGGACGAGACATGGCTGTCAGGAATTCATCTGTATTCGTCACAATCGTATCGCCCATGAAACGCAGGGATTCGAGGGAGCGTCTTCCTGCCTCCGCATCTCCGTGGCCGCATGCGTCTTCGATCAAGACTGGAACGATCCCTAGATCGGCTGCATGGCGGCAGGTCGGCTCGATTCCGATTTCCATGGCAATGCCGCAGATCGCCAGAGCCGAAAGGCCAGCATCCCGCATGGCGAGCTGCAAGGGAGTCCCTTCGAATGCCGACATCCCCAGCTTGTCAAACACGAAGTCCCCCTCTTGCGGCCGCAGTTCCGGAACGATCTGAACCGCCTCGCTATCTCGTAGAAACCAGGGTTTCACTTTTTCCGGGTCGTCCGTGCGTTGCCATGCCATCGCCATCCGCGTTGCGAAGAAACCCATCCACGGCTTCGGCAGCGAAAGATGACGACAGAAAGCGATCCGCATTCCCGCGCTCCGGGCGGCTGCAACAACTGCTGCGATACGATCAATCGTCTCATCCGCGCCCTTGACTTGCCGGGCAATGCCGATCTGCATGTCGTATACAAGCAAGGCGGCGCGATCCGGTGAAAGCCAATCGGCAACGGTTTTGGGCATGGTCATTGGCGCAGCGTCCCTGACAATGAGCGACGGCCCCTTCTAGAACATGGTGCTCCATTTGCCTAGCATCAAACGGTTGTTCAACGGTAATGCTCCTGCTGGTTATGCCGCGCGACCACCACCGTCCAGTATCATAGCGGCGGCCCGAAGGCGGGATCGACATGGCGCTCGAGCGGCCATTGGAAATGCCGGATTGGATATCCAGCAGACTGCTGTTCAAATCCCCGTTCGTGTTGATCGCCGCCAGCGACAACCAGGCTGTCGCCGACCTTCCCGAGAACGAGGCAATGCCGATGGAGGTCTTCTGCGCGTTGCCGCACGCGCTGAGATCGATCGACGGGAGCATGTCGGGGATGGTTGACGACGCGCTCGCGGCAACGGGCCTCAGGCGGCGGGTCACGCTTGCGCTGCCACACTTCCAGGCCGTGGCGCTTGCCGTTGCCTCGGAGCAGCATATTGCGGCAGTGCCGTCGCAGTTCGCCGCCGCGATGCGCCACCGCCTAAAGCTACGTGTCTTTCCTCCACCGCTCGACATCCCGGTGCCGGATGTCCGGGCTCTAATGGCATGCCCGTCATGATCAGGACTCCGCGCATCGGTGGATGCGTGAGCTGGTCGTAGAAGCGATCGAGGAACTCGGCTGGACATTGACGCAGCGCGAATAGGCCGGCGAGCCGGTGCAGGCCATCCGTCTAGGGTCTAAGGAAAATATCAAGTTGTTGACATGGTTGCGCATGCTGACCGACGCCGGGTGAACGGTGAAACTATCGTGTGGATGGCGTCGGCTGTCAGAGAGACAGCTCAAGGAGACGTCTCTGTTTACGTGGGATTTCCTAGGTAGGCTTTCGATAAAATGAAGCGTTCGGTTGCATATTTTCTGGGCTTTTGCTTAACGTTTAGGCGAGCTACTATTTTGATTTTATTTAACTTTTTTTACTATAACTATTTAGTCCGCTATCATTTCAACGCAAACTTGCCAGGTCGATCCGCTCATGAACTCCGTTTGGCCCAACGCCCCGAACGATGATTTTCGGTCGCTGTTCAAGACGCACCCCTCGCCGATGTGGGTCTATGATCCCGAGACGCTGCGATTTCTGATCGTCAATGACGCCGCACGCGATCTGTATGGCTATAGCGATGACGACTACGCCGATATGACGGTTCTCGATATTCGCCCGCCGCAGGAGCGCGAGCGTATGGCCAATGCCGTTCAGCGTCGTTCGGATGTGGAGAAGGCACAGCGCTGGACTCATTTGAAGGCCAATGGTCAGACATTCGAGGTGCTGACCTACGGCCGTGAAATTCGTTTTGACGGCGGAGCGGCGATCCTGGCGATCGTCCAGGACCGCACGGAGGTCAATGCTGCGCGGCGGCAGGTTACCGACACCCGGTCGCTGCTCGATAGCATCGTCGACAACTTGCCCGTCGGCGTCTTCGTCAAGGACATGGCGAAGGATGGCCGTTATATCCTCTTCAACGAGGCCTGTGGCGCCATCATCGGACGCCAGGCGAAAGACGTTCTCGGGAAGAGCGACCGGGCGATTTTTTCCGCGGAGCAAACGGCTGTGTTTCGCCGGCAGGATGAGCGTGCCTTCGAGACGGCCTCGACCATAGGTTTTGAGGAGACGATCGAGGGCCTCGATGGTGTTTCGCGCATTCTGAGAACGGCCAAGCGCGTGCTGCCAGCGCCGAAAGGCCAGGCGCCGCGTTATCTTCTCGGGATTTCCCAGGATGTCACGGAGGAACGTGGCGTCGAGGCCAAGCTCGCACATCTTGCCATGCACGATTCTCTCACAGGCCTTCCGAACCGTGCATTCTTTTCCGAAAGCATCGTCCGGCAGGTGGCCGCGGCAACGCCGGATATGCCGATCGCGCTGCTTTACCTCGATGTCGATCATTTCAAACACATCAACGACAGCAAGGGACATGCTGCCGGGGACGCGCTTCTGTGCCAGGTCGCGCAACGGCTTCTTCGGCTCTCGGAGAGAAGCGATCTTGTTGCCCGTCTCGGCGGCGACGAGTTTGCGCTGGTTCTGAAGATGACAGATGCCGGCCGGGCCCAGCGCCTGGCCGATCTGTTGCTGTTGTCGCTCGCCGCACCTTTTGACCTCGACGGGGTTCGGGAACATGTGAGCTGCAGCATCGGTATCGCGATGGCGCCGGAACATGCGGCCGACGCCGATGTCTTGATGCGCGACGCGGATCTGGCACTTTATGCTGCGAAGGAGAGCGGCCGGTCGACCTATCGCTTTTACCAGACCGAGATGCGGCTTGAGGCCGAGCGGCGCCATCAACTCACCATCGAGCTGCGGGAAGCGCTGCAGAACGACGAGTTCGAACTCTATTACCAGCCAATCGTCCGGCTGGACAATGATAAGCTGTCTGGCTTTGAAGCGTTGATCCGTTGGCGGCATCCGGAGCGTGGCCTGATCGCGCCGCTGGAGTTCATTTCGGTCGCCGAGGAAACCGGCATGATCGTACAGATCGGCGAGTGGGTCCTCCGCGAGGCCTGCTGCACCGCCTCGCAATGGCCGAACCACCTGAAAATCGCCATCAATCTCTCGGTCTATCAATTCAGGCATGCGAGCCTGCTTGCCACCGTGGTCTCCGTATTGCATGAGAGCGGACTACGCCCCGAGCGGCTGGAGATTGAGATTACCGAATCCATCCTGCTCTCTGAAGTGGAGCAGAGCCTGCCCCTGCTTCGCGCCTTGAAGGAACTCGGCATCCGCATCGCCATAGACGATTTCGGCACCGGTTATTCGTCGCTGAGCTATCTGCGCTCCTTTGCCTTCGACAAGATCAAGCTCGACCGCAGTTTCGTTGCCGGCATGGAGACCGATCCCGGCAATCTCGCAATCGTGCGCGCCGTCGTCGGCATCGCTTCGGGTTTCAACGCCTTAACGCTGGCGGAAGGTATCGAGACGGAGGAGCAACTGGGAAAATTGCGAGCCGAAGGCTACAGCGAAGTACAGGGTTTTCTCCTCGGTAAGCCAATGCCGCGCAAGGATGCGGAGGCGCTGATTTTTAGCGAGGTGCATCCGGCAAACATGATCCCTATGCGTAAGCCGAGGCGCCAACGGCGGGTGGGCTGGACGACCGCGGCCGGCTCCCGATAGAGGTCGGCAAAAAAATCGGCAAAAAACTGACGCCGCCTGTCGGAAAACATCATCATCCATCGTCCTTGGAGCAGCCCGTCCTATGGGCACAATTCAAAAGTCCGCTCCGAGGAGACAATCATGACCGATGCAGAACAACCGCAATCACAGCAGCCCAAAGTGCCGGTTCTTGGCGGCCTGGTGCCTTATTTGACAGTAGACGGCGCCGTGAAGGCTGCCGAATTCTATAAGCGCGCCTTCGGCGCCGAACAGGTATTCATGTATCCGGCTGACGAGCAGGGCCGGACGATGCATATCCATCTCTATGTCAATGGCAGTTCGTTGATGCTCTGCGACGCCTATCCTGAATATGGTCACGCGCTGGAAAAACCGCAGGCTTTTACCCTGCAATTGCTCGTCGACGACATTGATGCCTGGTGGAAGCGCGCTGTCGATGCCGGTGCCGAGGTCGTCATGCCGCTCGAGGTGATGTTCTGGGGCGATCGCTGGGGCCAGCTTCGCGATCCATTCGGGATTGTTTGGGCCATGAATGCACCGGTCAAGAAATAAACCCTGCACGACAAGCCTCGGATTCGAAAGGCTCGAACCGGGGCTTGTTCCATGGAATGCTGTTGCAAGGGGTGCTGGTCGGCCGCGCCCTTTGATCCGTTATATCGGTCTACAACAGATACGCCTTTTAGATGGCCGGTCTCCTATAGGCGGCGAGTGCCGCTTCGACGCCGAGGGCGATTTGCAGCAGCTTGCCGTCATCACCGAATGCGCTGGTAAGCTGCAGACCGAGCGGCAGATGTCCATCCATGCCGCAGGGAAGGCTCATCGAGGGGTGCCCGGTCATGTTGGCAAAGCCGCTCGACAGCATTTCGCCTTCCTCGCCCTCCTCGGTGAATTCCGGATCTTCGGTTGGGGCGGGAAAGGGAACGCTGGGGCTTAGCAGCACATCGACATCGGCGAATTGAGCCTCGACCGCGTTGCGAAGCTGCAAGCGAAAATCCTGAGCTTGCAGGTAATCTACCGCGCTAACATGGAAACCGGCCTCGACTTGCGACCGGGTTCTCGGCGCATAGCCTGCAGGATTTTCAGCATAGAGTTCTTTATGGATGAGCGACGCCTCCGGCTTGATGATTTTTCGCAGTTCCGAGTTCGCCAAGGCCAATAACGGGATATCGATCGTTTTGACGATGGCGCCATGTGCCTCCAGCGTCTTGATCGTCTGCATGAGGTTTTCCGCCACTGCCGCGGTCAGTTCCCGGCTGTCGGCATGATAGGAAAGAACGCCAATCCCGACGCCTTCCAGCGATGACTGCGACAGAGGGAACGGCTTTCCGGAGAGATATTCCAGGAGGATCGCCGCATCCGTGACGGTGCGGGCAAGCGGCCCGGCATGATCGAGCGTTTGCGACAGGGGGAAAACACCGTCGACCGATATCAGCCCGAAGGTCGGCTTCAAACCAACGATCCCGCAATAGGAGGCGGGGATACGGATCGATCCTCCGGTGTCCGTACCGACGGCCAAGGGAACGATGCCGGCCGCGACGACGGCTGCAGAACCGCCGCTGGAGCCACCCGACGTCCGGCCTGTATCGTGCGGATTGTTGGTCTGGCCGACATCCGGATGGGCGATGCCGTAGGCATATTCGAGCAGATTGGTCTTGCAGAGGATAATGGCGCCCGCCTGACGCAGCCGTTTTACGAACTCCGCATCGTCAGCGGCCACCACGGGCGGACGGACGCGGCTGCCAAAACCGCTCGGTACGCCCCGGACGTCAATCAAATCCTTGATGGCAACGGGAATACCGTGCAGCGGCCCGACGTGACGTCCGGACCAGAGGTCGGCTGCAGCACGCGTCGCCTGTTCCAAGGCCGCTTCACGCATGACATGAGCAACCGCATTCAAACTTGGTTCGAGCCTTTCGACGCGCTCCAACGCTGCCGTCACGACATCGACAGGCGACAGCGAACCGTCGCGGTAACGGCTGCCAAGCTCGCCCACGCTCAAAAATCCGATGTCGCGTTTCGTTTCGTCGCTATCCTTCGATGCACTCACGGCTGTTCCCCCTTCATTGTGCTTGTTCCAACCGTCGCGCAGCTGGCGGCAGGCCAGCATGACGCCGTAACGGCATTGTGTGGAAGATCGATCGGAAGAATGCGTGCACTGACGACGTTCGGCAAGCATGTTGTTATGCCGCCGCTTGCGAGAGGCCTGCCATGCGTCGCGAGTCGAAAATCTCGCGGCACTCTATTCGGAAAGCAGGGTCCGTGTCAGCGGATGGGTGGCATCGGTGAGGCCGTCCAATACCGTGAAATGATTTTGGTCCGGATCAACGACGGCGTTGGTTGCCGCGCCAAGGCCGGTCCAGATATTGGCGAGCAGGGCAGTCTGGCGGATGAATTCCGCCCGTTCGGCGCCGCCGACCCAGCAGGTGAGGCGGATATTTTCAACGGGTTCCAACAGCGCCGGGCTTTCAGCCGCGGCTTCGGCGGCATCGATGCGCAGGTGGTCGTTCATGGCCCGCTTCATGATCGGGCGCAGGTCGTGAACGCCGGAGATGGAAACGACATGCCGGATGCGGGCCTGGACTGGTGCGGCAAGTGGCGACGTCTTCGTGACCATGCGGGTCGCGAGCTGGCCGCCGGCCGAATGTCCGACCAGCATCACAGAGCCATCGACCATATCGGCGACCTTGCCGATCGCAGCCGCAATTTCCTTGGCGATGCCAGCAAGGCGGATGTCAGGGCAAAGCGTATAGGAGGGGATGGCAACAGCGTAGCCGTTGGCGACGGGGCCGGCGGCAAGATGCGACCAATAACTCTTGTCGAGCTCCAACCAGTAACCGCCATGAATGAAGACCACCAGTCCCCTCGGTTTCTCGACGGGCAGGAAAAGGTCGAAACGATTGCGCGCCCCGAGCCCGTAGGCGAGATCGAGCTCGGCGCGCTCGGTCTTGGCCAGGCTATCACGAAAGGCCCGTGCCGGCTCTACCCAGGCTGCCGGCCAGCGGTCACCGCCGACCACATAGGCATCACTGGTATAGGCGCTTTCCCAGTCGGTAATCCTGAAATAGCTCATCGCCCGATCCCCATCCCTTACGAGCACGAATCCGATATCACGTCACAGTCGACCGTACGGCAAAGCGTGCTTCCTTCCATGATCCGCTGCTGAGAATATCCTCCAGCACCTCGGCTGCCTGCCAGACATCGCGGTAGCCGACATAAAGCGGCGTGAAGCCGAAACGCAGGGTGGCGGGCGCGCGGAAATCGCCGATCACGCCGCGCTCGATCAAGGCCTGCATCACTTCATAACTGTTGTTGTGCGTGAAGGAGACCTGGCTGCCGCGCTTTTCGCTATCGCGCGTGGTTTCCAAGACGACGCCATATTGGCCGCATTTTTCCTCGACCAACTGGATGAAGAGATCGGTAAGCGCAATGCTTTTCTTGCGCAACGCGCTCATGTCGACCTCATCCCAGACGCCGAGCACGCCCTTCAGTGCTCTGAGCGACAGGATCGGCTGCGTGCCGCAGAGGAAGCGCTTGATACCCTCGCCGCCGGCAAAACTCTGCTCGAAAGCGAAGGGCCGGGCATGACCCCACCAGCCGCTAAGCGGTTGGGTGATCGCGTCGTGGTGGCGGTGCGCGGCGTAGACGAAGGCCGGCGAGCCGGGGCCGCCGTTCAAGTATTTATAGGTGCAGCCAACGGCGAAATCGGCATTGGCGCCATCAAGATCGACAGGCAATGCACCGGCGCTGTGGCAGAGATCCCAGATCACCAGCGCGCCGGCCTCGTGGATCTGGCGCGTCAGCGCCGTCATGTCGCGCAGCTCGGCGCTTTTGTAGTTCACGTGGTTCACCAGCACCACGGCGACTTGGTCGTCGATCAAATCCTCGATATTGTCCGCATCCCTGCCTTCGAGGCGAAGGGTAACGCCCGGTCGCGTCGAGGCAACGCCTTCGGCCATGTAGAGATCGGTCGGGAAGCTGTCGCCTTCGGCGACAATAACGCTGCGGCCCGGCCGCATGGCAAGAGCGGCGTGAAGGGCCTTGTAGATGTTGATCGAGGTCGAGTCGGTGACCACCGTCTGGCCCGGTGCCGCGCCGATCAGCCGGCCGATGCGGTCGCCGAGCGCGAGCGGCAGGTGGAACCAGCCGGCACTGTTCCAGCTACGGATCAGGCCGTTGCCCCACTCCTCCGTCGCCGCCTGTTGCAATTCGGAAAAAACGTCGTGCGAGGCTGCGCCGAGCGAATTGCCGTCGAGATAGATGACGCCCTCGGGCAAGGCGAAGCGGCTGCGGAAGGAACGCAGCGGATCGGCCGCATCCATGGCCTCGACAGCGGCGAGATCGGGAAGGCTGCTCATGGTATCGGGTCTCACTTTATTCGCGGATGGTTTCCCGGGCGGGCGCGCCGCCACGGCTGCGCTTGATGCTTGGCAGCGCCAGCATCAGCAGGACGAACAGGCCGGTAGCGAGCTTCAGGTTCGGCGGCGGCATGCCGGCAGCGAGGCAGAGCGAGACGAGCTGATAATAGATGATCGAGCCGACGAACGGCGCGAGCAGCTGCCTGAGCACAGTCTGCTTGCCGGTGAACGCCTCGCCGATCATCAGTGCGGCCAGGCCGTTGATCAGGATGCCGATGCCCATATTGACGTCGGCGAAGCCCTGCGATTGCACCATCAGCGCGCCGCTGGAGGCAGAGAAGGCGCTGGCAAGGCCAACACCGCCGATCGTCGCGGCCCAGACATTGATGCCCTGCGCTTCGGCCATTTCTGGATTGGCGCCGACGGCGCGCATGGCCGTACCCTTTTCCGTCTTGAAATAGCGGTTGAGGACGAGGAGCACGATCAGGGCAATCACACCGGCGACGACGATCTTGCTTGCCGGGAAGCCCGGCTGCGTCAGCGGCACCCAATCAAACACCGTCGGTGAGCCGAAGACCGAGAGGTTCGATTTGCCCATGATGCCAAGATTGACGCTGTAAAGCATGGTCGACATCAGAATACCGGCGAGCAGCGTATGGATGCGGAAGCGCAGGTGAATGAAGGCCGTGCAGCAGCCGGCGGCAAGACCGACGACAAAAGCTGCGGCGATCGCGAGTGGCGGCGCAACGCCCGCCGCCAGCAGAATACCGCAGACGCAGCCGCCGAGTGGAAAGGCGCCCTCGCTGGTCAGGTCCGGGAAGCTCAGCATGCGGAAAGGGATCATGATGCCCAGCACGACGAAGCTCAGGATGAAGCTCTGCGCCAGCGTGACCGGGATCAGTGAGACGAAACTTGAAACGGTTTCTTGAATGAAATCCATGATATCAGCTCACCAGCAGCATGCGGTCGGTCTTGACGGCGAAGTGACCGATCAGTTCGGGCACGGTGATGCGCCGCTTGCCTTCCCCGGTAATTTCAAGATGCACCCGGCCGGCATCGAGCATGATGATGCTGTCACCGAAATCGACGGCGTGCTGCATGTTGTGCGTCACCATTAGGGTCGTAAGCTTCAGCGCCTCGACGGTGCGCACCGTCGCCTGCATGACGATGTCGGCCGTGCGCGGATCGAGGGCGGCGGTGTGTTCGTCGAGCAGCAGTACGTCGGGCGAACCGCCCACTGCCATGATCAGCGACAGCGATTGGCGCTGGCCGCCCGATAGAAGCTCCACCTTGGTGTCCAGGCGGTTTTCAAGACCCAGCCCGAGAACAGCGAGGCGTTCCTTGTAGGCGGCAAGACGGGCGGCATTCAGGCCGGGTCGAAATCCCCGCTTCTTACCGCGCAGCTCCGCCAGAAGCATGTTCTCGCCGACGGTCATGCTGGCGGCGGTGCCCTTCATCGGGTCTTGGAAGACGCGGGCCAGACGTGCGGCACGCTTGTGGACCGGTATGTTCGTGACGTCGTTGCCATCGATGAGGATCTGGCCGGAATCGAGGCTAAGGGCACCGGAAATGGCATTCAGCATGCTGCTCTTGCCAGCGCCGTTCGAACCGATGACGACGCCGAATTCGCCGGTCTTGAGGGAGAGTGTCAGGCCGTTGAGCGCGACCTTTTCGTCGGGCTGGCCTCTGTAGAAAACCTTGCGCGCGGATTTGATGTCCAGCATCCGTGCCTCCCCTGCAGTGTAGGGTTATGAAATGGCGGCGCTTTCAACGCCGCCATGGATCAGGTTGATCCTTCGAAGATGCCGCCGATCACTTCGTGAAGCAATTGCAATCGGCAAGTGATGCCGGCACTTCGGCGCCGAAAGCCTTCAGGACCGTCTTGTTGATCAGCGGAGCATGGTCCTCATAGGCGGGACGCGATGGCGCGATCGTCTTGGGGTCGCCACCCTTGAGGATCTTTGCGGCGATCCTGCCGGCATTTTCGCCGACCTGCTCGTAGTTGACTGCGAAGCTTGCCGGGACGACACCGCTGCGAACTGCGGCGTCGTCTGAATTGACGATCGGGATCTGGGCCTGCCGGGCGGCTGCGGCAACGGCGGTGATTGCCGGCTGCAAAAGGTTCGAGGCGGGCGTGTAGATCACGTCTGCCTTGCCGGCGAGCGATGCGATGCGCTGCTGGATGTCGTTGACATTGTCGACACCGACAGCGACCAGTTCGAAGCCAGCGGCCGGAGCGGCGGCCTTAACCTTTTCGATCAGGGCGGCGTCGTTGGCCTCGCCCGGATTGTAAGGCACGCCGATGCGCTTGGCATTCGGAAGCAGCTTCTTGGTGAAGGTCAGGATGGCGGCGATGTCCTGCAGGTCGCTCGCGCCGGTAATGCCCACATCGCCGGCATCCCAGGAGGGAACCAGCTTTGCGGCGACCGGATCGGTCACGGCCGAGAACACGATCGGAATGCCGGAGCCGGCGAGCGCCTTCTTGGCGATCTGCGAGACCGGCGTCGTGATGGTGTACATCAGTTTCGGATGGTCCGACTGCAGCTTGGCGATCATCTGCGGCACCAGCGAGGCGTCGAAGCTGGTGTTGCTCTCGGTGTAGACCACGTCCTTGCCTTCGACGAAACCGTTGTCGGCCAGCGCCTTCTTGAAACCGGCAATCGAGGCGTTGAGCTGCGGATGTTCGCCAAAATTGGCAATAGCGATCTTAATCGGCTCGGCGGCTGCCGTGACGACGCTCGCCATGAATGCGCCAGCGAGAACCAGTCCCGACAACCACATGGATGTGGATTTCTTCATCGTTTCCTCCCGGATTTTGTAGAGAGCCTCGCTCCCCCCACCTTTGTTGCCAGGGATCATAGCGGCTACGATGGCCCTGTCAATTTGCGATATATGATATACCCAATCAGCGAATTTGATATATAATTTTGCCGAAGGATGGATTTATATATAATCTCAAGCTTGGGTGACCTGGGAACGGCGCTATGCAAGACAAGGAACCTTTGACGAAGACGGAAGCGGCCTATTGGCTGCTGCGGCGAGATATTCTCAATACGAAGCTTAGACCCGGCGCATCATTGAAACTGAGCGCCTTGCGAGACGCCTATGGCGTCGGTTGGACACCGCTGCGCGAAGCCTTGTCGCGGCTGGAAGCCGAAAAGCTGGTGACGGCCATCAGCAATCGCGGTTTTGCCGTCGCCCCAGTTTCCCGTACGGAGCTGGAAGATCTGATGCGGGCGCGAATGGTTGTCGAACTGCCGCTGCTGCTGGAATCGATCGAAAAAGGCGGACAGGCCTGGGAATCCACTGTGGTCACAGCGCATTATCGCCTCTCGCGCTGCAAGATCGTACCCGATGCCGCTTCCGAGGAAATGGCTGACGAGTGGGATGAAAAGCATACGGCCTTTCATGCCGCTCTCTTGAGCGCTGCAACCTCGAACTGGCTCCTGCGCTTTCAGGGTACGATTTCCGACCAGCTCCGCCGTCATCACCGCTTTCTCGGCCTCGCGCCGACGCAGCGCGCCGCCGCGGGCCTGACGATCGGCTACGAGACGGCGGTTGCTGCCTTGCGCGACGCGATGGCGATCGAGCATCACACGGAGCTGATGGAGGCCGCCCTCGACCGCGATATCGAGCGCGCCAGGGCACTAATGACCGAGCATATTGGCTACACGCTTCAGGTCTATGTCAGGTCTGAGGATGAGGACGGCGAGCGCGAGCCATTAAAGCTGCGCAGCGGCGCTTAGCTGCAAGAAAGTTCCCGACCTTTTCTGTTTGGGGATGACAAGGCGGCACATGCGCCTATTGTTTGGCGATCATTCTCTTCACGCCGGATTCCGGCATCATCCAATTTTGAAAATATCCTTGGGAGGACATCATGACACGTGCAGTGGTCATAGGAGCAACCGGCCATGTGGGCACTTATCTCGTGCCGCGGCTGGTGGACGCCGGGCATGAGGTGGTGGCGGTGAGCCGCGGTTGGGCAAAGCCCTATTCGCCGAACCGCGCATGGGATGCCGTCGAACAGTTGACGATGGATCGCGAGGCTATGGAAAAGGACGGCAGTTTCGGGCCGGCGATCCTGGCGCTGAAGGCCGATATCGTCATCGATATGATCTGCTTCACCCTGGAGAGCGCAAAGCATCTGGCCGAAGCTCTCTCAGGCCATGTCAGCCATTTCCTACATACGGGCACCATCTGGACGCACGGTTTTGCTACCGTCGTACCGACGCTCGAGGAAACGCCGAAGCGACCGTTCGGTGAATACGGTACGCAGAAGGCGGCCATAGAGACCTATTTGTTGGGCGAAGCGCGCACCAAGGGTTTTCCGGCAACGCTGATCCATCCTGGTCATATAGTCGGTCCCGGCTGGGCACCGCTCAATCCGGCCGGCCATTTCAACCTCGCGGCGTTTTCGACGCTGGCGCGGGGTGAAACGCTTGTGCTGCCGAATTTCGGTCTGGAAACGGTCCATCATGTCCATGCCGACGATGTCGCGCAGATGTTCATGGGCGCGATTGCCAATTGGCGCGCCTCGACCGGCGAGAGTTTCCATGCGGTATCAAGCGGCGCGCTGACGCTCAGAGGTTATGCCGAAGCCATGTCGCGCTGGTTCGGCCATGAACCGAAACTGGAATTTCTTCCCTACGACAAATGGGCCGAAAGCCAGTCGCCGGAGGATGCCAAGGCGACGTGGGAGCATATCGCCCGCAGCCCGAATTGCTCGATCGCAAAGGCCGAGCGGCTTCTCGGCTACCAGCCGCGCTACGCTTCGCTGCAGGCGGTGCAGGAGTCCGTGGCGTGGCTCATGGCGAACGGGCAGCTTAGGTGAGGGGGCCAAACTTCCAGGGAGGCCGAAACCCTCATCGCCGCAGCCAGGCCTCTATGCCTCTTGAGGCGGCGCGTCCGGTGGCGAAACAGGCGGAGAGAAGATAGCCGCCGGTCGGGGCTTCCCAATCGATCATTTCTCCGGCGACGAACACGCCGGGGAGGGCTTTCAGCATGTATCCATCGTTGACACCGCTCCAGCGGACGCCGCCCGCCGATGAGATAGCCTCGGCGATGGGCCGCGGCCTCAGCAGCGGGATCGGCAGGGCCTTGATCAGCTGCGACAGCCACTCCGGGTCCGCCAGAACGGCGGGAGAAACAAATTCTCGCAGCAGCGCCATTTTGACGCCTTCGATTCCGGCGCCTTTGCGGAGGCGATTGGGAAGGCTGGCTTTGACGTCCTGCCGCGCTAGATCGCGCGACAGCCGTTCCGCTGTCCTGCCGGGTGCGAGGTCGACTATGAGCGCAGCTTTGCCATCGCTTGCAAGCCGGTCGCGCAGGCTGGCGGCGTGAGCATAGACAAGGCTGCCTTCGATGCCGTGCCGGGAAATAACGAATTCGCCAGGAAAGGTGCCGGCATCAGATGTCGCCGTCACCGCCTTTAGCGGCATGCCGGCGAAGCGCTCTGCGAAGATCGTGCTCCAGGCGACATCGAAGCCACAATTGGCGGGCTGGAATTCGGTGATCTCCACGCCTTTATCCCGAAGCCAGGTGATCCAGGCGGCGTCTGAACCGAGCCGCGGATAGCTCGCGCCGCCGAGCGCCAGCAGAGCTGCGTCGCAATGAACGATCGTTGGTCCCTCCGGCGTCTCGAAGACGAAGCCACCTTCGGCAAAACCGGTCCAGCGATGCCGTGTCCGCACCCTTACGCCCTGCGTCTCCAGCCTGCCGAGCCAAGCGCGCAGCAGCGGTGAGGCCTTCATGACCTTTGGAAAAACTCGGCCCGAGGAACCTGTGAATGTCTCCGTACCAAGCCCCGCCGCCCAGGTCCTGAGATCGTCAGGCGTAAACGCATCGAGGGCGGGGCAGAGGCGTTCGGAGGCCGCACCGAAGCGATTGGCGAAACGGGCGTAATCCTCGGCATGGGTAATGTTGAGGCCGGATTTTCCGGCCAGCAGGAATTTGCGCGCGACCGTCGGCATGCTGTCGTAGACGGTGACCCGATGGCCGGAGAGAGACAGCACTTCGGCCGCCATCAAGCCCGCAGGGCCGCCACCGATGATCGCGATCTGCTTTCCTGTCATGAAGTCGCCGGGTGTTGAATCATTTCTGTTCTCTTGGGCCGAGCGGGCGCTGAAAGCAAGGCGCCTTGGCGATGAGTGCCCGATCGTCAATTATCGAGTAGCTGCCTCTCTGGCCGAGGCCGCCATGTCGCCTAGATCAATGCCTGGCTATCTATATCGTCGGGCATGCCATCGTGAAGGACTTGATCAACCCTTTCCGCTACGTCGACCGAACTATCGT
Source organism: Rhizobium jaguaris (assembly GCF_003627755.1). Classification (NCBI taxonomy): domain Bacteria; kingdom Pseudomonadati; phylum Pseudomonadota; class Alphaproteobacteria; order Hyphomicrobiales; family Rhizobiaceae; genus Martinezella; species Martinezella jaguaris. The sequence continues at coordinate 1,825,958 of NZ_CP032695.1, read as the reverse complement.
TCTGCGTCATCGGCGTGCGTGCAGTTTCATAGTCTCCTGCCTCATCTCGAACCTCTAAACCCAGGGGGCCTCACATGAGCAACAGTCAGGTACAAAGCACAACGGCGAGCGAGAGTTCGACAACGCCAGCGGTCGCGTTGAAGCTTGAGGTTGCCGTCCTCCCCGTCGCTGACGTCGACCGCGCCAAGCGCTTTTATGAAAGCCTTGGCTGGCGGCTCGACGCGGACTTTGTTCGAAGCGACGGATCCCGCGCCGTCCAGTTCACGCCTCCCGGCTCGCCGTGCTCGATCCATTTGGGGTCGACGTCGAGCCTCTATCTTGTCGTATCCGATATCGAAGCGACCCATGCGGAGCTTGTCAGGCGCGGCGTCGAGATCAGCGAGATATTCCACCGCGGCGAAGGGCCCGGCCGTGTGAGCGGACCGCATCCCGAGCGCCGCAGTTATGCTTCGCTCGCCTCATTCAGCGATCCGGACGGCAACAACTGGCTGCTTCAGGAGGTTACCGCGCGGTTGCCCGGCCGTGTGGACGCGAATGTTACGTCATTCACCTCGCCGACCGAGCTTGCGGCCGCGCTCCGTCGGGCGGCGGTCGCGCATGGCGAGCATGAGAAGCGAACCGGCGGCCAACGCGATGAGAATTGGCCGGACTGGTACGCCGAGTACATGGTCCAGGAAGAAGCCGGCGAAGAATTGCCTTTGTAAGTGCGCACGGCCGGCGAAGCGTCGAAAACGTCTGTTCCACTTGCCTACCGAAGGCAGGATCCGTGATCAGCGCGACGCTTCGAGCCTGGCGCTGTACTTGCGTTTCCGACGGTACGGTATATAACTATATAGTTACTATGGCCTTGGATTTTCCGGGGACTGTCAACTTGTGCCATGATCGGTTACTTGTCGGTGGCTAAGAGGCCGTCTGGCCTTGCCAAACGCAATCGGGAGTCGCGATGTCCGAAGCCAAAACCGCAAAAGGCCGATCGAAGAGCCCGGAGGCTGAAATTGTGGTCGAGTCCACCGATCAGGCGGTATCGCGTTCGCCAGCCGAGCGGCCACGTCTCAGGGATGCGGAGCGTACGAGCAAGGCGATCCTGGCCGCGGCGACCAAGGAATTTGCCGAGCGCGGTTATGGCGGCGCCCGTGTCGACGCCATCGCCGAGCGTGCCAATATCAACAAGCGCATGCTCTACCACTATTTCGGTGGCAAGGATGCGCTTTATGTCGCTGTCCTCGAAGGCAGCTACGTTGCCATCCGTTCGGCGGAGGCAAGGCTCGATCTCTCGCATCGCAGCCCTGCCGAAGGCATGCGGGAGCTTGTTGTTTTCACATGGAAATATTTTCTGGATCATCCCGAGTTTCTTGGTATTCTTAGCACGGAGAACCTGCATAAGGCTCGCTTTCTGAAGCGATCGGCGCGGATTTTCGAGCTGCATTCGCCTCTGGTTGCAGAGATTTCCGGTCTGCTCGATCGTGGCGCGGCGGCCGGCGACTTTCGACCGGGCTGCGATCCCGTTAAGATCTACATGAGCATCGCGGCGCTCGGTTCCTTCTTCCTGACGAACCGCTGGACGCTGTCGACGATCTTCCGGCGGAACCTTTCCGACAAGTCGGAGATCGATGCCTGGGGCGAGCACATCGTCGAGGTCGTCTTCGCCTATCTGCGTCCCTAAGCGCAAAACGCCTGCTAATCCCGCCGAATCCGCGCAGTTGTCGCAACGGCCGTCGACGATGGCCGTTGACAGCTCCGCTTTGCCGTGTCAGTTATGTAACTATATAGTTATTTACGGGAGGAGGAGACATGGTGACGAAACAGATCGGCATCATCATGCACGGCATCACCGGCCGCATGGGTTACAATCAGCATCTCGTGCGTTCGATCCTGGCGATCCGCGAGCAGGGCGGCGTGCTGCTTGCTAATGGCGACAGGTTGATGCCGGACCCGATCCTGGTCGGCCGCAATGCCGAAAAGATCGGGGAAATCGCCCGCAGGCACGGCCTTGCCAAAACGACCACCGATCTCAACAGCGCTCTTACCGATCCTCACAACACGATTTTCTTCGACGCCGGTTCGACGCAGATGCGCATCTCGCTGCTGGAGCGAGCCATCGCAGCCGGCAAGCATGTCTATTGCGAGAAGCCTATTTCCGAGACGTTGGCCGAAGCGCTAAGGGTCGCCGCATTGGCGGAGCGTCATGGCGTCAAGAACGGCGTCGTGCAGGACAAGCTCTATCTGCCAGGCCTGCGGAAGATCGCTATGCTGCGCGACAGCGGTTTCTTCGGTAAGATTCTCTCCGTACGCGGCGAGTTCGGCTACTGGGTTTTCGAAGGCGATTGGGGCGTGAAGGCGCAGCGTCCGTCCTGGAACTATCGCAAGGCCGAGGGCGGGGGGATGATCCTAGATATGCTGCCGCATTGGCGCTATGTGCTCGACAATCTCTTCGGCGAGGTCAAAGCCGTAAGCTGCTATGGTGCGACGCACATTCCAAGCCGCGTCGATGAAAACGGCAAGACCTACGTCGCCGACGCTGACGATGCGGCATATGCCACGTTCGAGCTCGATGGCGGCGTGGTCGCGCAGATCAATTCCTCCTGGGCAGTGCGCGTGCGTCGTGACGATCTCGTGACGTTCCAGGTCGACGGCACGCATGGTTCGGCAGTCTGTGGGCTGATGCGCTGCTGGACGCAGCACCGCGTCAACACGCCGAAGTCGGTCTGGAATCCGGATCAGCCGCAGCCAATCAATTTCTTCGAGACTTGGGACGAAGTGCCCGACACGCAGGCCTTCGACAATGGTTTCAAGGCGCAGTGGGAGGATTTCCTGCGCCACGTTGTCGACGATACGCCGTGGAAATTCACCTTGCGCGAGGGCGCCAAGGGCGTTCAACTCGCCGAACTCGCTCAAAGGAGCTGGGCGGAGCGCCGCTGGCTCGACGTTCCCTCGCTTTCCGCTCTCTAGGAGGTTAAGACCATGACGAAGACCCTTCGTTTGCCCATGGCCGGCGGCAAGCTTGCCGAATTTACCGTCGCCAACACGCCGCTTAGTCCTCCGGAACGCCCGGCGGGTGGGCATCGTTTCAACCGCGTCGCTTATGCGGCCGCTCACGTCGTCGTCGATCCCCTGGCCGACAACGATCCCTGGCTCGACCGCAACATCGATTGGGAGCGCACGATTGCTTTCCGCGAATATCTCTGGGATCTCGGCTTGGGCGTCGCGGAAGCCATGGACACGGCGCAGCGCGGCATGGGCCTCGACTGGGCTGGCGCCAAGGAGCTGATCACCCATGCGCAATCGGCCGCCCGCAATCGTTCGGACTCGCTGATCGCCTATGGCGCCGGCACCGATCATCTAGCACCGGGACCGGATGTCACCATCGATGATGTCATCCGCGCCTATGAGGAGCAGGTCGCCTTTGTCGAAGGCCAGGGCGGGCGCATCATCCTGATGGCGAGCCGCGCACTTGCGGCCGCCGCCAAAAGCCCGGATGACTACATCCGCGTCTACAACCGCATCCTCGGGCAGGTCCGGCAGCCGGTGATCATCCACTGGCTCGGCTCCATGTTCGATCCGGCGCTGGCGGGCTATTGGGGTTCGCCGGACGACATGCTTGCCATGGACACGGCGGTTGCGATCATCAACGACAACGCTGCGAAGGTCGATGGCGTCAAGATCTCGCTATTGTCGGCGGAAAAAGAGATCGTCATGCGCCGCCGCCTCGATCCCGCGGTCAAGATGTATACCGGCGACGATTTCAACTATGCCGAACTGATCGCCGGGGATAGCCAGGGCTATTCGCATGCGCTGCTCGGCATATTCGACGCGATCGCGCCGGCTGCGAGCGCGGCGCTCTCGAAGCTTGCCGAGAACGATCTCGAAGCCTTCCATCAGATGCTGGCGCCGACCGTCCCTCTGTCGCGCCACATCTTCAAGGCGCCGACGCGCTTCTACAAGACCGGCGTGGTTTTCCTCGCCTATCTCAATGGCTTCCAGGATCACTTCCAGATGCTGGGCGGCCAGCAAAGCACGCGATCCATCGTGCATCTGTCGGAGCTGTTCCGTCTGGCCGATACGGCGCGTATCCTGAGCGATCCCGATCTCGCCGTGCAGCGGATGAAGACGATCCTAGCAACCGTCGGCGTTGCCTAATCGGAAACAGGATCTGGGAGGATCATCAGAATGGCTGTATCGGGCCTTTCCATCAATCTTGCGACCGTGCGCCAGCAATATGACATGCGCCAGGCGGTCGAGGCCTGCCTGAAGCAGGATATCGTTGCGATTGCGCCATGGCGCGATCAGGTGCATGCGATCGGGTTGTCGGAAGCAGCAAGAATCGTGGCGAATAACAGGCTGAAGGTCACCGGGCTTTGCCGTGGGGGCATGTTCCCGGCTGCCGATGCCGAGGGCCTGAAGGCGGCGATAGATGACAACAGGCGGGCGATCGACGAAGCCGCGGCGCTGAATGCCGATTGCCTCGTGCTTGTCGTCGGCGGTCTGCCGAAGGGTTCGAAGGATATCGCTCACGCTCGCGAAATGGTGGCTGATGGCATTGCGGCGATCCTGCCGCATGCTCGCGGCGCCGGCATTCCGCTCGCGATCGAGCCGCTGCATCCGATGTATGCCGCCGACCGTGCCTGTGTGAACACGCTGGAACAGGCGCTCGATATTTGCGACCTGCTGGGCGAGGGTGTTGGCGTCGCCGTCGACGTCTACCACGTCTGGTGGGATCCGAAGCTTTATCAGCAGATCGCAAGGGCTGGCGCCAACGGCCAAATCCTGGCGCACCATATCTGCGACTGGCTGGTACCGACGAAGGATCTGCTGCTGGATCGCGGCATGATGGGCGATGGCGTCATCGACCTGAAGCGCATTCGCGCCGCTGTCGAGAAGGCCGGCTTTTCCGGTCCGCAGGAAGTGGAAATCTTCTCCGAGGCGAATTGGTGGAAGAGGCCGGGTGAGGAGGTATTGTCCACCTGTGTCGAACGCTTCCGCACCGTCTGTTGAAGGAGCATCGTGAGCCCGATCAGGCAGGCATAGAAATGCCGGGCCACGAATGGCCCGGCGACGTTTGAAGACTTGAACCGAGCGGCTTATTCGACCGGGACGATCTTGCCGGCATCCCACTTGTAGAGCGAGAAGCTCTGCGAGGTGAGGTCGCCAGTTTCGCCATAGGTGACCTTGCCGATGGCAGTCTGGATCGGTTCGCCACTCTTCAGCGCGGTTGCGACGGCTTGCGCGTCGTCGGCGCTGCCAACCTTTTCAATGCCGGCCTTCAGCACCTGTACTGCAGCAAAGGCATTCAGCGTAAAGGCTTCCGGCGGGATGTTGCGCGCCTTCAGCGCCGCGGCGGCGGCCTGGGAATCCGGGTTCTTCAGCGCGTCAGAGGCATTGGTGAAGATCGTGCCTTGGGCGGCTTCATTGGCGATTGCCCAAAATTCAGTGTTCGACAGGCCATCACCGCCGATAATCTGCGCCTTGACAGAGATGTCGTGCAACTGACGGGCGAGAAGACCGCCCTCCGGATGATAGCCGCCGAAATAGACGACATCGACGCCGGCTGCCTTAAGCTTCGACGTCAGAGCGCTGTAGTCCTTTTCGCCGGGGGTCAGGGAGTCGTTGATCACTTCGGTCACGCCGCCAGCATTCAGCGTGGCCTTGAAAGCGTCGGCCAGACCTTTGCCGTAGGCCGCCTTGTCGTTGAGGATCGCGATCTTCTTGTCCTTGAAGTTCGTCAGCACATGTTTCGCTGCAACATCGGCCTGCTGGTCGTCACGGCCGCAGGTGCGCAGGATATTGGTCAGGCCGCGCTTGGTGAGATCCGGCGCAGTCGCGGTCGGCGTCACCATCAGGATGCCGTTTTCGGCAAGCGCATCCGAAACCGGAATGGCGACACCCGAGGTTACCGGGCCTACGACGAAACGAACGCTCTGACCGACGAAATCGTTGGCGACGGAGACGCCTTGCTTCGGATCACCGGCATCGTCTCCAAGCTTCAGCACGACTTTCTGACCGAGAATACCGCCGCTCTTGTTGATCTCGTCAACGGCGGTCTGTGCGCCATTCTTCACCTGGTCGCCGTAAGCGGCGACGGGGCCGGTTAGCGGTGCAATCAGGCCGATCACGATATCCGCATGCGCGAGTGGCGCGAAGGCCAGCGAGGCGACGAAGGTCGCAGCCGTCAATGTCTTCAGACTCATTTTCTTTCTCCTTGGATGGGCGCGGCAGCGCCCTTTGAACCCGCCGCAATGGCCTGTCGTGACGCGCGAACTGCCGTAAGGCGCCTGAAAATGGAGACAGGAAATGGCATCGAGGCTGATGATCGCTTTCGGACATTTTTGACCTCAAAAGCGTTCATAAGGGCAGTTTCTGTAAGAATATTACCGCGATTCCGCAAGAAAATAACTGTGGTGAGGACAATTTTAACGATTTTTCAGAAGTTCCCGTCGAGGGACCACTGCCGGAATTTGGCGGGCGTGAGGCCGTTTTGGGCTTTGAATGTCTTACCGAAGGCGGCTTCGGATTCGTAGCCGACTTCGGCGGCTATATAGGCGATGCTACGTCTTGTCCCTCGCAGCAGATCGCTTGCAACAGACATCCTCAGGGTTGCCAGGAAATCGCCGACCGTCATTCCTGCACGAGCCATGAATTGCCGTGCATAGGTTGCACGTGACATTGCCGAGAGGTTGGCTAGTTCCTCGATCGTCCAGCGGTTTGCCGGCGCCGTCATCGCGGCTCGTACGGATTTGCTCAAGCGCGGATCGGCAAGCAGCGCGAGAAGACCAGGGGTTCGGTCCGGCGCGGTGTCGCGTGTCCGCAGCGCCAGGATGAGCAAAGCGAGACACATGCCGGTGACGATCACCAGCGCTCCCGGCTGCTGGAGCACCGTTTCCTGTCGCAGGAGGTCGACGAAGGTTCTGAGCATATCGCCACTTTGGAGGCTTGTCAGCGATGCGTGGAACGGATCCGGCAGGGAGTCGAGCAGCAAGGCGGACGATCCCGGCGCGCATTTGAAGTGACCGCAGAGCAGGTCGACATCGGCCGCCAAGCCGTTTTGCCGCAGCGGGAGCATGCCGTCGTGGGACACTGTCAGGGGTGCGGTCGGTTCGCTGGCGTCGCCAAGGTTTTTGAGAATATGCGCGCTGCCGCGCGGAAACAGCAGGAAATCACCGGCTTGCAGCACGATCTCTTGCTCGGAGCGCAGCCTGATGGTGCAGCTTCCGTCGAGGACGAGATGGAAGGGGAGCACACTCTCCTGTGCCGGCTCGTGATCGATATGAAATGCGCCCTCCAGCCGACAGCGAACATCGAGCGTCGGCTGGAGATGGGAGAGTTCGACAAGGCGGCTCAGTGTATCCATGTGATGAGACGATCGCGCTATGAGATGAGCGCTTTAAGCATACAACGTATCAGTGATTGGAGGCATAGTCTTTTTCAACAGCCGAGGCAATCACACTGCCGCTGAGATCACGAAGGAGATCGCCATGTTGAATTGGAAGGAATATCGCTCGCAGTTGTTGGGTCGCATCGGCGAGATCGCCAAGGTCGTGCCGGAAACGATCAAGGGTTACCAGACGCTATCGGCCGCCGGCCAAAAGACCAATTATCTCGATGCCAAGCAGCGCGAGCTGATCGCCCTTGCCGTCGCTGTGACGCTGCGTTGCGATGGCTGTATCGTTGTCCACACCACCGAAGCAAAGAAGTATGGTGCTACCAAGGAAGAGATCGCCGAAGCCCTCGGCGTCGCCATCTCCGTCAATGCCGGCGCCGCTCTCGTCTATTCTGCCCGAGTCATGGATGCCGCCGAGGCCGTTGGCAGTTAATTCCTTACGAAACAAGCCTCACAAGATCCGGCGGGCGAATGTCTTTCGCATCTACAAATCGAGCTGCAGTCGTTCGCCCTCGTCGCCCTCCGTCGCCCCCGGCACGGAACAGCAGATCAGGGCCTCATCCTCACCAACAGGCGCGGTCGGTGTTCTGGTGTAGGCAACCGTGCCGGCGATGATTTTCGTCCGGCAACTGCCGCAATTGCCGAGACGGCAGCTGAATTCCGGTGACAGGCCCCGCGCTTCGGCAAGTTCCAGCAAGGTGCCGGAGCCGGGCTCCCAGCGGGCTTCCTTGGCCGAGCGCATAAATTGCACGAATACGGAGGCCTGCGTGGGAGTGCCCAGAGAGACAGTTGCCGCAGCCGCATCGGATTTCCGAACCAACGAGGCGGGACCGAAGGCCTCGGTGTGGATGCGGGAGTCGGCGATGTTGAGGCCGGTGAGGCCATCATAGATTGACTGCATAAACGTCGGCGGTCCGCAGAGGTAGAAGTCGTAATCGTTGAAGCGCAGGACCGAGGTCAGGAGCGGCATATCGATATGACCGATCCTCTCATAGTCGTCGCCGGCCGTTGAACCCACCGAATTGCTCAGAACGCGGACGAGGCGGATCACGCCCTGTGCTGCGGCGACGAGGTCTTCGATCTCGCGATCAAAGGCACGGTCGGCTTTGCTGCGCGCGGAGTAGAACAGCCAGGTCGGGCGTAGGTAGCGCTTGCGAAATCCTTCATAGACGATGTGGCGCAGCATGGCGAGGAGCGGCGTAATGCCGATACCGGCGGCGAGCAATACGGCGGGACGTTTCTCCGTTGCATCGATGGTGAAAAGACCGGACGGCGCCCGGGCTTCGATGATGTCGCCTTCGCGGACGGTGTCGTGTAGATGCCGTGACACCAGACCTTCGCGCTTGACGCTGATGCGGTAAAGACCATCCGAGGGTGCCGTCGAAAGTGTGTAGGTGCGGATGACCGCTTTGTCTGCTTCCTTTGGTGTCAGGCGTATCGGCAGATGCTGGCCGGGTAGGTGTGGGATCAGCCCGTTGCCATCGGCGGGCTCCAGATGAAACGAGCGGATGAGAGCGCTTTCGTCGACGATCTTGGCAACACGGAACAGTCGCCAAGTCTTTGCCAGCTCCGCGGCTCTCAACTGACTCGTGGCGTCGTCCCAGTTACCGGTCATCAGCGCGTTGGGCGACCAGCCGCGCTCGCGAAATTTCCAGCGCAGCGGCAACGCGCCCGGACGGCGGACGATCCGGCGGGGCGTGAAGCGCCAAAGCCGCTCCGCGCCCTGAAAGGCCGCGATCTCCGGCGACTCCAGAATAACCTCCGCTTCACCGGTGAGCTGCAGCAGCTCGCCGCTGTCGAAATCGGCAAAGACCAGCCCCGCCTTCGGATTGACGAGGAAATTGCCGAGCGTGTTGAAGAAGAGATTGCCGGCGAAATCCGGAACCGTCAGCACGCCGTCACTGCCAATACGCACGAAGCCGGCCTTGCCGCCGCGATGCGACACGTCCACCTGCCTCTGCCCATTCTCTCGATCGACATAGGAGGCGACGAAGAAGGTATCGGCGCTCGTGATCATGCCCTTTGCCCTGCTGTCGAGCTCCCTGAGATGGAGCGCCTGCTGATCCGTCTGTTTGGACGGATCATGGACAAACTCGAAATCCCGAAGCTGGATATATTGCGGACAATTGCCGTAGGATTGACTGACCGCCACATCGAAGCCGCCGTTCTCTTGTCGGCGGATCCTACCATTCAGACGGTTGCGGCGGCGGGTGTGAAGCTCGATACCGAGCATGCCGATAGCATCGCCGTCATTCATGCCGCTATCGGCGGGATCTGCCGGATCGCGGCCGAGATCGACAGTCAGCGTGTGGATATCGGGGCTATGCAGAAAACCCGGAGGGGCGGTACGCAGCGTCGCCCAGGTATCGCCTGTTGCATCTACTACGCCGAGCACAATGAAAGGCAGTTGCGGGTAGAAGTCGCGGTGCTGCTCTATCAGATAATCACGCAGAACACGCTGGCCGACTTCGCTCATCCGCTCCGCCACCCCGGCCTTTTTCTGCAGGGCGATTTCCCCGGCATGCCAGGGAGACGCATTTTCGGTTCCGTTCATGGTCAACATAATCCGGCCTTTCGAAGAAGGGGAGCGACGCTGCTTCCGGGAAAAGTTTCAGGCTACGTCGGCGATGCCGACCGGCGTCTTCTGGAAGGCGTAAAAGCCTGGAAGGGCTTCGACGCGGGCAAGCCAGGCGCTGACGTTGTGATACCGGAAACGGTCGACATTGCCCTCGGGCGAGCGGGCAATGTAGCTATAAAGCGCCACATCAGCGATCGTCGGATGATCGGCGGCAATCCATTGGCGCGTCGCGAGTTCATCGTCGATCAGCTTCAAGATGACATGGGCGCGGGCGATCACCTCATCCGCATTGAACTTGGCTCCGAAGACGGTGACAAGACGTGCAGCGCAGGGACCATAAGCGATTTCGCCGGATGCGACCGAAAGCCAGCGCTGCACGGCGGCGCTGCGCACAGCATCTTCCGGCAACCAGCTTTTTCCCGCGTATTTCTTGGCGAGATAGACCAGGATTGCCGTGGAGTCGGCGATGACGGTGCCATTGTCGTCCAGCACCGGAACCTGGCCGAAGGGATTGAGCGCCAGAAACGCCGGCGTCTTGTGCTCGGCCTTGGCGATGTCGACTTCGACGATGTCTGCGTCGGCGCCGATCAGCGACACGAACAGACGGGCGCGGTGGGAATGGCCGGACAGAGGATGGACATAGAGTTTCACGGTTTTGGTCTCCAAGTGAGCAGTTATCCAGGCCAAAAATGATTGTTTCTTCAGAAAACAGAAGTGAGATAATGAACAAGAAACTATTCCTTCAAACGGAATAATCATGATCGCGACAGGAGAGGTGGTTGGATAAGCTGCAATGCATGAAGGTGCTGGTGAAAGTCGCAGATACGGGCAGTTTCGCCGATGCAGCGCGACAGATGCATATGAGCTCACCAGCCGTTACCCGTGCGGTGGCCTTTCTGGAGGAGGTCACCGGAGCGCGCTTGTTTTTGCGATCCACCCGTTCGGTGAAGCTCACCGCGCAGGGCCACCACTATGTCGAGGATTGCCGCCGGGTCCTCAGCGACATCGACGAGGCCGAGGCGTCCGCCGGCGGCTCCTATGCGACGCCCTCCGGCGTACTGACGGTCACGGCGCCGGTGCTGTTCGGGCAATACTATGTCATGCCCATCGTCACCGAGTTCCTGGCGCTGCATCCGGCGGTCACCGGGCGCGTGCTGCTGTTCGATCGGATCGTCAATCTGGTGGAGGAGGGGATCGATGTCGCTGTCCGTATCGGCCACCTGCCGGATTCCAGCTACAACGCCACGAGGGTTGGCACCGTGCGCCGCGTCGTCTGCGGCGCGCCGTCATATTTCGAACGTCATGGCGTGCCGCAGACGCCGGCCGACCTCGCCAGCCATACGATCATTGCGAGCACAGGATCGTCGGCGCCGCTCGATTGGCGGTTCGGCCCTGAAGCCAAACTGTCTCCTACCCTTCATCCGCGCCTGTTCTGCAACACGGTCGATGCCTCGATCTCGGCGGCCCTGAGCGGCTGGGGCCTGGCGCGTCCGCTCTCCTATCAGGTCGCAAGGCCAGTCGCCGACGGCCGGTTGCGTATCATTCTGGAGGAATTTGAGGAGGAACCGCTGCCGATCTACGTGGTGCATCCCGAAGGCCGGCATGTCTCCGCAAAGACGCGCGCCTTTGTCGATTTCGCCGTGGAGCGACTGCGGGCAGGACCGACAATCCGTTAGCAACGGCCATCCCCCGAGCCGCTTCAGCTTCCCTCACACATCTTGGCGAAGCGGCTGAATGCCGTTCGCAGTCGCGGAACGGCATCATCGACAAAGGCTCGAACCTTCGGGACGGAAAGGCGGCCTTCGGGCACCACGATGTGAACCGGCAGCGGTGGTGCCTCATCCTTTGCCAGGATGATCCTCAGTTCACCGCGGCTGACCCTCTCCGCGATATGGTAGGAGAACACACGGGTGACGCCATGGCCTGCAGCGACCGAGGCAATCACCGCAGCTATGCCATTGACGACCAACCGCGGCGAAAAATGCACGAGGCGTTGGGCGCCGTTCGGCGAGGTCGCTGGAAAGCTCCAGCTCGTTTCGCCGAATTGGGCAAGCGCCACGCATTGGTGATGGGCGAGATCGGCAGGCTCCGTGATCGGCGGATGGGCATCGAGGTAGAATGGTGCGGCACAGATCACGCGGCGCACTTCGCCGATCCTGATTGCCACCATGCTGGAGTCGGAAAGATGCGCGATCCTCAGGCCGACGTCGATACCTTCGTCCACCAGGCTGACGGGGCGGTCGAGCAACAATAGCTTCGCCTTGACCTCGGGATTGCGGTCGAGAAACGCGTCGAGGATCGGCTGCACGATGGTTGCGCCGGCGATAAGCGGCGCGGTTATGGTCAGCAAGCCGCGCGGCGCCTTGGTTTCTCCCGCCGCCAATAGATCCGCCTCCTCCATGTCGGACAATACGCGCCGGCAGGCGGCGGCATAGCGCTCGCCGGCCTCGCTCAGCCGGATTGTCCGGGTGGTCCGGTGCAGGAGCTGGACACCGACATGCTGTTCCAACGATGTGATGGCGCGTGTAACCGCGGCCGCCGAACGCCCGAGCTTACGGCCAGCGGCGGCCAGACTTCCTTCGTCCAGTGCCGTAACGAACACCTTCATGGCCTCGATGCGATCCATATTATTCCTCAATCTGTAAGACTGACTTCCGATTGGAACTTATTCCGCCGATCTTCGCAATACATTATCTCTTTTGTAAGCGAGGCGAGAGCGTTTCGCCGGCCCTTCAAGGGCATCCGTAACATCGAAAAGAAATTCAAGGCGTGCGGGAGCAAACCGCCACGGCGCGGTTGGCTGCGCCCTGTTAACGGGCCTCCGCCCCTCGGAAGGAGAGAAGACAATGAGCAACGAACAGAAGGTCGCAATCATCACTGGCGCATCGCAAGGCATCGGCGCCGCCCTAGTCGCCGCTTACCGCAAGAACGGCTATGCCGTTGTTGCCAATTCCCGTTCGATCAAGCCATCCTCGGACCCTGCCGTCGTCGCTGTCGATGGCGATGTCAGCGACCGAGGCGTCGCCGAACGCATCGTGAAGGTGGCGATGGAGCGGTTCGGCCGCATCGATACGCTCGTCAACAACGCGGGTATCTTCATTGCCAAGCCGTTTACCGACTACACTGTCGAAGATTTTCGGAATGCCATGGCCGTCAATGTCGAGGGCTTCTTCCATATCTCGCAATTGACCGCCGCTGAAATGCTGAAGCGCAATAGTGGTCATATCGTCCAGATCACCACCACGCTGGTCGATCAGCCGATTGCCGGTGTTTCGGCCGCACTTGCCTCGCTGACCAAGGGCGGGCTCGATGCCGTCACACGGGCGCTGGCCATCGAATATGCTAAGAGCGGTATTCGCGTGAATGCGGTAGCGCCCGGTATCATCAAGACGCCGATGCATGCGCCGGAGACACATGAATTCCTGGCTGCCCTGCACCCGGTCGGCCACATGGGCGATATCGCCGACATCGTCGATGCCGTTCTCTATCTCGAACAGGCCGGCTTCGTGACCGGCGAGACCTTGCATGTCGACGGCGGCCAGCATGCCGGTCGCTGGTAGACGATATCCCAATAACGAGCGGCGCGTCCTGATGCCGCCGCTCCAACGAGGAGAAAAATCATGCCCTATGTAAACATCCAGGTAACGCGCGAAGGCACCGCACCGAGCGCCACCCAAACCACTGCCGAACAGAAGGCAGCCCTGATCAAGGGCGTCAGCGACCTTCTCTTCAATGTTCTCGGCAAGCCGCAAAACACCACGTTCGTTGTCATCAATGAGGTGGAGATGGATAGCTGGGGCGTCGGCGGCCTTCCAGTTGAGGACTACCGGCGACAGCTTGCCGCATCGGACGGCAAATAGCGGCGCGGAAATTGCGCTTTCTATACGACAACAGCCGATATCGATTATACCGCATCCCGTTGCCTATCTGATTGGACGGGGTGTGGTTTCGATGCGATCGGTTGCGATGATCATTTTTCCGGGGGTACAAGCCCTCGACGTCTCTGGTCCGTTGGACGCGTTCGCGGAGGCGAATGTGTTTATCGCTGATGACGACGGATATCGCGTGACTTTGATCGGCCCTGAGCGGGAGCCGTTCCGCGCCTCGAACGGGATGCTCCTGGCGCCGGATCTCACTTATGAGGAGGCCGAACCCGGCTTCCAATTGGTGCTGGTCGCGGGAGGGCCGGGGCTTCCCGAAGCAGCGCCCGACCCGCGGTTGGCCGCCTGTCTACACGCCATCGTCGGCGCGGCCGCGCGTTACGGCTCGATCTGTACCGGCGCCTTCGCGCTTGGTCACGCAGGCCTTCTGGACGGACGGATGGTAACGACCCACTGGCAGAATGCGCCGGTGCTAGCGCGGATGTTTCCTGAGGCGAATGTCGATTTCGATCGCATCTATATCCGCGATGGCGCCCTCCTGACCTCGGCGGGCGTCACCGCGGGCATTGATCTTGCGCTCTCAATCATCAATGAGGATCATGGTTCCGCCGTCGCGCTCGCCGTTGCCAAACGCCTTGTCGTCGTTGCGCAGCGCCAGGGCGGCCAGTCGCAATTCAGCCCTTACATTTCGGCGCCATCGGAAGAGAGCTCGCCGATCGCCAAGGTCTACCAGCATGTCATGGCGCATCTGCGTGACCGCCTTTCCGTTGCCGATCTCGCGGAACGGGCCGGCATGAGCCCGCGCAATTTTGCTCGTGCCTTCGCGCAGCAGGTTCAGGCGACGCCGGCCGAATTCGTGGAACAGGCGCGTGTCGATGCGGCACGCAATCTACTGGAAGGAAGCGATCTTGCGCTGAAGGCCATCGCCTTCGAATGTGGCTTCGGCAATGTTCAGCGTATGCGGCTGGTCTTTGCGAAACGGCTGGGCGTGACGCCGAACCAGTATCGGGCGAGCTTCAGGAGGGACTGAGTCTTACCTTCGCCCCAACGGGGAGAAGGTCGCGCGCAGCGCGGGTTGAGGGGGCGTTACAGGCAGAGTTTTCATTGGATTACCAAATAGATAAACAGCCTTGAAACGCCCCCTCATCCGCCCCTGGTGGGGCACCTTCTCCCCGGTGGGGAGAAGGCAGGCAAATCAGCTATCCCAAGCCGAATCCATGATCATTTCTCCGAAATTCATCCGCTTGTAGGTCGGGTCCATGCGCTCCAGCACGTCGGCCTTGACGTTGCCGAAGGTGGTGTCCGGCTTCTTGATCGTGCCATAGCAGAAGGCGGAGAGAATGCCGTGCTTGAACTTCAGTCCGCGCGGATGGCAGGTGCAGACCTCATGGCGCTGTTCCTCGGTGAAATCGTGGTAGGCAATGCCCAGCACGTCCATCTCGACGCCAGCTGTGACGAGGGCGACTGTTGGGCGCTTGTGCTGCGGAATGCCGGGCGTCGTGTGCAGCGCAATCGAATCCCAGACATCGTCGACATCCCGCTCGGAGACGTCATAGGCCTTGAGAAAGTCACGGGCGGCATTGGCGCCATCGACTTCGAAACGGTCGGTCTCGCTGGCGTGGGAATCGAACAGGCCCATATCGTGGAACATGGTGCCGACATAGAGCAATTCAGGATCGTATTTGAGCTTCTTGCGCTCGCCCGTCAGTGCGCCGAACAGGAAGACGCGGCGGGAATGGTGGTAGAGCAGGTCGGTTTCGGTGTCGCGCACCAACTCTGTCGCTGCCCTTGCCATCTGGCTGTCCGGTATCCTGATTCCGGCAATGACTTCGCTTCCCTGGGGCATGGTCAAATCTCCTTATCGTGCCAATCAGCGGATGCGGAGATGATCGTGAAAGGAGCCTTTCATCGCAATCAAAGCGATGCGTGGAATTCGGACAAAGGAGGCGTTTATTCTGCCAATGCTTGATGCCAGGCCCGCCTGTAGTCTCGCAGACCCTGCAGATCGGTCCGGATAGGCGGGTTTTCCGGCGGCGGCGCCGGCTTGATACCGGTTAGCAGCGCCGCACCCTGGCTGGTGCCCGTCGAGCCGGGCAGCGCGACGATGTCGGATCCCGTCAGTGAAGACAGCCCAGCAAGATAAGCGCGATTGAGTGCGAAGGGCCCCTCGACGAAAATCGGGCCTTTGGCACCGATCAGGCCAAGGCAAGCCTCGGTCATCAACGCCAGATAGAGGCTGGCGGCGGCCAGGCGCTCCTCGGGGCTCGCTTGCGCTTGCCCGATCCATCGCATCTTCTTGCCGGGGAAGGGGCCGGAGCCCTCGACCACGTTCGGCAGCAGCATGAGGCCCTTTTCGATCACGCTGTCGAGCGCCTTTTCGGCCGTGTCCGATGATACGAGCCCGATCCCTGCCGCCAGGATCTCGAATTCCCGCCCACCCATGAAGCGCGAGGAAGGCACCGTGCGCCCATAGGCATCGACATTGGCCAGCGCATCACGTGTCGGGTCGAGATTATCAAGGTCACCGCCGACGGCGAAGTTGATCACCCAGGTGCCGGTCGACACAACGGCGAAGGGTGCTTCGTTTTCGAGCAGATGCGGCAGCAGCGAGGCGTTGGAATCATGGATGCCGCAATAGACCGCGACTGGCGCATCAAGGCCGATCTCGGTCACGATCGTCGGCAATAGAGGGCCGAGCGCATCGAAGGCGGAGCGAATGGGGGCCATCAGGGAACGGATGCCGAGCGTGTCGACCAGCGAGGAATAAGCGCCGGCGGACGGGTTCCAGAGATCGGTATGGCAACCGAGCGAGGTTACCTCGTTGGCGGCGACACCCGTCAGCCGAAAGGCCCAATATTGCGGATAGGTCAGGATCGTGCTGACGCGCTCGAATTCGCTGGGAAATACGCTCTTTTGATAATGGATTTGCGCGCCGACATTCAGACCGCCAGAAAGGCTCGGCGAAAATGTCTCGCTGAATGGCGGGCGCAGGCGTTCATAAGTTTCCTGCACGGCTTCCGGATAACGATGCTCGTAATCGAGCACCGGCAGGGCAAGCGTGCCATCGGCGGCAAGAAGAACGGCGGAGGCGCCATGCGTAGTAATCGATATGGCGTCGAAGCCGGGTGTGGCCGCAAAGCCCTTTAGCGCGCCGATGACGAAATCCCATAGGCGCTCGATATCGTAATGCGGATAGGGGCCGGTCTTCAGCGTCGTGTTGGACGTCCGCACGGCGGCAATCTCTGCGCCGGTTTGCGCGTCGAGCACCACGACTTTGGCATTGGTCTTGCCGATATCGAGGACGGCGATGCGGCGATAGGTCGACGTAGCGATCATGGCAGATGGAAGACCGTCACGAGATCGCTTTGAACCGGCGAATTATCGGGATTGGTTGCCATGATATCCGCCATATGCGCCCACCATTTCTTCATGACGGGATGATCGGGAAGGCTGGCCATCGTATGATCCTTCGGCCGCGTCAGAACGCCGAACAGCGTGTTCGTCTGGCGGTCGAGATGGATGGAATAGTCGCTGACGCCGGCCTGATGCAGCAGTTCCACCAGTTCCGGCCATATCTCGTCATGACGTTTTCTGTACTCGGCCTCCATGCCGGGATTGAGCGTCATCTTGAAGGCGTGGCGTTCGAGGAGAGCGGTCATTTCGAGCTCATGGCTTTGACGCGCCGTGCGACGATCGGCAGCGCGATGGTGATGATCAGGAGGAGGCCGATGAAGATCGACATGACGATACCCGGCACGTTCAGAAGGCCGAGGCCGAACGTGACCAGCCCCATGACGAAGGCAGCGATGACGACCCCGCCGATCGTGCCGGAGCCGCCGACGATCGATACGCCGCCGAGCACCACCATGGTCACCACCTCCAGCTCCCAGCCGAGCGCGATCGACGGGCGGGTGGAGCCGAGACGCGACGTCAGGCAGACGGAGGCGATACCGCTCATGATGCCGGTCAGAAGGAACAGGATGAATTTCACCCGTTCGACCGGGATGCCGGAAAAGCGCGCTGCAAAATCATTATTGCCGATCGTATAGACCTGTCGGCCAAAATTCGTTGCGTGCAACAGGATGGCAAAGGCTACTGCCAACACGATGAAAAGAACGAATTCGAAGGAGAAGACCCAGAAGACATAGCCCTGGCCGAAATAGGCGAAGGCATCTGGATAGTTGCCATAGGCCTTGTCGCCGAGCACGATATAGGAAATGCCGCGGAACAGGCTCATCGTGCCGATTGTGACGACGATCGACGGCAACTTCAGCACCGAGACGAGGAAGCCGTTGAAAAGGCCGCAGACGAGTCCGACGCCTAGCCCGATTGCCACCAGCCCAACCGTATCGACGCCCACTTGCGCAGCGGCGCCCATGGCTGTCGACGCGAGCGCGATAATGGCGGCGACGGAAAGATCGATTTCGCCGGAAATGATCAGTAGCGCCATGGCAAAGGCGATCATCGCCTTTTCGGTGAAATTGAAGGTCGCGTCCGAGAGATTGTAAGGGTCGAGGAAATATGGCGAAGCCAGTGAGTTGAAGATGAAAATGACGATCGCTACGCCAAGCAGCAGCACTTCCCAGCTCGCCATCACGCGCGTGAAAGGCGTGCCCAGGCGGTCGGGAATGCTACGCTTTTCCGCTGTCGTTTCGGACACGGTGCTCATGCGGTTACCTCCTTACTCGAGGTTTCCTTGGCCGCCTGATCCCTGAGGATGATGCGGCCGCGATTGCGCTCACGCCGGGCATTGAAGACGACGGCGAGGATGATGACGGTGCCGGAGATCGCCATTTGCGTGAACGGCGAAATGCCGATGACGGGTAGGGCATTCTTGATGACCCCGAGAAACAGCGCGCCGAGCACGGTGCCGGCGACCGAGCCGACGCCGCCGGCAATCGAGATGCCGCCGATGACGCAAGCCGCGACGCTATCGAGCTCAAAACCGTTGGCGATGTCGACATAGGCGACGGCATAGCGCGATACCCAGAGA
The DNA here is from genome assembly GCF_003627755.1 of Rhizobium jaguaris. Lineage (NCBI taxonomy): Bacteria > Pseudomonadati > Pseudomonadota > Alphaproteobacteria > Hyphomicrobiales > Rhizobiaceae > Martinezella > Martinezella jaguaris. The sequence continues at coordinate 1,807,131 of NZ_CP032695.1, read as the reverse complement.
TAGCTGCTGAGGCCGGCCAAGGCGCCTGACAGGACAAAGGCAAGGAAGCGTGTCCAGCCAACATCGATGCCGGCATAGACGGCGGCCACAGGATTGCCGCCGCTGGCATAGGTAGAGCGACCGAAGCGCGTATAGCGCAGCACGAAATACATCATCAGCACGATGGCAATGGCAATCCAGGAGAGAACCGGCAGACCGAGAAGGGGCGTGCGCGGCACATTGAGGAAGATCGGCGTGAACTGATGTGCATTCACCCAAGCGCCGCCGGATAACACAAAGGCCATGCCGCGATAGATGGTAAGCGTGCCGAGGGTGACCACGATCGGCGGGATTTCCAGAGCCCAGACGAGATAGCCGTTGATGGCGCCAAGTACTGCCCCCATGACGACAGCGGTGACCACGAGAACGATCAGCGGCAGATCGGGATAGGCGGCATTCAGCATGGCGACGGCCATGCCGGTGAAGGCAAGATTTGCGGCGACGGAAAGGTCGATCGATTTCGTCAGGATGACCGTCATCTGCGCCAGAGCCAGGATGATCAAGATCGACGTGTCGTTGAAGATATTAGCGAGATTGGCGGGCTCAGCAAAGCCGGCCGCACGCGTCGCGAAACCGGCGATCATCACGACAATGATGACGAAGAGCAGCGTCTCGCGTTTCTTGAGAATAGGTGGCATCCGGCTCTCCCTATGCATTGCCCGTGGCGGCGCGCACCAGCGTTTCCGGCGTCAAGCCTTCGCGGTCGAACAGGCCGACCGAAAGTCCTTCCTTCATCACCAACACGCGGTCCGACATGCCGAGGATTTCAGGCAGTTCGGAAGAGATCATGATGATGCTGAGGCCTTCTGCCGCCAGCTCGCTGATGAAGCCGTGCACGGCCGCCTTCGAGCCGATGTCGATGCCCTTGGTCGGCTCGTCGAGAATGATGATCTTCGGTTGCGTCGCCAGCCATTTGCCAATCACCACCTTCTGCTGGTTGCCGCCCGAGAGCGTGCCGACAGGCACGGAAAGGGCGGCGGCACGCAGGTCCAGCCGTTCGGCATATTTGCGGGCGAGCGCAAACTCGTCGGCCGCCTTGAGGAAGCCCTTACGCGAGGTCCGTCCCAGCGAAGGCAGCGACATGTTCTGGTAGATCGGCATTGGCAGCGCCAGCCCATGGCGGCCACGCTCCTCCGGCACATAGACGATGCCGGCGCGGATCGCGTCATGCGGCGAATGGATATGGATTTCCTGACCATTCAATGTCAGCCGGCCGGAGAGCGGCCTGGTTATGCCGAAGAGCGATTGGCACAGTTCGGAACGGCCGGCGCCGATCAGGCCGTAGACGCCGAGGATTTCGCCGCGCTGGAGCTTGAAGGAGATGTCGCGGAATTCGGTGCGGTGGCAGTAGTTTTCGACTTCGAGCACGACGTTGCCGATCGTGACCGGCACCTTCGGGAAGGCATCCTTGACGTCGCGACCGACCATCATGCGGACGATCTCATCCTGCGGCGTCTCCTTCAGCCGGCCATGCCCAACGGCTCGGCCATCGCGAAAGACCACGAAATTGTCGGCGATTTCATAGAGTTCATCGAACTTGTGGCTGATGAACAAAATGGCCTTGCCCTTGGCCTTCAGACCTTCGACGATACGGAAGAGGTCATCGATCTCCTTGCGGGACAAAGCCGCGGTCGGTTCGTCCATAATAACAATGCGGGCCTCGATCGACAGGGCGCGGGCAATCGCCACAAGATGGCGCTGTGCGATGGAAAGGTCCTTCAGGCGGATCGACGGATCGATGGTGCTTTCCAGTGATTCCAGCAGCAGCCTTGACCGGCTATTCATCGTCTTCCAGTCGATGGTGCCGAATTTGGTGCGTGGCGCATGGCCGAGAAAGATGTTTTCGGCAACCGTCAGCTCATCGAAGAGCACGGTCTCCTGATGAATGGCGGTCACGCCAGCGTCAATCGCGGCCTGGGCGCTGTGGAACGTGGCCGGCTTGCCGTCGATGAGTATCTCGCCCTCGTTTGGACGATAGATACCGGTCAGAATCTTGACGAGCGTGGATTTGCCAGCGCCGTTTTCGCCGATCAGGGCGGTGACCTTGCCGGGATAAAGCGAGATGCTGACGCCATCGAGCGCCTTTACACCCGGAAAGATCTGAGAAATGCCGCGCATTTCCAGAATGGCGGTATTGCCCAAGGTTGGCATGCCAGCGGCGGGTCGTTGAAGGACTGTGGTCATCAGCAATGTACCGGATAAGTGAACCAAGTCCGGCGGCCGAAGCCGCCGGAAAGCTGCGAATGAGGTCGTCGATCAGAAGACCTTGGAGAACTGATCGATATTCGAAGCATTGTAGACGAAGGGATCGGCCATGGCGGCTTCGCCGTTGTCTCCGACCTTGATCTTGCCCATGCGGCCGGCATTGATCTCGCTGCCCGGCTTGCCGTCGGTTTCACCCTTGACGAGGCGGTAGGCGATCTGCGTTGCAGAGTAACCGAGGTCGATCGGGTTCCAGATCGCAAATTCCTTCGTGGCGCCCGACTTGATGGCGCCGGCCATTTCGGACGGCAGGCCGAGACCGGTCACATAGACCTGGCCGATCTTGCCGGCATCCTTGACGGCCTGCGAAGCGGCGAGCACGCCGACGGTGGTCGGAGCGACGATAACCTTGACTTCCGGATGCGACGTCATGAGGCCCTGGGCTTCGCGGTAGCTCTTGTCCGAAAGGTCGTCGCCGTAGACGGTCGTCACCAGGTTGAGGCCCGGGAAGTCCTTGAGCTGCTTCTTCATCTCGCCGATCCAGATGTTCTGGTTTGTGGCGGTCGAAGTCGCCGACAGGATGGCGAAATTGCCCTTGCCGCCGTCAAGATGGTCCTTGGCGAGCGTCAGGCACATCTTGCCGATCAGCTCGTTCGAAGACGGATTGAGCTGCAGGATGCGGCCGGCCGGAGCCACGCCGGAATCCCAGGAGATAACCTTGATGCCGCGCTGCGTTGCCTTCTTCAAGGCAGGCACCACAGCATCCTTGTCGTTGGCGGAGATAGCAATGGCGTCGACGCCCTGTGCGATCAGCGAGTTGATCACTTCGATCTGGGCTTCGGCGGTCGGCTGCGTCGGACCGGTGTAGATCACCTGGACGCCGCCGAGTTCCTTGGCAGCTTCCTGAGCGCCCTTGTTGGCCGCTTCGAAAAAGCCGTTGCCAAGCGACTTCACCACGAGGCCGATCTTGACATCTTTTGCACTTGCCGTGCCGGCCATCATTGCGACGGCCAGCGCTACGCCGATCGCCAATTTCTTTGCAATACTCATGTTTCTTCCTCCCAAAGTTGCCCAAAATTGATAGGCTACGCTCACCCCGTCACAGCCGCGCATTTCATGCGACTGACGGGGAATCCTCCCTCTCGGCCTGCGCCGTGACGCTCGCTATGATCAGCGATACGCCGGCATCCTCGATCATCCGCACAGTCTCCGCCGAAATGCCGTCATCGGTGATGATGGTGGTCACCTGTTCGAGCGGGCACAGAATCAGGCTGGAGCGCTGACGGAACTTGCTGGAATCAACCATCACAACCAATTCGTCGGCCTGGCGCATCAGCTTCTGCTCGCTCTGGATCACCAGCGCGTCGGCCTCCATGATGCCAAGCGGGCCGACGCCTTGCGCGCCGACGAACATGCGCCGCGCATAGAAGTTCCGGGTCGTGTCGTTGTCGAAGGGCGACAGGATCAGGCTCTGCTCGCGATAGATCGCGCCGCCCGGCACCGTCACAGTGTTTTTGGAATGCTTGACCAGATGTTCGGCAATGGCGAAGGAATTGGTCATCACCTGCAGCCGATAGGCCGAGATATAATGAACAAGCTGGAAGGTCGTCGTGCCGCCATTGATGATGATGGCGTCGCCCTGGCCGCATAGTTCGGCTGCCTTGCGCGCAATTGCTCGTTTCTTATCGATATTGACGCCTTCCGAAACCCGAAAGGGACGTCCAGCCAAATTGCCGAGCTGCGGAGGATGGATCGATTCCGCACCGCCACGCACGCGCCGGATCTTTCCCTGCACATGCAGGGCCGCAATATCACGGCGGATCGTCGCTTCGGAGGCCTCGGTCAATTCGGAAATATCCTGAATTGTCACCACAGGCTTTTCCTGTACGGCGCTCAAAATGATGCGATGGCGTTCACGTTCGTGCATCGGCTCCTCCTTCTCGGGTTATTTCGCAAATGTGACAAAGTGTCAATCACAAACGCTCAAAAACTTTCATATTGCATCGCAGCATTATCAAATTTGATCGTTTTCGATTGACAAAGCGACTGTGCGTGAGCGATATCGTGATTAACAAGGGCGGTTTGAGCATGTTTCGGACCGTCCGCAAGACATGATCTTATGGGAGGATGACATGGCGGCTGATATTCAGCTTCTGGAAAACCGTTGGGATGATGCATATGCGGCCGGCCTCGATGAGCCGGGCAAGCTTCTCTACCGGTCGAATCTGCTCGGTGCTGACAAGCGTATCACCAATTACGGTGGCGGCAACACATCGGCCAAGGTCATGGAAACCGATCCGCTGAGCGGCGAGAAGGTTAAAGTACTGTGGGTCAAAGGCTCCGGCGGCGATGTCGGCACCATCAAGCTCGACGGTTTTGCAACGCTTTATCAGGACAAGCTCGAGAGCCTGAAGAGCATCTACAAGGGAGTAGCCGACGAGGACCGCATGGTCGGCTTCCTGCCGCACTGCACCTTCAACCTTAACGCCCGCGCCGCTTCCATCGATACGCCGCTGCACGGTTTCGTGCCCTTCACTCACGTCGACCATATGCATCCCGACGCGATCATTGCGATCGCCGCTTCGAAGAATTCCCGTGAGTTGACGCGCGAAATTTTCGGTGGGGAAATCGGTTGGCTGCCCTGGCGGCGTCCCGGTTTCCAGCTCGGGCTCGATCTTGAAGCCTTCGTAAAGGCGAATCCGAATGCCAAGGGCGTTGTTCTCGAGAGCCACGGCCTCTTCACCTGGGCTAACGACGCAAGGAGCTGCTACGAACTGACACTTGCGATCATCAACAAAGCAATTCAATGGTTTGCGGCGAAAACTGAAGGTAAAACTATCTTCGGTGGTGCAGCCGTCCAGAGTCTGCCGCAGGCGGAACGCCGGGCGATTGCCGCCAAGTTGATGCCGGAAATCCGTGGTCGCATTGGCAAGGCTGAGCGTAAGCTCGGTCATTTCGACGATCAGGATGCTGTGCTCGAATTCGTCAATTCGAACAATCTCCGTCCGCTCGGCGCGCTCGGCACGAGTTGCCCGGACCATTTCCTGCGCACCAAGATTCGGCCGCTGATCGTCGATTTCGATCCGGCAAAGCCCGACGCCGATGCCGTCATCGCGGGTCTCGACCAGGCGCTGGAAGACTACCGCGCCGACTACGCCCGCTATTACAACGACTGCAAGCACGACAATTCGCCCGCCATGCGCGACCCTAACCCGGTGATCTTCCTGGTGCCAGGCGTCGGTCTGCTGTCCTTCGCTCGCGACAAGGCGACAGCACGCATTGCCGGCGAGTTCTACGTCAACGCCATCAACGTCATGCGCGGGGCTTCGACCGTATCCGAATATCAGGGCCTGCCGGAACAGGAAGCCTTCGATATCGAATATTGGCTGCTGGAAGAAGCGAAGCTGCAGCGCATGCCGAAGCCGAAGAGCCTTGCCGGCCGCGTTGCTTTTGTCACCGGTGGCGCCGGTGGCATTGGCCGCGCAACGGCGGCGCGTCTGGTGGGCGAGGGTGCCTGCGTGGTGCTGGCCGATATCGACCAGTCAGCACTTGAGAGCACGCAGGAGGATTTCACCAAGAAATACGGTGCTGACTCGGTGCGCAGCGTTAAACTTGACGTGACCAAAGAGGACGCGGTGATTTCCTCCTTCGCGGAAGCCTGCGTCGAATTCGGCGGCATCGACATCCTCGTGTCCAACGCCGGCATTGCCTCCTCCGCACCGATCGAAAGCACCGAGCTTTCGATGTGGAACCGCAATATCGATATTCTCGCCACCGGCTATTTCCTTGTCTCGCGAGAAGCCTTCCGGCTTTTCCGCCGTCAGAATCTCGGCGGCAACGTCGTCTTCGTCGCCTCCAAGAATGGCCTTGCTTCGTCGCCGAATGCCGCTGCCTATTGTACGGCCAAGGCTGCCGAAATCCATCTGGCGCGCTGCCTGGCGCTCGAGGGCGCGGAAGCGGGCATTCGTGTGAATACCGTCAATCCCGACGCCGTCCTGCGCGGCTCCAAGATCTGGAACGGCGAATGGCGCGAACAGCGTGCCGCCTCTTCGAAAATCGAGGTGGATGAGCTGGAGGAACATTATCGCAAGCGTTCAATGCTGAAGTTGAATGTTTTCCCGGAAGATATTGCAGAGGCTATCTATTTCCTTGCCTCCGATCTTTCCGCCAAGTCGACCGGCAACATCATCAATGTCGATGCCGGCAACGCGCAGAGCTTTACGCGGTAATGGATGCGTTTTCCCTTCTCCCCTCGGGGAGAAGGTGGCCCGAAGGGTCGGATGAGGGGGTGGCACCGCAAATGTGGTTCTATCTTTCGCTTATGCTCAAGATGTGAGTCGCTATGCTCCTCACTCCCCCTCATCTGCCTGTTGGGCATCTTCTCCCCGCTGGGGAGAAGACGGAAGATCGAAGCGCCGTAACATCTCAAATTGCATACCTGGGAGGAAAGAATGGCCGAGTTCAGAATTGCGCCGGATCTGGTCGCTGCGGAAAACGACAGGCGCGCTGCTGCGCTGAAATCCGATTATGAGGCGCTGGGCGCCACACTTGCCCGCCGCGGCGTCGATATCGAGGCGGTGACGAAAAAGGTTTCCGAATTCTTCGTCGCCGTGCCCTCGTGGGGCGTAGGCACCGGCGGCACGCGCTTTGCCCGCTTTCCTGGTACGGGCGAGCCGCGCGGCATTTTCGACAAGCTCGACGATTGCGCCGTCATCCATCAGTTGACGCAGGCGACGCCGACCGTTTCGCTGCATATCCCCTGGGACAAGGCGGATGCGAAGGAGTTGAAAGCAAAAGGCGACGCGCTCGGCCTCGGCTTTGATGCCATGAACTCCAACACCTTCTCAGATGCTCCCGGCCAGGCACATTCCTATAAATACGGCTCGCTCAGTCATGTCGACGCGGCAACCCGCGCCCAGGCAGTCGAACACAATCTGGAATGCATCGAGATCGGCAAGGCGATCGGTTCGAAGGCGCTGACGGTCTGGATCGGCGACGGCTCGAACTTCCCTGGCCAAAGCAACTTCACCAAGGCGTTCGAGCGTTATCTCGCTGCGATGGCAGACATCTACAAGGCACTGCCGGACGACTGGCGGCTGTTTTCCGAGCATAAGATGTACGAGCCGGCCTTCTACTCGACCGTTGTGCAGGACTGGGGCACCAACTATCTGATCGCCCAGACGCTCGGGCCAAAGGCCTTCTGCCTAGTCGATCTCGGTCACCATGCCCCGAACACCAATATCGAGATGATCGTCGCCCGCCTCATCCAGTTCGGCAAGCTCGGTGGCTTCCATTTCAATGATTCGAAATACGGCGACGACGATCTCGACGCCGGTGCGATCGAGCCCTATCGGCTGTTCCTCGTCTTCAATGAATTGGTCGACGCGGAGCATCGTGGCGTGAAAGGCTTCCGTCCGGCCCATATGATCGACCAGTCGCACAATGTTACCGACCCGATCGAAAGCCTGATTTCCAGCTCCAACGAAATCCGTCGCGCCTACGCGCAGGCATTGATCGTCGATCGCAAGGCGCTGGCGGACTATCAGGACGCCAACGACGCCCTGATGGCCTCCGAAACGCTGAAGCGCGCCTACCGCGCGGACGTGGAACCTATCCTCGCCGAAGCCCGCCGCCGCACCGGCGGCGCGATCGATCCAGTCGCGGCCTATCGGGCGAGTGGTTATCGCAAGAAGGTTGCTGCCGAGCGTCCAGCGTCGGTAGCAGGCGGCGGCGGAATTATCTGAGACATTAAAATTCGAGAAGCAAGCCACGCGCCGGCTTTCTCACCGGAAGATCGTCCTCTTCAAGCGGAGCGTTGGTAAGCTAGCGTTCCGTCAATGCGCCAGAGTCTGCCCCGGAATCGCCGACAGCAATTCCCGCGTATAGGGATGCTGCGGGTTGTTGATAAGCTCCGCGGCAGGCCTCAGTTCCACAATTTCGCCGCGGCGCATGACGGCGATGCGGTCGCAGACCTGGGCGGCAACATGCAGGTCGTGGGTGATGAACAGCATGGCGAGGTCGAGGCGGCCTTTCAGCTCTTCCAGCAGCTTCAGCACCTGCGCCTGCACGGTCACGTCGAGCGCGGAAACAGATTCGTCAGCGACGAGAACATCGGGCTTCAGCGCGAGCGCACGGGCAAGGCCGATGCGCTGGCGTTGGCCGCCGGAAAATTCGTGTGGCAGACGATCAATGGCGCGCGGATCGAGGCCGACGAGGGTCAAGAGCTGGCGGGCTTCCTGCAACGCCTCGGCATGGCTGACGCCGTGCGCGAGCGGACCATCCGCAATGCTGAGGCCGATCTTGCGGCGCGGGTTGAGCGAGGCGAAGGGGTCCTGGAAGACCATCTGGATGCGCTTGCGCGCCTGTCGCAGTTTGGCGCCTTTGAGCTTGGTGAAGTCGTCATCGGCGAGCATCACCTGGCCGCTGTCTGGATCGATCAGCCGCGTCACCAGCCGGGCGACCGTGGATTTGCCTGAACCGGATTCGCCGATCAGGCCCAGCGTTTCACCCCGCCGGATTTCGAAACTGACATTGTTGACCGCCTGGGTCCGGCGCTTCGGCTGCAGGAAACCTCCGCCGGAAACATAGGTCTTGCACAGCTTGTCGACGGAAAAAGCGATCGGGCGTGCGTCGGTCGAGGGGCGTTCCGGGGGAGTTGCCGAAGGGACGGCGGCGAGCAGCGCCTTGGTGTAGTCCTGGGTCGGGTGTTTCAGCACGCTTTCGGCCGTGCCCTGCTCGACCATCAGACCTTTCTGCAAGACCAGCACCTTGTCGGCGATATCGGCCACAACGCCGAAGTCATGGGTGATGAAGACCACGGACATGCCGCGCCGCTGCTGTATGTCGCGGATCAGCCGCAGGATCTGCGCCTGGGTGGTGACGTCGAGTGCCGTCGTCGGCTCGTCGGCAATCAGCACTTTTGGTTCCAAGGCCAGAGCCATGGCGATCATGGCGCGCTGGCGCTGGCCGCCGGAAAGCTGGTGAGGGAAGGAGCGGACGATACGCTCGGGATTGGGCAGGCCGACTTCGGTTGCGAGCGTCACGGCTCGCTCGGCCCGTTCCTTCTCGGTCAGCAAACCATGCGCTTCAAACACCTCGGCGATCTGATCGCCGATGCGCATCGAAGGATTGAACGCCGTCATCGGCTCCTGGAAGATCATGGAAACGCGCTTGCCGCGCAGGTCCCGCAGCACCTGTGGCGGCGCGCTGATGATATCGGCGCCCTCCAGCAGGATTTCGCCCTTCTCGATTCCGATCACCTTGGGAAGCAACCCCATGATGGTCTGGGCACACAGCGATTTCCCAGAGCCGGATTCTCCGACGATGCAGAGAATTTCCCGCTCTGCCAGGTCGAAGCCGAGGCCTTGCAGCGCATATTTCCGGTCTCCGCCCAGGGGGAGCGTGAGAGTCAAATCGCGGACGGAGAGAACGGAAGCAGACGTCATGGTTTCAATATCCCAAACTCAACAGCCGAGGGCGATGCCGTCCTTGCGATGGTCCGAGGCGCCGAGCAGGACGCCGCGCTCGTGATCGATCAAGATCGCTTGCGCGCCGCCGATCGGTTCATCCGCCCACTCGGTGACATGGCCGCGGCGTTCGAGGTCCCGCTTGATCTCTTCGGAGATCGTCGGTTCCAGCGATAGTTTGCCGCCGTAGCAGAAGCTGCGCGGCTGGTCGCTTGCCTGCTGCGGATCGAGATCGCGATCGAGGATCTGGCTCAACATGTGAGCGTGGCCGACGGCCTGATATTGACCGCCCATGACGCCAAAGCTCATGCGCGTCTTGCCACCTTCCATCAGCATGGCCGGGATGATGGTGTGGAAGGGTAGCTTGCCGGGGCCAATGGCGTTCGGATGACCTTCTTTGACGACGAAGCCGGAGCCGCGATTCTGCAGCAGCACGCCGGCGCGCGGCGCATAGATGCCGCTGCCGAAGGCGAAGAAAACCGAATTGATCAGCGAAATCGCATTGCCGTCGCGATCGACGACGGAGACATAGACCGTGTCCTTGTGCGTTGGTCCATCCCATACCGTGGCGTCGGCAGCGCGTTCCAGGCTGATCTTTGCGCGGATGGCGGCAATCGACTGGTTGGACAGTAGTTCATCGATGCTGAACGTTAGATAATCCGGATCGCTGATGAGCTGGTCGCGTTTGGCGTAAGCCGCCTTTGTCGCCTCTGCCAGCAGGTGGATGCGGTCCGCTTCGGTCAGCTTGGGATCGCGAAGGTCGAAACCGTCGAGAATGCGCGTAATCAGGATAGCGGCCAGGCCCTGGCCGTTCGGCGGGCATTCCAACAGGTCCCGGCCACGGTATTTGCCGGAAATCGGCACGGTCTCGAACGCCTTGTAATTGGCGAAATCACTTTCTTCATGCAATCCGCCAAGCGACTGCAGAACCTGGGTAATTTCCTCAGCGACCTTGCCGCGATAGAAGGCATCGCGGCCGTCCTTGGCGATGGCTTTCAGCGTCGCGGCGAGGGCAGGGTTGGCCATGCGCTCGCCGGTGCGCGGTGCGCGGCCGTGCGGTAGGAAATAGGCGGCAGCAGCCGGATATTTGGCGACACGGTCGCTGTAGCGGCGCCAGTCGAGTTCGACACGTGGGGTAATGCAATAGCCGTCTTCGGCGGCTGCGATTGCCGGCGCAAGCACACGGCCCATGTCGAAACGACCATAGGAACCGATCAGCCGGCACCAGGCGTCGACCGCGCCGGGAACTGTGACCGCATGCGGACTGTCGTCGGGAATGGCGGTGAAGCCCTTCTGAAGGAAGTAATCGAGCTTCGCATTTTGCGGAGCGCGGCCGGAGCCGTTGAGCGAGACGGGCGTACCGCCGGCAGGGCTATAGAGGGCAAAGCAATCGCCGCCGATACCGGTCATGTGCGGATCGATGACCGACTGCAGCGCAACCGCGGCAACTGCCGCATCGACCGCACTGCCGCCGGCACGCAGAATATCGACCGCCGCGAGCGTAGCCTGCGGATGCGAGGTCGCCGCCATGCCTCTGTCGGAAATCGCGACCGACCGGCCCGGCTTGAAAAAATCCCGCTGCTGCATGTCTTTCAACGTCCTCTGTCTGTTACTGTCTGCGCGTCACTCACGCGGCCTCAATGTCGTTTTACGGCGTTTTCTCTGCCAGGAAAGCCATGCCGAGATCGGCGCGCCCTGGAATTTCAAACAGCGTCTCGCGAAACTGGTCGAGCGCGATGGCGATGGCACCGAAGAGGCCGGCCTGGCTGCCGAGCGGGCTGATGGTGCAGGAGAGAGGCACGGGCACGCAACGCGACAGATAGAAGCTGATCCGCTCCACCAATTCGGGCCGTGCCCCGACGCTGCCACCGAAAATCACGACCTCGGGATCGACGACCGCGGAGATAGCAACGAGCGAGGTCGCGACGACACGCGCCACTTCGTCGATCACCATGCCCGCTGCCGGATCATCCCTGCGCTCGAACAATTCACGCACGGTCAGGCCAGGTGTGCCGCCGAGCGCCTCGTAGCGGCCGCGGATGGCGATGCTGCCGATCGCCGATTCCAGCGCGCCCGCCATGAAGGTACGGGAATCGAAGGGATCGGCCCCGATCGGAAGGGTGGAGATTTCGCCGGCCGCCCCGCGGGCGCCGCGGACAATGCGGCCCTCATTGACGATCCCCATGCCGATGCCGGTGCCGAGCGCCACGAAAACGAAATTGTCGATGCGACGGCCGTTGCCCAGCCACTGCTCTCCCTTGGCGGCCATGTTGACGTCGTTCTCGATGAGGATGTCATAGCCCAGCCTGTCGCGAAGAACGTCTTCAAAAGCCAAGTCCGTCAGGCCGGGGATATTCGGCACCATGGTAAGCCGCCGCGTCTTCGGATGAACGGCGCCGGGGATGCCGATTGCCCCCATCTTGACGGATTTCTTGGCAATGCCGGTCTTTTCGAGCAGCGCGTCATGGACGCGCACGATCTGGTCGACAACGCGTTCGCCGCCGCGTGAATCGGTGCTCTCTATAAGCTCGCCGACGATTGCGCCGGTAAGATCGGCGAGAGCGGCATGGATCTTGGTGCCACCAATGTCGACGCCAAAGACGAAGGCCTTCCGCGGCTCCAGTTCATAGGTCACCGCGCTTCGGCCAACCGCGCCCTGGGTACGGCCGGTTACGCGCAGCCAGCCCTCATCCTCAAGATCTCGGACGATCTCGGACATGCTTTGCTTCGACAGTCCCGTCAGACGCGCCAGCTCAGCGCGCGATACTGGGGCATTTTCGAAGACAGCGCGCAGCACGGTGCGCGATGTGATCTGCCGGGTAAGGGGAACGGATGTCGAAATATCTGTCATGGCCTAATTTTTTGTCAGCTTTGCGAACAAACTACTGAATGAAGGAAGCGCGTCAAGAGGCATTTTCGGTATAATTGGTCGATTTTTAATCACTGACCATTGTTTGAGCAAATATTTAGTCAGGATACTTTACAATCGCCAAAAACCATGCATCACTTAGGACTGTATAAAATCTGGGCAGGTGGGTTGACCTCTTTGGGGGCGCCACAAGGAGATATTTTATGGGAACTTCCATCAAGGCGCTTTTGATGGCGTCGGCTATGGCCGTGACGATTGGATCCGCGCATGCGGCAACATTGCGCGTTGGACTTCAAGATGATCCGGATTCGCTCGATCCCGCGGCAAGCGGCACCTATACCGGCCGCATCGTTTTTGCCGCCATGTGCGACAAGCTTGTTGATATCAACGCCAATCTCGAGATCGTGCCGCAGCTCGCGACCGCCTGGACGTGGAACGACAAGGGCACCGACGTCACCTTCACGCTTCGCAGCGGCGTAACCTTCCAGGATGGCACGCCCTTCGACGCTGCCGCCGTGAAGTTCAACATCGAACGCATGACGACGCTGAAGGACTCGAAACGCAAGGCCGAGCTTGCGCCGATCGATACCGTCGAAGTGGTCGATCCGACCCACGTCATCTTCCATCTGAAGGGGCCGTTTGCCCCGCTGCTCTCCGTGCTCAGCGACCGTGCCGGCATGATGGTGTCGCCGACGGCTGCGCAAAAGGGCGGCGAGTTCGCGACCAACCCGGTCTGCTCAGGTCCCTATATGCTGAAGGCGCGCAAGCAGCGCGACTCCATTACCCTCGACAAATATGCAGGTTACTGGAACGCAGACTCCATCGGCTATGACGAGATCCAGTATCTTATCATTCCGGATTCCACCGTGCGCCTGTCACGCCTGCAGGCTGGCGATCTCGAAGTCGCCGAGCGTATCGCGCCGACGGACCTTGCTACCGTGCGTTCGGACAACAAATTGGCGCTGCATTCCTCGCCAGGTCTTGCTGTTTCCCATCTGATGATCAATGTCGGCAATGGCGAGAAGGCCAAGACGCCGATCGGCACCGATCCCCGCCTGCGCAAGGCCCTGGAACTGTCGCTCGACCGCAACGTCATCAACCAGGTGGCTTTCAACGGCGAGTTCATTCCCGACAATCAGATGATCCCGTCGTCGAGCGCCTTCTACAGCAAGTCGCACCCGATCCCGGCGCGTGATGTCGAAAAGGCGAAGGCGCTGATCGCGGAAGTCGGCGGTGCTGCGCCGAAGCTGGAAATTACCTATGAAAACTCGCTGACCGACGGGCGCGTGGCGCAGATCATTCAAGCGCTCGCCAGCGAAGCCGGCTTCGACGTGCAGTTGCTGCCGCTTGAGACGACCTCCGCCATACAGCGCTATCTGGCCGGAGACTTCCAAGCCTACATCGGCAACTGGAGCGGCCGCGCCGATCCGGATCCGACCCTCTATGCCTTCTTCGGTTCCGACGGCAGCCAGAACGTCAACAAATACAAGAACCCGGAGATGGACAAGACGCTGGTGGCCGCCCGTCAGGCATCGGATGAGGCAACGCGCAGGCAGCTCTACGAGAAGGCGACGGACATCTACCTGACGGACCTTCCGACCATTCCGCTCTATCATCCGAATTGGTTCTATGGAGCAAGGGCCGATGTGACGGGCATTACCATTTTTCCGGATGGCATCCTGCGTGTGCAGGGCGTAAAGCCTGCCAAGTAAGCGATCGTTCGCTGGGGATGGCGCGGAGTTGCCGCGCCATCCGTTTTTCGGTTTTGCATGATCTCCTTCCAAAACCGCATCGCAGCTTTCGGGATCATGCAGCAAGAGAAAAGCCATGTTTCTTTTTATCCTGCGCCGCCTGGCGATCGCCATTCCAACCTTATTGCTGGTATCGATCCTGGTTTTCGGCCTGTTGAAGCTTCTGCCCGGCGATCCGGCGATTGCGCTGGCCGGCGAGGACCGCGATCCCGCCGTCATTGAGTTCCTGCGGCATAAATACATGCTGGACCAGCCGCTCTACACCCAATATGTCCATTGGCTCTGGGGCATCCTGCAAGGCGATTTCGGCCTGTCGATCCGCACGAAGCTGCCGATCGGCGAGATGATCCTCGAGAAATTGCCGGTCACCATCCAGCTTTCGGTCATGGCGATGATCCTTGCGCTGGTCATCGGGATTCCTGCCGGTGTCATTGCGGCGCTGAAGCGTGGTACACCTGTGGATTACGGTGTCAGTATACTCGGATTGGCTGGTCTTTCTGTTCCGAGCTTCTGGCTCGGCATCATGCTGATCCTCGCCTTTGCGGTGAAGCTAGGCTGGTTGCCATCGGGGGGGTACGTCGGTCTGTTCGATTCGCCGCTCGACAATCTGCGCTATATGTTGATGCCGAGCATCGTATTGGGAACGGCGGCTGCCGCGATTGTCATGCGTCACACCCGGAGCTCCATGTTGCAGACGCTACGGCAGGATTATGTCCGAACCGCCCGTGCCAAGGGCCTGAAGGAGCGCATCGTCGTTATCCGGCATGTGTTACGCAACGGCTTGATCCCGGTGGTCACCGTCAGCTCGCTGCATTTCGGCGAGCTTCTGTCCGGCGCGGTGCTGACCGAGCAGGTCTTCGGCATCCCTGGCTTCGGCAAGATGGTGGTCGACGGCGTGTTCGGCCGTGACTATGCGGTCGTCCAGGCCGTCGTTCTCTGCTCGTCAGCGATGTTCCTGCTGCTCAATCTTTTTGCCGATATCGCCTATGTCATTCTGAGCCCGAGGTTGCGCGGATGAACACGACCGAAGCCACGCTCGCCATTCCAGCCGCTTCCGGCAATCGCCGATCCGCGCTGAGGCGCTGCCTCAGCCAGCCGAGCGCCATCATCGGCGGCCTCATCGTTCTTTTCTTCGTGCTGGTCGCGATCCTCGCGCCCGTCATTGCGCCATTTCCGCCGAACGTATCGAGCTGGCTTGCCGTCCGGCAGGCACCTTCGGCGCTGCACTGGTTCGGCACCGACGATCTTGGCCGCGATATCCTCTCTCGCGTTATCTTCGGTGCACGCGCTTCGCTGCTTGTCGGTCTCGTCTCGGTGGTGATAGCCATCGTCATCGGTGTGCCGCTCGGCCTGATCTCCGGCTATTTCGGCGGTATCGTCGATGTCGTGATTTCCCGCTGCACGGATGCGTTGCTGTCCTGCCCCTTCCTGGTGCTCGCGATTGCCTTTGCGACCTTCCTCAATCCCAGTCTCGAAAATGCGATGATCGCCATCGGCATCTCGGCGATGCCGATCTTCGTTCGTCTGACGCGCGGGCAAGTGCTGACCGTCAAGACCGAGGACTATATTGCCGCGGCGCGCCTGCTGGGTGTGCCCAATATCAAGATCATGGGCGTCTACGTGATGCCGAATATCCTGGCGCCGGTCGTCGTACAGGCCACGATCACCATGGCGACGGCGGTGCTTGCCGAAGCGAGCCTTGCCTTCCTCGGCCTTGGCCAGCGCCCACCGGATCCGTCCTGGGGTTCGATGCTTGACACGGCACGACAATTCCTGCAGCAGGCGCCGTGGATGCCGATCTGGCCGGGTGTGGCGATCATCGTGCTGGTCATGGGCTTCAACCTGCTCGGCGACGGCCTCAACGATGCGCTCGATCCGCGCCAGGATTGATTAGATCAAACCTGGCAGCCTTTCAGGAACACCTCGGCGCAAATTCGCGCCCGCCGGCTGATCTCCGCGATGTTCGGGGGAGGGAGCTGGCGCAGGATGGCGGCGCGCTGCGGCTCCATGATCATCATTCCACGCAGCATGCCCGAGGCCATATGCGGGTCTTCCAGGCGGATGAGCCCGCGCTCGCACTGCGTCGTCAGCCATTTTTCCATGAAGGCGTTCGAGCCGACGATCGCGGTCTCATAGAAGGACGTGGCGATTTCCGGAAAGCGGTCCGATTCGGCGATGACGAGACGCATGATGTCGATGGTGTCGTCCGACATCGTCAGCATGCCATAGGCCGTCAGCAGCCGCTCCAGTCCCTGACGCAAATCCATCGTCGCCAGCGTCGACTGGTCCAGCGCCAGGAAAAACCGGCTTATGCGGTCGGAAACGATGCTTGAGAACAGATCGGCCTTGGTCGGAAAAAGCCGATAGAGTGTCTTCGTCGAAACGCCGGCGGATTGGGCGATCGCATTGATGCTTGCCGCCGCGTAGCCGTTTTCCCGGAATTGCGCGTCGGCGGCCTCGATGATCAGGCTTTTCGTGTCGTCGTCGCAGCGAAGCTGAGGTCGGCCGCGGGGGCGCCTCTCAATTATTTGAATTTCGACCATGATGATTTTCCAAAATCCTGTTGACTTCCAATTTATAGTGCATATTTTGGAAAACATCAAGTTTCCTAAATATCGGACCGGGGATTTTTGCGGGCCATCCGCCCTTCCAAAACGATCGGACCATCAGGAGAGACAACAGTGGAAAACAAGGTTCATATACTGAATACCGGCAAGCAGGCACCGGTTGCCGAGGCCCCGGCCATGGATGCAGGCAAGCCGGATGTGTCGGTCGAACTGGCGCGCATCGCCGTTGAGGAAAAGCCGACGGCGAAGAAGCGGGGCAAGTCGTTCCTGTTTGGGGCTACCGCACTCGCCGTGATCGCTGCCGCTGCTTACTACGGTCATAACTACTGGACGGTCGGCCGCTTCCAGGTGTCGACCGACGATGCCTATGTACAGGCCGACAACAGTGCCATCGCGCCGAAGATCTCCGGCTATATCACGGATGTCGTGGTCAACGACAATCAGACCGTCAAGGCAGGGCAGGTGCTTGCCCGCATCGACGATCGCGACTTCAAGACGGCGCTCGATCAGGCTAAGGCAGACGTCGCCGCCGCTCAGGCCGATGTCGAGGCCAAGCTGGCGTCCCTTGACACGCAGCAGTCATTGATCTCGGCCGCCCAGGCGACCGTCGATGTCGACAAGGCCAATGAGACCTTCGCCGAGCAGAACGATAAGCGCTATGCGAACCTATCCGTCAACGGATACGCGCCGGTGCAGACCGCACAACAGGCCGCCTCGCAGATCGCCGCCGCCCGCGCCGCGATCGATCGTGACACGGCATCGCTGGCTGCAACGACCAAGCAGGTCGATCTGCTAAAGGCGCAACTGGCGCAGGCTAAGGCGACGCTTGCTCATGACCAGGCCGTCCAGAGCCAGGCCGAGCTCAATCTGTCCTATACGACGATCATGGCGCCGCTCGACGGTGTCGTCGGCAACCGCACGCTCCGCGTTGGCCAATATGTGCAGGCGGGCACACAGTTGATGTCGGTCGTGCCGACCTCGGCGGCCTATATCGTCGCGAATTACAAAGAGACCCAGTTGACCGACGTGCATGCCGGCCAGCCGGTCGATATCGAAGTCGATATGTTCCCCGGCCGCGTCTATCACGGCCACGTCGACAGCCTGGCGCCTGCCAGCGGCCAGGAATTCGCACTGCTGCCGCCGGACAATGCCACCGGCAATTTCACCAAGGTCGTGCAGCGCATCCCGGTCAAGATCGTTCTCGATAGCGACACCGTCGCTTCCGGTGATCTGCGTCCCGGCATGTCGGTACAGCCGAGCATCGACATCAAGACGGCCGATCAGGGCCATGGTGCGTGAACGGTGAAGGATGAGGAGTATTGAGCCATGTCCACCATCGCAGCCACCGCCATCCCGCAGCCGAGTGCGAGAGCAAGCACCAGAGAATGGATTGCCGTGCTTGCCGGCATGATCGGCGCCTTCATGGCGATCCTGAATATCCAGATCACCAATGCCTCGCTCCTCGATATCGAGGGCGGCATCGGCACGGGCGTCGACAATGGCGCCTGGATATCGACCTCCTATCTGATCGGCGAAATCGTCGTTATTCCTTTGACGGCCTTCTTTAGCAACGTCTTCTCGTTTCGCCGCTATATCCTTGTGAATTCGATCCTGTTTCCGCTGTTCTCGATCGCCTGTGCTTTCGCGCATGATCTCGGCACGATGATCGTCCTGCGCGGGCTGCAGGGCTTTGCCGGCGGTGTGCTCATCCCCATGGCCTTCACCATGATCCTGACCAAGCTGCCCAAGGCGCAACAGCCAACCGGGCTTGCGATCTTCGCGCTTTCGGTCACGGTCGCCCCGGCCATCGGCCCCACCATCGGCGGTTATCTGACGGAGAATTACGGCTGGCAGACGATCTTTTTCATCAACGCCCTGCCGAGCGCGATCATGGCGATCGCCCTCGCGCTGACACTCGAGAAAGGACCGATGCGGCTTAACCTGCTGAAGCAGGGCGACTGGGCTGGCATCGTGACGATGGCAATCGGGCTTTCAGCGCTGCAGACCGTGCTCGAAGAGGGCAACAAGGACGATTGGTTCTCCTCGCCCTTCATCTTGAAGCTCAGCGTCATTGCCGTCATCTCGCTCAGCGCCTTCATCTGGATAGAGCTCACCGTCCAGAACCCGCTGGTGAAGCTGCGGCTTCTAAAGCAACGCAATTTTGGTATCGGTGTTCTCGTCAACGTATTGGTCGGTTTCGCGCTCTTCGGCTCGGTCTATATCCTGCCGCAATATCTCGGCCAGGTGCAGCGTTACAATGCCGAACAGATTGGTAACGTGCTTGCATGGACGGGTCTGCCGCAGCTCATCCTCATTCCCTTGGTTCCGATGATGATGAAGCGCTTCGATGTACGTTATATCGGCTTCCTCGGCATTGGCATCTTCGCCATAAGCTGCTTCATGAACGTGACGCTTTCAGCCGACACGGCCGGCGATCAATTCTGGATCCCGAATATCGTGCGCGCCATCGGCCAGGCCATGGTGATCACCCCGATCACCGCCATCACAACGGCCGGTATTGCACCCGCTGATGCCGCCGCCGCATCCGGCCTGACCAACATGCTACGAAATCTCGGCGGTGCGGTCGGAACGGCGACGCTCGGCACGGTGCTCACCAAGCGCGAGCAGTTCCACTCCAACATCATCGGCCAGTCGGTGACGCTGGCGCGCGACGAGGTGAGGGAGCGGCTGACGCAAATGACCAACTATTTCCTGGCGCATGGCGTCTCGGATCACGCACTTGCAGCGCAGAAGGCAACGGTCGCTCTCGGCAGCATCATCAAGCGGCAGGCACTGATCATGGGTTTCAGCGACACCTTCGCCGTCATCGGTATCCTGCTGGCGACCGCGGCAATCGCCACGCTTTTCGCACGTAAGCCACAAGCCGGTGGCGGGGCAGGAGCTCATTGACGCGGCATCGGCTCTAGCGGAACGGTTTGGACCGCTGCTTGCAGGCCGCGCAGATAGGCTTCTTTCGATTGTTTGATATGGACCGCGACAAGCTCCACCGGCTTGTCGCGGCCGCCTGCTGATCGGGGCGGTCAGCTAGGCTCGGTCGCTATGCGCTCGGTCGGCGCAGCTCACGCAGGTAATTGGCACTAACCACCGCGCTCTCGTAAGGCGGCATGGTTGGCCGGTCGACTTCCGCGACGATCCAACCGTCGAAGCTTGGGCCGAGTTCAGTAAGCATGGCCTTGATATCGAGATTGCCGATCCCCGGCTCGGCCCAGAGACCGTCCAGCGCCGTTTGCGGATAGCTCTTGCCCGCCGCAATCGCCGCGTCGCGGACGTCAAGCCTGATATCCTTGATATGCATGATGCTGATACGATCCCTATAGGATCGGAAAAGGCCGAGCACATCGGCGCCGGCCCAGGAAAGATGGCCGCTGTCGGGGCCGAAATTCAGCGTGCCCGGACCAATGGTGTCAAGTGTCCGGCGCGTGTCGTTTTCGGTCTCGATCCAGGTTCCGACATGCGGATGCAAGGCCGGCATGACGCCCTCGGCTTTCAGCGCCTCGGCAACGTTACCAAGCTGGTCGATGATGAAATCGAGCCTCGCCTGGTCGAACATCGCACCGACCGCTGGCTTGTCGACGCGCGGACGCAGCTTCGGCGGCATGTGCACGGCGATGAAGATATCCTTGAGGCCCAAAGCAGCCTGCCGACTGCCGGCAAGTTTTGCCTCCTCCAAAGTTTTTTCGAGCGGCACCTCCGCCTCGGGGCTCGGGATGCCGAAATAGCTCGGGGCCGGCAGGATTCCGGCGCGCTCGAAAGCCGCCTTGTAGTCTTCCAGCGATGTGCCGACAGGAATCGCGATGACGGCGGCAGGAAAGCCGACCTGTCGGATTTGCGCCAGAAAATCATCGAGCGGCGGCGCCTTGCTGCGATCCAGGAAGCCGTCCTCCGATGCCAGCCACTGAATAGGGTTGATGGCGATCCGGTAGCCGTCCGCAGTTACTCGTGGCGATAGATCAGACATGCAAGCTGTTCCTTTCAAAATTGGATGTAGCTATCGGATGGAGAGGCCTTGGCCTCTCGCATGCGCCGCACTGAATTTCTGCTGGTATACATTACACGCGGCAGGATGGCTGGTGTCGGAGCATCCGGCACGCCACCGGAGGTCGCCTCGCATCAAGCGTCGAAAACCTCCTCATCTGCACCTTGCGGCACGACCGCCGGGCGCGCGCAAGGTGTGGTGATGGCGACATGCTGGCCCTCAACCGAAGACTGTTCGAAGCCTTCCAGGGCTTCGAGGACATGCATGGCCATATCGCCGTTGGCGCGGTGTGGGCGGCTGTGGCGGATAGCCATGGCCATGTCGACAACGCCGATCATGCGATAGTCCGCCTCCGAGCGGCCGTCATCCATCACACGGTTTGGAGTGCCGAAGGGATAGGCGGAGATATCGACATTTTCCCAGTCGCCCCCCGCCTCGGCGATCTGCGGCGTGCCGCCGAAGAAATTGGGATCTGGAATGACGAGGCTGCCTTCCGTGCCGTAGATTTCCATGTGCGAGCGCCGATGCCTATGCACCTCCCAGGACATCGAGATGGCAACATTGGCGCCGCCCAGAAATTCGAGTACGCCGTTGTAGAAGGTCGGAACCTCGACGTCGATCACGGCGCCGGTCAGCGGCCCCTGGACGACTTCGCGCTGCGGAATCCCGTTGGTGGAGATCGCCGAAACGCGCTTGATCGGTCCCAGCAAATTAATGAGCTGCGTCAGGTAGTAAGCGCCCATGTCGAGCATCGGCCCGCCGCCCTGTTTGAAGATGAAGAAGGAAGGGTTGGCGTAGCGATGCGCCGAACTGCGGGTCATGAAAGTGACGGCGCCGCCAACCGGTTTGCCGATACGGCCGGCATCGATCACGGCGCGGGCAGCCTGATGCGCTGCTCCCAGGAAAGTGTCGGGCGCACCGCCGACGCGCAGGTTCTTGGCGCGCGCAGCTTCCATCACCAGACCCGCCTCGGCGAAGGTCGCCGTCAACGGCTTTTCCGAATAGACATGCTTACCGGCCGATATGATCTGATGGCTGACGTCTGCATGTACCATTGGCAGCGTGAGATTGACCGCGAGCTCGATCTCCGGATCGGAGAGCAACTCATCGACGGTGACGGCCTCAACCCCGAATGCCTTAGCCTTGGCTTGCGCGGCCTCCGTCCGGATGTCTGCTATCGCTTTGACTTTGATGAGCTTTGATCGTGCCGCGCCCCTTAGATACGAGTTGCTGATGTTGCCGGCGCCGATGATGCCGATCTTAACAGGTTCCACGTCCAACTCCCGTTAGGCCAGGTAAAAGTCCATTTGCATCCATGGGCTATGGCCGGAACGACCGCACCCAATATTCGCGACAAGTCCCCCACACTGCCACTGTTCCCATGAGTGTTTGACGATGCTCGCTTGAATCTTCCAAATCGCGTTCTAAAAACCCTGTGAAACAAGGCATCTGGAGTCTGTGTTACTCCAGAAAGTTCCAAATTGCAGGCTTGAAATTTCCAAACGACAGGGCTCTTGCCAATAGAGGGCAAAAAGCCCGACTTTCGTCGGGCTGCAATCTGAATCCCGTCTCGTCAAAGGAGCGATAAGGGGGGCGATATCAGAGCGCCGATAAATTCTACCTCGATGGCCGATGCCATTGAAAAGGGGTTCGATGGATCGAAGGGCAAGCTGCTCGGTGATCGCTGCCCGGTCGATCTTGCTCACGGAAAAAATTTGCTCCAGTGACAGATGTCGACTGGCGAATTCATCAAGTTCCTCGGCTCGCTTTAGTCTCGCCGTGGACGGCGCAGCGTGAAGCTCTCGAACGGAGAGAGCTGGCCATCCTGGCCCACCACGTCGTAATAGGTCACCTTCATGGTAGTGAGATCGCCTTGATGGGCGCCCGGGTCGACATCGAAAGCGGCGAAGCCATAGGAGTGGGCGGCGTTGCGCACGGCCGACCAGGTCGCGTCCTCGGCCACGTAGATCGGCGGACGCTTGCCGGTGGTGGGATTCTTGTCGCCCACGCCCATGATCACTCGACAGCAGGGCGGGTTGAAGAAAAGTTCGTTGGAGGGCACGGACGTGCCGCCGCCGCCGATCACCATGTGCACCGTACCCTTGGTGGTGTCGATCACGTCGGTGGCGGTACCGACCGGGATCGGCGTCAGCGTCTTGTTGTTCTGCAGGCCGCGGATGGGGTGGGAGCGCTCGTAATGATGCTCATGGCCGCAGACCACCAGGTCCACGCCATATTTGTCGAACAGCGGCAGCCATTCCTCGCGGATGCCTAGATCGGCGCCGTTGAACTTGTCGGCGGTGGAAATGGCGACTTGGTGCATGCAAACCACCAGCCAGTCGATGTCCTTGTCGTCGTGGGCTGCGGCGAGCTCCTTCTCGAGCCATGCTTTCTGCGCGCCGCCGGAATAGCCGCGCACATAGGAATCGCCACCATCCTGGTAGCAGACATCGTCATTGGCGATGGCGATCACCCGCATCGAGCCGGCAGTGAAACTGTACCAAAGCCCATGTGTCACCTCGGTCTGGCCATCGGCGGCTGGCAAGGAAAAATAGGTCTGGTAGGCTTTGTAGCCGATCGGCCCGTTGCCGAGTTCGTTCTCGTGGTTGCCGGGCGAAGGCATCCACGGGCGGTTGCGGGCGCTGCGGGTGTTGTTGTTCCAAAAATCCCACCAGGTTCGCACGCGGTCCTGGGCGAGGTTAGCGTAGCACAGATCCCCATTGAACAGGTGGAAGAGGGGGCGCAGGCGCTCGACGCCGAGCGTGGTGTCGCCTGCCGCGGGCGAACCGAGATTGTCGTTGATATAGGTGACGCCTTGCAGCGTGACACCCGCCGGCGGGTGGAAGACCTTGCCGAGAGTCGGTGTGCCCTGGTCACCGAAGCTGGTGAACGTAAGGGGCTGGCGACCACGCGGTGAGGTGCGGAAAGTGCCGAATTGCGGCTCGGCGCCATCGTGCAGCGCGGCGTAGAGATAGGCGGCATCGGCGTCGAGCCCACCGACCTTGGCGTGCCAGGCATAGACGGTCTGGTTTGATTTGCCGTCGACATAGCTGGATTCGACGGCGGCCACCGTTTGTTCGAGCTTGCCGTCGAGCCGGCCGATCAGGACGCGCGGCTGCTTCACCGGCTGGAGCGTATGCCAGGAGACCACCATCTCGGCGGACGCATCGGCGCCGAACTGAAGATGGAGCCCCGCCACCGGGGGCGTTTCCACCGGGCTCGGCGAACTAGCGGCAGTCGGTGCCGGCGCATTCTCCTCGGCGCTGGTGAACGAAGCCGTCAGAAGCACACCGGTGCCAATGCCGGCGGCGGCAAGGAGTCTGCGGCGGCTGATGTCAAAGTTCTTATCGCTGTCCGGTGTTTTCATGGCGGGGCGCTCTGGCGAGTTGGGGGCTCCCCTTGCTAGCGCGAGACTGTGACTATGGCGCGACAATCTGGCCATGGCCGCCGCCTTTGCATCGCATGGAACAAAGATGCCAGCATTTGGAAGATTCAAGCCAGCGTCGTCAGTGGTGAAGCAATGAACATGGGCATCGGCGAAACTTGTTTGGCGAAATTCTATCTGGTATGCAAAAAAGACTGCTTGCATGGTCAAGTCTGACGACAGCTTTCGACCCGCCCACGAAAGGTTTTGATGCCAGATCCAATCATTCCCGCACCACCCCATGCCCGTTCCGCAGGCATGCGCGTCTATCCCCACGAACCTCGGGCGCAAGTCGACCGCAAAGCTTCGCTGGTGGAGGATGCGTATCAGGCGCTGAAGGCCAGCATTCTCGATGGGACGCTGCCGGCTGGCTATCAAGCCGTGGAGCAGCGTATCGCCGAGCAGCTCAAGATGAGCCGCACGCCAGTGCATGAGGCGGTGATCCGCCTGCAGCATGAGGGGCTGGTGCGCGTATTGCCGCGGCGCGGCGTGCAGGTGCTGCCGATTTCGGCTGCCGATATGATCGAGGTCTATCAGTTGTTGACTGCTATGGAGGGCATGGCTGCAGCTTTGCTGGCCGAACATCCGGAGCGCTCCGAATATCCTCTGCGGATGATGGAAGACGCAACCAACCAGATGGAGCGCACGCTGAATGCCGGCGACCTGCGCGGCTGGGCCCGCGCCGACGATCAATTCCATCGCCTGCTGGTCGGTGAATGCGGCAATCAGCGCCTGGCGCGCATCGCCGCCACGATGGCCGATCAGGCACAGCGCGCTCGCACGTTAACGCTGTCTTTCCGCCCGGTCCCGGAACTCTCCGTCCAGGAGCATCGGCTGATGATATCAGCCATCCGGGCCGGCGACATCGTCGGCGCACGGGCAGCGGCAGAACAGCATCGCACGCGCGCGAGCAGCGAGATTCTGAACGCGATAGAGCGGCTTTGATACGACAGACCCAGCCGGCTTCACCTAACGGTGGGCCGGGCATGACATGACCGGCCGATAGGAGCGGCTTTATCGATGGAGATGACTCAATATCCGAGCCTTCGCAACCGAACGGTGGTCGTCACGGGCGGAGCCTCGGGCATCGGCGAGGCGATCGTTCGCGCCTTTGCCGCCAATGGCGCCCGCATCGCTATCCTCGATATTCAGGAAGAAGCCGGAAGCCAGCTGGCATCGGAGCTTTCGGGCGGGCAGACGAAGGTTGATTTTTATCGCTGCGATCTCACCGATATCGAGGCGATGAAAGCCGCTTTCGCCGATGTCAGGCGTGAGATCGGTCCTGTCGCGGTCCTCGTCAACAATGCCGCTAACGACCGGCGGCAGGATTTCCTTGATGTCTCTGCCGAAGAGTTCGATTGGATGATGTCCGTCAATCTCCGCCACGTCTTTTTTGCCGCACAGGCGGTGGTGCCGGATATGCGAGAACTCGGCTACGGCTCGATCATCAACATGACGTCGGGCGCCTGGATTCGCGGTGCGCCGGACATGCAGGCCTATTGCACCGCCAAGGCGGCGATCGTCGGCTTCACCAATTCGCTTGCCCGCCAGGTTGGGCCGGACCGCATCCGCGTCAATGCGCTCGCGCCGGGCATGATCATCACCGACCGGCAGCGCGCGCTATGGTATCAGGATGAAAGCAAGATCGCCGCCGGCCGCCAGATGCAATGCATCCCCGGTCCGGTCGAGGAGAGCGACGTGGCGCGCGCCTGCTTGTTCCTTGCCGCCGATGACAGCAAGATGATCACCAAGCAAGTGCTTCTGGTGAATGGCGGAACGGTCTGAGGAGAGCCGAGAGGAGAGGTCTCCATGAGCAACATTGACGCGTCCGTTCCACAGCGGAAATACCGGATTGCCGCCATCCCGGGAGACGGGATCGGCACGGAGGTGATCGCGGCCGGGTTGGAAGTGCTGGATGTGCTGGCCGCCCGCAACGGCGGTTTCTTGATTGAAGTCGATCACTTTGATTGGGGCAGCGAGCGCTATCGCAGAACCGGCGCCTTCATGCCATCCGATGGGCTGACGTTATTGAAGAAGGCTGACGCGATCTATTTTGGCGCCGTGGGCGCGCCGGATATTCCGGATCATGTCACCTTGTGGGGACTTAGGCTGCCGATCTGCCAACGGCTCGACCAATATGCCAACGTCCGCCCGACTCGGATTTTCCCCGGCGTCACCAGCCCGCTGCGCGGTGTCGAGCGGGGTGATCTCGACTGGCTGATCGTTCGCGAAAATTCCGAGGGCGAATATTCCGGCCATGGTGGCCGCGCCCATATCGGCCTGCCGGAGGAGGTGGCGACGGAAACGTCGATCTTTACCCGCCGCGGCGTCGAGCGCATTATGCGCTTTGCTTTTACTGAGGCTGCGAAACGTGCGCGCAAGCATCTGACCGTCGTCACCAAATCGAACGCACAGCGCCACGGCCTGGTATTGTGGGATGAAATTGCCGCCGAGGTCGCGGCGGATTTTCCGGATGTGTCCTGGGACAAGGAGTTGGTCGACGCCATGACCTTCCGCATGGTCAGCCGTCCGAGAAGCATCGATACGGTCGTGGCGACCAATTTGCATGCGGATATTCTGTCCGATCTCGCGGCTGCACTCGCTGGTTCGCTTGGCATTGCGCCCACAGGCAATATTGATCCTGAGCGCCGGTTTCCTTCGATGTTCGAGCCCATCCATGGTTCGGCCTTCGACATTGTCGGCAAGGGTATTGCCAATCCGGTAGCAAGCTTCTGGACCGCTTCCATGATGCTCGAGCATCTCGGCGAGGCCGCCGCCGCTCATGCGCTGATCACTGCGGTGGAACAGGTTTGCGCCGCCGGCATTCTCACTCCAGATCTTGGTGGCAAGGCGACGACCGTGGAGGTGACACGCGCAGTTTGCGACGCGCTTCGCGGGTCCAACTTCGCGCCGGGGGAGACAAGTATTCCCGCCTGATTGTCGGCGCTATTCCATTTAGGAGGATCACGATCATGTATCAGCGTCTTTCTGGCTACACGCTCCGTCGCCCGGAGCTTTTTCGCGAGGCCAATTACATCGGCGGCAAATGGGTCGCCGCCGATAGCGGGCGTACCTACGATGTCCTTAACCCGGCAACGGGCGATATTATCGGCCGCGTACCGTCCATGGGTGCGACGGAGACCAACCGCGCGATCGACGCCGCCTATAGGGCTCAGAAGGGCTGGGCGGCGTTGACCGCGCAACAGCGCTCCGACCATCTCAAGAAGCTCTGTTCCCTTATGCTCGAAAACACCGAGGATCTGGCGGCGATCATGACGATCGAACAGGGCAAGCCGCTTAGCGAAAGTCGTGGCGAGATCGCCTATGCGGCAAGCTTCATCGAATGGTTCGCGGAGGAGGCCAAGCGTGTCTATGGCGATGTGATCCCGGCGCCGGTCGCCGGCCGTCGGCTGATTGTCCTGAAGCAGCCGATTGGCGTTTTTGCGGCGATCACGCCCTGGAATTTTCCTTCAGCCATGATCACACGCAAGGCCGGCCCTGGATGGGCCGCAGGCTGCACCGGCATCATCCGGCCGGCGAGCCAGACACCCTATTCAGCTTTGGCGATAGCGATTCTCGCGGAAGAGGCCGGTTTTCCTGCCGGTGTCTGCAATGTCATTACTGGCCCTTCGTCGGAAACCGGGCCGGCGATCACCGGAAGCCCGCTGGTCAGAAAGCTCTCCTTCACCGGCAGCACCGCTGTCGGCGCGAGATTGCTCGCCGAGTGCGCGCCGACAATCAAGAAGACGAGCATGGAACTCGGCGGCAACGCGCCCTTCATCGTTTTCGACGATGCCGATCTCGATGAGGCCGTCAAAGGCGCGATCGGCTCGAAATTCCGCAATACCGGTCAGACCTGCGTCTGCGCTAACCGCATCCTGGTGCAGGACAAAGTGCATGACGCCTTTGCCGAAAAGCTCAGTGCAGCCGTCGCCAAGTTGAAGCTCGGGAACGGCATGGAGGACGGCGTGACGCTTGGTCCGCTGATCGACGAAGCCGCTATGCGCAAGGTCGAGGCGCATGTCGGCGACGCGCTGGAGCGGGGCGCCAAACTGATTTCCGGCGGCAAGCGCAACGGTCGCGGCGGCAATTTCTACGAGCCGACCATTTTGGCCGGTGTGTCCACGGCTGCGGACATTTTCCATGAGGAGACGTTCGGACCTGTCGCGCCATTGTTTCGTTTCGAGACCGAGGAGCAGGCGATCGAAATGGCGAACGACACGCCGTTCGGCCTTGCCTCCTATTTCTATGCGCGCGATGTCGGCCGTATCTTTCGGGTAGCCGAGGCGCTGGAATTCGGTATTGTCGGCATCAACGAGGGCCTTATTTCAACAGCCGTCGCACCCTTCGGCGGCATGAAGCAATCCGGCATCGGCCGCGAGGGCTCGAAATACGGCATCGAGGAATATCTTGAAGTGAAATATCTTGCCCTTGGCGGGATTGGTGGTTGAGGAAAATCATTATGACGACTGATATTGACGGTTTCGCCGGGCGGCTGAAGCGCCGAGAAAATGGTGGCATGATCGCAGCCTGGATCGGCGCACCCGACCCGCTGCTGGTCAACCACCTGTCACAAGAGGCCTTCGACGCCGTGGTGCTCGATATGCAACACGGCATGTGGGACATGGCCTCCGCCGCCAATGGCATCGCTCAAGTGCGACTGACCGGCAAGCCGGCGATAGCACGCATTCCAGTCGCCGATTTCGCCTCCGCCTCGCGACTTCTGGATGCCGGCGCTTCCGCCATCATTGCGCCGATGATCAATTCGGCGGACGATGCCCGCGCCCTGGTCAAAGCAACGAAATATCCGCCGCTCGGCGAGCGCAGCTGGGGGCCGTCGCTCGCACTTAATCATTTCGGCATCGCCGCTGACGAGTATCTGCAGGGCGCCAACGGGCTGACCGTCACCATTGCCATGGTCGAGACCCGTGCCGCGCTCGATGCCATCGATGAAATCCTTGCCGTCGACGGCATCGACGGCATCTTCGTCGGTCCGTCCGATCTCTCTATAGCGCTCTCGAATGGTGCGCGTCTGGCGCCGGACAGTGCCGCGATCGACCAGACATTGGCGCATGCCGTGGCGCGTTGCCGCGCCCATGGCAAGCTGATCTGCGCTTTCGGCACCGACGGCGAACGCGCCGGCCAATTCCTGAAGCTCGGCCTGGATCTCGTCATTGCCGGCGCCGAAACCGCACAGCTTCGCGCCGGTGCTCGCGCAGCAATCACCACTGCCCGGAAAATTGCTGCTTCCTGACATATTGCCGGAACTGGAGGTCCGGCACTGTCTTTATTGCGCAGCTCGCAGACGGTGACCTGAAGCTTTCGCGGCCAGACGGCCTGTCCGAACGGGCCGCCGACCTTGGTATCACACGGTAGCCAGACTTCTAGCTGTAGGCGCCTTTAAGGGGCGAGTTTGACATAGCAAGGATTGTACATGTTATAGCCGCAGCCATTTCCAACGGCCTGTGCGGGCGTAATAACATTCTGCAACGCGATGGCTACCAGCGCGA
Source organism: Rhizobium jaguaris (assembly GCF_003627755.1). Classification (NCBI taxonomy): domain Bacteria; kingdom Pseudomonadati; phylum Pseudomonadota; class Alphaproteobacteria; order Hyphomicrobiales; family Rhizobiaceae; genus Martinezella; species Martinezella jaguaris. The sequence continues at coordinate 1,777,306 of NZ_CP032695.1, read as the reverse complement.
CAGCGATCACGGACAGAACCAGTTTCGAATATTTGTCCATAATATCCCTCTAAATATACAACCTATGCGGATATATTTAGCGCGATTCTCGTGTGTTTGCGAGGGGTGATTGTGGATACGGATTGAAATCTGTGGTGGGTTTCGGGTGGGAGCGACCGGTGCCGAAATTCTGTGCCGCAAATGCTTGACTTGACGAAGCAACTGAGCACTGGGAATTGCAACCTGGAAATCAAAACCGATCGTGCTCGTAAACCACCTCAGCCCACGTTCCCGTCGCCGTCGACTCCAGGCAGGCATCGATGTAGGCCAGACCGTCAACGCCGATCCAGGCATTGGGCGTCAATTGGGCCAGCGGAACAGGCTCGGCGCCGGCGATGCGGGCGGCAACCAGTTCGGCAAAATCGGTATAGATATTGGCGAAGGCCTCGAAGAAGGCTTCGGGATGGCCGGTGGGCAGGCGGGTGCCGCGTTGGGCGTGCGGATGCAGGCTCGGCAGGCCGCGCGTGCGCACCTCATCGGCGCGGTTCAGCCGCATGACGCGCAGATCGTTGGCTTCGGCTTGGTTCCAGGAGATGCCGCCCTCTTCACCGTAGGCCTCGATGCTGACGACATTCTGCGCGCCGGTTGCCACCTTGCTGACCAGCATCTGGCCCCGTGTGCCGTCATCGAATTTCAGGATCACTTGCGCCGTGTCATGTGCCGTGCGGCCAGGCAGCGACGGGCCGACATCGGCAAGTACGGCCGTGATGCGGCGGCCACAAACAAAGCTCATCAGTTGATGAGCATGCACGCCGATATCGCCAAGTACATGGCTCTTGCCGCCCTTAGCCGCATCGAGCCGCCATTTGGTACGTGGCGCCATCTTGTCCGGCTCGGCCTCGATAGGTCGGCTGAGTGAGCCCTGCACATAGCGGACATTGACGAGACGGAGCGCACCGATCTCGCCGCCGGTGATGGTCGCGCGCGCCTCGCGCACCATGGGATAGCCGGAGTAATTATGGGTGAGCGACAGGATGCGGCCGCGGTCATGCGCCTTACGGGCGAGCGCCAGCGCACTGTCGTAGTCATTGGTCAGCGGCTTGTCGCAGATGACATCCAGGCCGGCGTCGAGAGCGGTGGCGGCATATTCATAATGGCTGTCGTTCGGCGTCATGATTGCAACAGCGTCGATGCCATCAGCCCGCACGGTTTCGGCCTCGATCATGGCTTGGACATCGGTATAGCCGCGCCTGATGCCGAAGGCATGGGCTGAAATCAGCGACCGCTCTGGATCGGAGGAAAAGACACCGGCGGCGAGATCGAAGCAATCGTCGATGCGGGCGGCGGTGCGGTGCACGGGGCCGATAAGCGAGCCTTGCGCGCCGCCGATCAGGCCGAGGCGCACCCGTCTGCCAAGAAGTTTGAAAACCACAGCCTGCGACATGGGAACTCGCCTTTCATGCTGACCGATAAGAAAAATTAGATAGCGCAACTCTATTAAGGGCACAGCGGCACGCTCGATATTTTTGGTGCATGAGGTCAGCGTGCCGCCGCTGCGACCGACACCTTGCCGCGTTCGCGGATCGTCTTCCAATCGGCGGCGTCGATCAGCTCGCGGGGCGCGAGGAAAGCGCCGCCGACGGCAAAAATGTTGCGCAGCGCCAGATATTGGCTGGAATTATCGTCGGCGCAATCAATGCAGCGACGGGATATTGGGTCATGGGAAAACCGATCTCACAAGTATTTGGAAGAGCTGCGGATCACTCAATAGTAGCGCGCAACGGAGACTTGCATAGATCGTTTCCATGGGTGGCTCTTTTATTGGCGGACCGTCGAGGCAACGCCCCGACGACCCAAGAGTGATACTTGCACGCGCATTCGACAGCGGGCATTGTCGAGTAGCTAAGGCGGAGCGAAGGGAATTGTCGAAAGTGCAGGGATCGGGAGTGGGGCGTGGATTGCGGCGGGATCCGGGGCAGCGTGTGACGCTGCGCACGGTCGCGACTGCGCTTGGCCTCTCGATCACGACCGTCAGCCGCGCATTGAAGGAGGGCCCGGAGGTCAACCGCGAGACAATCGAACTGGTGAAACGAGTGGCGGGCGAGCTTGGTTATCGCCCAAATCTCGGCGGACTCAATCTGCGGACCGGCAAGACCCACGCGATCGGCATCGTGTTGCCCTTCGAACGCGAAGGCGAGATGAATATCGTCGTTGCCTCGCTGGTCGAAGGCGTGTCACGCCATATGAAGGGCTATGGCTATCGGACCACGGTCGTCCCGCAATTACAGGCGGACGATCCCCTGGCGACGGTGCGCGATCTCGTCGAAGAGGGGTCGGTCGACGGCGTCATCATTACCCACACGAGACCGCAGGACGACCGCGTCAAGTATCTGCTGGAGGTAGGCACGCCTTTCGTCACCTTCGGGCGCACCGAGCTTTTAAGTATTCATTCGAACGTCGATCTCGACCACGAGGCGATCGGTGCTGAAGCGGCACGGTTGCTTCTGGATGCCGGCCACCACAGGCCGCTGCTGATCGCGCCGTCCAGCCAGTTCACCTACAGCCTGCAATTCGTCAAAGGCTGGAGCAAGACCTTTACGGCGCGCAACCTCACTGTTCCCGACGACCTTATCCATTTTGCAGCGACGACGCCCGACAGCGGCCAGGAACTCGCGAAAAATATAATCGCCTGGCATCCGGAAGCGACGGGCGCCTTTGTTGCCAGCGAAGAGGCCGCGCTCGGGTTTCTGGCCGGCTTGCGCAAGATCGGCCGGCATGTGGGCAAGGATTTCGCGGTGATTACCTATGGCGGCACGCGATTGCACGATTTCTTCAATCCGCCGCTCAGCGCCTTCTATTATTCCAACTATGTCATCGGCGAGCGTCTGGCTTCTTTTCTATATCGCGCGATTGGCGGCGATGATCCAAGCGATCTGCGCGAACTTATCCGTGCCGAATTCGTAGATCACGATAGCCAGGCACTCTCCGCTTGACGGGAGAGTCCGCCGAAAGGCATTCGTAACGTTCTCATTCCAAATCCTGCCGGAGAATCCGTGCGGAATAGCCTGAAAAAGGTCGCTTGACAGAATTGAAGTTATCCATCATTCGTAACGTTACGAATTGCCGATTGGAGGGGTAAGAGGTTCCGTTCGGCAAGGGTTGTCAGCAAGAGGGCGGGAGCCTCGTGTTTCGTAGGCGACCGCATTCCATGGGAGGATGATGTCGTGGGCGCAGGCTCGCTTTTTTTTGGATCGCCAATTTGGACGTTCAACTGGAATCCGCCTTATGAGGCGCCGTTGAAGCGGCTGGCGCGCACCGGCTGCAAGGGTTTCGAGCTCACCGCCTGGTCGGTCGATATGCTGGCCTATTACACGCCGGCGACGATCCGTGGGCTGAAAGAGATCGCCGAGGGCGAGGGGCTGACGCTCACCAATTTCTTCTTCAACCTGCCCTTCAGCCGGCAGGCGGGTGCTGCTTTCTCCACCGTCGATCTCGGCGGCTACAAGCGCGGCGTCGATGTCGTGGCCGAGATCGGCGCGCCGATCGTGACCAGCATGACGCCCTATCCCTTCCAGTCCGACGTCAAGCCGATCCTGCAGCGGCCGATCTCGCAGGAGTGGACCGCAGCCGTCGAGCCGCAATGGGACTGGACGGCGGAATACAATGCCGTGGTCGACGGTTTTGCCAAGGCATGTGAAATCGCCGGCTTAGCCGGCTTGCGCGTCGCCATCGAGCCGCATCCCTATCGCTGGGTCAGCTCCGGCCAGGGCATGCTACGGCTGATCGAGCGCACCGGCGCTTCAAACCTCGGCCTGAACTTCGATCCGAGCCATCTTTTTCCGGCCGGCGACATGCCGCACTATGTCGTGCTGGCGCTTGGCGATCGCATCTTCAACACGCATTTCTCTGACAATGAAGGCCATACCAACGCTCATTGGCGCCCGGGCCGTGGCAAAATCGACTGGAAGGCGATTTTCGCCGCTCTGCAGGCGATCGGCTATTCCGGCCCGATCACGCTGGAGCTGGAGGATGCGCCCGGTGCGTCGCATTGGACACATTTCCGCGAGGCGACGCCTGAATTCGATCAGGAGATGCGGCGCGGCATGAACTATCTGCGCGATGCCGCCGCTGAACTCAACATCACCATTTCCTAGAGGCCACATCCATGAGCACTGCCCCCATGAAAGTCGGCATCGTCGGCGCCGGCAATATCAGCGCTACCTATGTCGCAACCCTGCATATGTTCGATTTCATCCGCGTCAAATCGATCTACGACCTTTATGAGGAACCGGCGAAAAAGCTTGCCGCCCAATTCGGCCTTCAGGCAGTCTCCCTCGACGCCATGCTCGCCGACCCGGAAATCGGGCTGATCATCAACCTGACGACGCCGGTTTCGCATTACTCGATCAGCAAAAAGGCGCTTCTCGCCGGTAAGCATGTCTATTCGGAAAAGCCGCTTGGCATCAGCATGGCGGAAGCCGAAGAGTTGATGTCGATCGCCCGCGCCAGCGACCTGCGCCTCGGCTGTGCGCCCGATACCTTCCTTGGCGGTGGCCATCAGTTGACGCGCCGGTTGTTCGATGAAGGCTGCATCGGCAAAGCGGTGTCGGCAACCGCCATGCTGCTGCTGCCCGGCCACGAGCATTGGCACCCGAACCCGGCCTTCTTCTACGGCCGCGGCGGAGGGCCTATGCTGGACGTCGGTCCCTATTACGTCACCAATCTGATCGCCCTGCTCGGTCCGGTACGCGAGGTTTTCGGCGCTGCCAAGATCACCCGCATCGAACGCACGGTGAAGACCGATCCGCGCCGCGGCGAGACGATCAAGGTGCTGGTCCCAACGCATCTGACCGGTGTGATGGAGTTCCACAGCGGTGCGACGATCACCATCGCCACAAGTTTCGATGTCATCAAGCACAAGCACAATCAAATCGAGATTTACGGCTCCGAAGGAAGCATGGTAACACCGGATCCGAACAACTTTAGCGGTAAGGTTGAGATATTCCGCGACGGCGGTGAGGCTTGGGAAGAGATTCCAGTGGACCATCCTTATACCGAAGGTGTGCCGGGCCATCTCGGACTGCGTGGTTTGGGCGCGGCCGAAATGGTAGATTCCCTTCGTGCAGGGCGCCAGCATCGCGTATCGTCGGAACTCGCCTTTCACGCGCTGGAAGTGATGACGGCATTCGAGCGTTCCGCTCAGTCGCGCAAGGTGGTTGCAATCCACAGCAGTTGCGGCCGGCCGGATCCTATCCCGCGTGCAATTAATGAGGGACGTTTCGTATAGGCTAGGCTATAGAGAGTTAGGAGAATTGGCAGTCCTCCCAGACTGCATACTTGACGAGCGGGCAATGCCGAGGAAGCATCGCCTGTTCGCCGCGGGGAATGGAGGCCCGGCGGCGCGGTTTTGGAGGGCGACAGCATTCGGCACCCGATGGTCTTGAGACGGCGGCGGCTGAAATACAGGTGTTCAGAAGAACGCCATAAATGGAGGAGGAGCATATGCGTGGATTGTTAATGGCATTGGTTGGCGCCACGGCGCTGATCGCACTGGGCGTCACCGGCGCTCAGGCTGAGGGAAAGAGAGCCGAGGTCCTGCACTGGTGGACATCTGGCGGTGAGGCCGCTGCCGTGCGTGAACTCGCCAATACATTCAATGCCGCCGGTGGCCAATGGGTCGATACCGCGATCGCTGGGTCCGGCTCAACCGCGCGTCCGATCGGCATTAACCGTATCATCGGTGGCAACCCGCCGACAGCCATGCAGTTCAATACCGGTACGCAGATGAATGACTTGGCCCAGCAGGGCCTGCTGCGTCCGCTCGACGATCTTGCCAAGGAGCAGGATTGGAAATCGGTCCTGACGCCGGCCTTCTATAATGCCATCCAGTTCCAGGGGCATATTTATGGTGCACCGATCAACGACCATGGCCAGAATTGGCTGTTCTACTCCAAGCCGGTTTTCGCCAAGGCAGGGGTGACCGAAGAGCCGAAAACCTGGGACGAAATGTTTGCCGCGCTCGACAAGATCAAGGCCGCCGGCCTGATCCCGGTCGCCGTTGGCGGTCAGCCCTGGCAGCTCCAGTTGATGTTCAATGCCATCCTTCTCGGCGAAGGCGGCAAGGAACTCTATGCCAAGGTCTGGAAGGATCTCGACACTGACGCCGTCAAGTCCGACAAGTTCAAGCATGTGGCGGAAGTCTTCGCCAAGCTGCGCAACTATCAGGATCCGGGCAGCCCGAACCGTGACTGGAATGTGGCGACCGGTATGCTGATCGACGGCAAGGCCGGCATCCAGTTCATGGGTGACTGGGCCAAGGGCGAATTCATCCATGCCAACATGGTCGCCGATAAGGATTTCGGCTGCATCCTCGGGCCGGGTGAATCCAACTTCATGATGGGCGGCGACATCTTCGTCTTCCCGGTCCTGAAGGACAAGGCGGCGACCGATGCTCAGACGCTGCTTGCGACTGTGATCATGTCCAAGGAAGGCCAGCTCGCCTTCAACTCCAAGAAGGGCTCCGTGCCGGTCCGCCTCGACGTGGACAACTCCAAGCTCGACGCCTGCGCCCAGAAGGGCCTGACCGCGCTCAAGGATCAGAGCCGGCAGATTCTGGCGCCGGACGTGCTCACCCCGCAGGACATCGTTCAGACCGAACAGGACCTTGTCGCCCAGTACTGGACGACGCCGAGCATGACGGCCGACCAGTTCGCCGAGCAGTTCGCAAAGGTCATCGAGCAGGCGAAGTAAGCCTCATCCGACATCCATGCGGCGGCAGGGCCTACCTGCCGCCGGTTCCCATGAATGCGCAGGAGGAGCTTTATCCATGAGTACCCCGCAAACTGCTGCCGGAACCATCGCTGGGACCGTCGCCGGGACGGCTGCCACGAGGAAGAAGAGACATCTTTCCGCCTATGTCGCGCTGTTCCCAGCCTTTATCATCGTGTTGCTTGCCTATGTCGTAACGGTTGTCTGGAACATCTGGATATCGTTTACCGACAGCAAGGTGCTGCCAGTCAACATCTTTGTCGGCACCAAGCAGTACGAACGACTGTTCACGACGGCACGCTGGCTGCTTTCGCTGCAGAACGTCGTCGTCTTCGGTATCCTCTTCATCGCCGGCTGCCTGATCCTCGGCTTTCTTCTGGCTGTTGCGCTCGATCAGAAGGTTCGCTTCGAAAATACCTTCCGGACGATCTTCCTCTACCCCTTCGCAATGTCCTTCATCGTCACCGGCCTTGTCTGGCAGTGGATCATGAACCCGACGCTCGGCCTGCAAAGGGTCGCCGACAGTATCGGGTTCACCTGGTTCCGCTTCGACTGGATCGTCCAAAGCGACCTGGCGCTCTACGTCATTGTGCTCGCTGGCATCTGGCAATCGTCCGGATTGGTCATGGCGATCATGTTGGCGGGATTGCGCGGCGTCGATCGTGAACTCTGGAAGGCGACGCGCATCGACGGCATACCGACATGGCGCGTCTATCTCCACATCGTCATTCCGATTCTGAGGCCGACCATCATCACCGCCAGCGTGCTTCTGGCGATCGCCGTGGTCAGGGTCTACGAACTGGTGCTGGCAACCACCGGCGGCGGGCCGGGAATATCGACCGAAGTGCCGGGGAAATTCATCATGGATTACCTCTTCGGCCGCGGCAATATCGGCCTTGCGACCAGTGCCTCGACCGTCATGTTCATTACCGTGGTCATCCTGGTCACGCCGTGGCTCTACTACGAATATTTCCGTGATAAACCGAGGGGGAACTGATGACAATGCCATCTTCCGTCGCAAAGGTCATGGAGGGCCCGTCAGGGCACAAGCCGCAGCATCTGTCCCCGGCGCGTATCGGTCTTTATGCTTTTCTCGTGATAGCCGCGCTGTTCTTCCTGTTGCCGCTCTATGTGATGATCGTCACCTCGCTGAAATCCATGCCGGAAATCCGGCAAGGCAATATCTTCGCCTTTCCGCAGGTCTGGACCGGCGAAGCCTGGGTGCAGGCGTGGAGCACCGCTTGCACCGGCCTTGAGTGCGGCGGCATCAGCGTCGGCTTCTGGAATTCGGTGAAGATCCTGATACCAAGCATGATTATGTCGATCTTCATTTCATCGCTGACCGGCTATGCGCTGTCCTTCTGGCGGGTAAAGGGAGCGAACGTTCTCTTCGCTATCCTGCTGCTTGGCGCTTTCATTCCCTATCAGGTGTTCATCTATCCGCTGGTACTCATCTACCGCAGCGTCGGCGTCTATTCGACATTGCCCTGCATCATCATCACCCACACGGTCTTCGGCCTGCCGGTGTTGACGCTTCTGTTTCGCAACTATTATTCCAGCCTGCCGATGGAGCTGTTCAAGGCCGCCCGAGTCGATGGTGCGGGACTGTGGCAGATCTTCTTCCGGCTGATGATCCCCATGTCGATCCCGATCCTAGTGGTGGCGGGGATTCTGCAGGTCACCGGCATCTGGAACGACTTCCTCTTCGGCGTCGTCTTCGCCGGTCGGGAAAATTTTCCGATGACGGTTCAGCTCAACAACATCGTCAACTCGACCCAAGGCGAGAAGCTTTACAACGTCAACATGGCGGCGACCATCCTCACGGCTTTGGTTCCGCTGATCGTTTATTTCGGTTCGGGTCGCTGGTTCGTGCGCGGCATCACCGCGGGTGCAGTCAAGGGATAATTCATGGCCAATGTTTCCATTCGCGAACTCGCAATCGATTTCGGCACCGTCAGCGTTCTGAAATCGTTGAATATTGAAATCCAGTCGGGCGAGTTCATCGTCCTTCTCGGGCCTTCCGGCTGTGGCAAGTCCACTTTGCTCAACGCCATCGCCGGCCTCACCGACATCAGCAGCGGCCAGATCTGGATCGGCGACAGGAACGTCACCTGGGAGGAACCGAAAGACCGCGGCATCGGTATGGTCTTTCAGTCCTACGCGCTGTACCCGACAATGACGGTGGAGGGAAATCTTTCCTTTGGGCTGCGCATCGCCGGCATGAACAAGGATGAGATTGCCAAGCGCGTCGATCGCGCCGTGCAGATCCTGCAGATCGATCCGCTGCGTAAACGGAGACCAGGCGAACTTTCCGGCGGCCAGCGCCAGCGCGTCGCCATCGGCCGCGCACTGGTGCGCGACGTCGATGTCTTCCTGTTCGACGAGCCGCTTTCCAACCTCGACGCCAAGCTCCGCACCGAGCTGCGCGTCGAGTTGAAGCGCCTGCATGCGGGGCTTGGTTCGACAATGATCTACGTCACGCACGACCAGATCGAGGCGCTGACGCTCGCCGACCGTATCGCTGTCATGAGCGGCGGCGTTATCCAGCAGTTCGCCGCACCGAAGGAAATCTATCGCCGGCCGGTCAACCGTTTCGTGGCCGGCTTCGTTGGCTCGCCGTCCATGAACTTCCTGTCGGGGCAGGTTGCCAGCAATGGCGGTACGCCTGCTTTCATCCTGCCCGACGGGCGCAAGATCGACTTGAATGGTTATGAATTCTCGGGCACGCCTGGCGACGGACGCCCCGCAACGCTCGGTGTGCGGCCGGAACAAATGCAATTTGTCGCTGCCAACGGCCGGATGTCCAGCCTGCCGGCAACCTTCAGCATCGTAGAACCCATGGGCTCAGACAATCTGGTCTGGGGGCAGATTGGCAAAGAGACCATGTCGGTGCGTATCGATGCTGATGAGGATGTTGCGCTGGAAAGCGAGCAGCCGGTCTATTTCCAGCCGGCGCTCGCATCGCTGTTCGGCGAAGACGGTCAGCGTCTATAAAGGATCAAACTGCGCCGCGCGTTCGACCGAGCGCGCGGCGCAGCTTTCAGGCTCTCACTTCGAAGACCATGTTGAACGGCGTTTCGGTCGCCTTGCGGAAATGCGAATAGCCCGCATCCATGGCAACCTTGCGCAGTTTCATCTCGCCGGCTTGCGCGCCTAAACCCAGCCCGACTTCCTGTGACAGCGAGGCCGGCGTGCAGATCATCGTCGATGCGCCGTAGTAAACGCGGCCGACCGGGTTGAGATTGTCCTTCAGGCAATCATGCGCAAAGGGTTCGACGATCATCCAGGTGCCGTCGTCGGCGAGACTTTCCCTGACATGCTTTCCAGCGCCGACAGGATCGCCCATGTCGTGCAGGCAGTCGAACATCGCCACGAGGTCATAGCCGGCAGCCGGGAAATCCTTGGCGGTCGCCTGCTCGAAGGTGATGCGGCCATCGACACCCGCCTCTTTCGCTGCGGCTTTCGCCCGTTCGATGGAGGGGAGATGATAGTCGAAGCCGAAGAAGGTCGAGTTCGGATAGGCCTGCGCCATCAGGATGGTCGAGGCGCCATGGCCACAGCCGACATCGGCGACGGCCGCACCGGCTTGAAGCTTTTCGTGCATACCCTTCAGCGCCGGTATCCATTCCGCAACAAGATGGCTGTTGTAGCCCGGCCGGAAGAAACGCTCCGTGCCGCGGAACAGGCAGGCGCTGTGTTCATGCCAGCCGAGACCGCTGCCGGTCTTGAAAGCATTGGCGATTTTCGGCTCGTCGAGCCACATGGATTGAACAACTTCGAAGGCGCCGGTGAAGAAGGCGGGACTGTTTTCCTCCGCAAACACCATTGCCTGTTCGGGTGTCAGGTAGAAGCGCTCGGTCTGGTCGTCATAGCTGACATATTCGGCCGCCGCTTGAGCCGACAGCCACTCACGCACATAACGCTCCTTCACGCCGACCTTGTCGGCCAATTCCGCCGACGTCATCGGTGTTCCGTCCGCCATGGCCCTGAACAGGCCCAAATGATCTCCGAGCGTCACCAATACACCCGTGACGGCCGCGCCGAGATCGCCGACTAAGCGTCCGACTAGGGCGTCGAGTTTTTGCATATCAGGTTCGCGCATGACATCCTCCTCCCATCAGAGCTGATGCAGTGTTCCGTCCGGACGTGTATTCGAAAGTCGAAACATACTCCCGGGCGGGAGGGGAGGCAATGATACAACCGGGCTAAGCACGCTTCTTGCTGCCCATCAGAAAAGGCGTAACCTATTGAGGTAACGCCTTATTTTTGAAAATGTGCAAGGCGCTTCAGCCGGCGCGGGCCAGTTCCTTTTCCAGGACCGAGAGCAAGCGCGGATCATCTGCCGTAACGTCAGGTGCGAAGCGGGCGGCAACTTTGCCGTCCCGGCCGATCAGGAATTTTTCGAAGTTCCAGACGATGCCGCCGTCCTGTCCGGTTTGAAGGCCGTTTTTTGCAAGGCGCTCCCGCATCGGCCCGTCACCGGTCGTCACGACGTCAGAAGCGATCAAGCTGTTGTAAAGCGGATGCCGCTCCTCGCCTGTCACCGCGATCTTGGAAAACATCGGAAACTGCACGTCATAAGTCAGGGTGCAGAAGCTCAGGATTTCGTCGTTCGTGCCGGGCTCCTGGCCTTTGAAATCATTGGCGGGAAAGCCGGCGATGACGAGGCCGTCGTCGCGCTTGTCCTCATAGAGCTTTTCCAGCCCTTCATATTGCACCGTCAGTCCGCATTTGGAGGCGACGTTGACGACCATGATCACCTTGCCGCGATAGTCGGCGAGCGTCGTCTCGCTGCCGTCGATCTTTTTTACCGGAATATCGAGTACGGTATCAGTCATCACAATCACTCCAATCATTTTGAAAACGGGCTGCCGATATCAGCGCCGGAGCCTGCCGAAGTCAACGGCACGATTGCGTTACGCCGCCTCGTCCAGCCGCACCAGATGGCCATTCGCGACCTCACGAAATTGGCGCGCCGGCGGGTTATAGCCAACGGGCCGCACCGGGCTCTTCAGCTCGTCAACGGCGAGATTGCGCTTGATGCCGCGCCGGGACGGATCCGGCACCGGGACAGCCGCCATCAGCTTCTTCGTATAGGGATGCTGCGGGTTCTCAAACACCGAGGCACGGGGGCCGATCTCGACGATCTCGCCGAGATACATCACGGCGACGCGATGGCTCACGCGTTCGACGACAGCCATGTCGTGTGAGATGAAGAGATAAGCGAGATTGAGGCTCTGCTGCAGGTCCATCAGGAGATTGCAGACCTGCGCCTTGATCGAGACGTCGAGAGCTGAGACGCTTTCGTCTGCCACGATGACCTTCGGGTCGAGGGCGAGCGCACGGGCAATGCAGATGCGCTGACGCTGGCCGCCGGAAAATTCATGCGGGTAGCGCGACATCATATCCGCCTTCAGCCCGACACGCTCCAGCAGGTCGGCCGCTTTCTCGCGCGCCTGGGCGCGGGTGCCGAGCCCGTGCTCGATAAAGGGCTCAGCGACAGCGGCGCCAATGGTCATGCGCGGATTGAGGCTGGCAAACGGGTCCTGGAAGATCATCTGGATACTGCGGCGCATGCGGCGCAGATTGAGCGCGTCGAGCTTCATCACGTCGTAGCCGTCGAGCCGGACTTCCCCGGCATTGGGGTCGATCAGGCGCATGATCGAGCGTCCGGTCGTTGATTTACCGCAGCCGGATTCGCCGACCAGAGACAGCGTCTCGCCCTGGGCGAGATCGAAGGAGACGTTCTCGACGGCGTGGATGGCGCCGGTTACGCGGCCGAGAAGCCCACCTCGGGTAGCGAAGCGGGTCACGAGATTCTTCACTTCCAGGATCGGCGTCTTGCCGCGATCGACCGTGTCGGTGACTGCGGTCGGTTCCGTGCGCTCACCGGTGCTTGCATCGACGACCGGGAAGCGCAGCGGTTGCGGCTGCTCCTTCATCGAGCCAAGCCGAGGCACAGCGGAGAGCAGGGCGCGGGTATAGGGGTGCTGGCCGCGATGGAAGATATCGTCAGTGTTGCCGGTTTCCACCGCTTCGCCGCGATACATGACGATGGTGCGGTCGGAGATTTCCGCCACGACGCCCATGTCGTGGGTGATGAAGAGGACGGACATGCCTTCCTCTTCCTGCAAAACCTTGATGAGATCGAGGATTTGTCCCTGAATGGTGACATCGAGTGCCGTCGTTGGTTCGTCGGCAATCAAAAGCTTCGGGCGCGAGGCCAGCGCCATCGCGATCATGACGCGATGGCGCATGCCGCCGGAAAACTGATGCGGATATTCGTCAAAGCGGGAGGAAGCGTTCGGAATACGCACTTTTTCGAGCAAGCGGATGGTCTCGGCCTTGGCTTCGGCCTTGGAAATATCGCCGTGGCAGGTGAGCGCCTCGGAAATCTGCCGGCCGATGGTGAAGATCGGATTGAGGCTGGTCATCGGCTCCTGGAAGATCATCGCGACATCCTTGCCGCGCACCTTGCGCATTTCGTTGTCCGAGAGCGAAAGGATGTCGCGACCGTTAAGCTTGATCGAGCCTTCGATGCGGCTGCTGCCCTTGGCGAGCAGTCGCATGATCGAGAGCGAGGTGACGCTCTTGCCGGAGCCGGATTCGCCGACGATCGCGACCGTCTCGCCTGGCATGACATCGAAGGAGATGTTCTTCACCACCGTGCGCCATTCGCCATCGGCAAGGAACGATGTCGTCAGGTTGGAGACGGAGAGGACGGGCTTTGCGTCTGCTTTCGTCTGCGGAGCGGCAACGGTTGTCATAGGCTCACCTTTGTGATCTTGCGCATCGTATCAGGCATTACGCGATTCCGCTCATGACGGCTTCGGCGATGTGGCGAAGGAGGCCGATGGGCGGCCTTCGGCAATCCTTGCGGCCTCCAGTGCCGCGATCTTTTCGTCGATCTCTCGACGGTCGATCATGCCGCTCGGGTTCTGCCGCGTGGGCGTGGTCTCGGCAACATGCAGATAGCGTTCCTGTGCGACGGCATAGAGCCGTTCGAGCTCCGTCAGCGGATCGGCGCTGTCGTCGACACGGATGTTCAGCCAGGCATAATCCTGGTCGCGATAGATGACCAAAGCAGCGGATTGCTTGCCGCGTTTGTCGCCGCCCGCGTCCTCGCCGGCGCGCATGGCTTCGAGCAGCCGCTCGGCGAGCGGCATGCCCTGGGTCTTCTTGAAGGTCGACAGGCTCTTGGCGATGACCTGCGGACCGGCCAGCATGTTGCCGGCAACCGAGACATTTTCGTCGATCAGATGACCGGCCCAGTCGATGCATTTGGCGCCGGTGAAAGCGGCATTGTTGCCGTTGCTGTCGATCATGTGGAACTGGCGCTGTTCGCGACCTTCGTCGCGCGCGGTCAATGTCCTAATGATTTCCTCCGGCATGTGGCCGGCGGCAAGCATCGCCAGACCATCGATGCCGTAAAGCGGGCTGCTGAACGCCTGCGTCGCGACGGCGCCAATGCCGCCGCGAATATTCGGTACGATGTTGCCGACCGCGAAAAAGCGGGTGGCGACGGCGATGGCGAGATGGCCGGTTTCCGGCTCGCGCGTGACGATCGACCAGGTCATGAGCTTATCTCCCGACCGCATAGGCCTGCATCAAACGTGGGGTGGCCGCCGCGCGCAGCAGGCCGCTGGCATCGCGCCGCGCGGCGGTCAGCCGGCCGACCGTCCATTCCGGCGCAACCGTCAGTTTGTGGCCCTTCTTGCGCAGTGCATCGAGCATCTCGGCGCTGAAATTGGCCTCCGCCGTAATGCTGCCGGGCTCGCGGGTGCGGGGGTAGAAGGAGCTCGGGAAATGCGAGGTGTGGAACAGCGGCTGGTCGATCGCCTCCTGCAGATTCATGCCGTGATGGGCATAACGCAGGAAAAAGGCGAGCTGCCATTGCTCCTGCTGATCGCCGCCGGGCGTGCCGAAGGCAAGCGTCGGGCGGCCCTGGTAAAGGCCAAGCGATGGCGTCAGCGTGGTGCGCGGCCGCTTGCCGGGAGCGAGCGACGAAGGCAGGCCCGGCTTCAGCCAGAACATCTGCGCTCGGCTATTGAGACAGAAGCCGAGGCCTGGAATGATCGGCGAGGACTGCAGCCAGCCGCCCGAAGGCGTCACCGAGACCATATTGCCTTCGCGGTCGATCACGTCGATATGCACGGTATCGCCACGCTTTTCCGTCAGGTGCGACATGGTCGGCTCGTAGACCGCGCCGGCCTTGGCTTCCGGTGTATCCAGCATATCCATGGTGAGATCAAACTGGCTTTCGAAGCCGGCTAGCTTACCGGGACGCAGGGAATGAGAAGCCTCCGAGGTGATTAGCTTGCGGCGTTCCGCGGCATAGGCGTCGGACAACAGGATATCGAGCGGCACCTTGGTGAATTTCGGATCGCCGTAATAGACCTCGCGGTCAGCGAATGCGAGCTTCATGGCTTCCGTGATGGTGTGGACGAAATCCGCGCCGGCCGGGTCCATGGCCTTGAGATCGAAACCCTTTAGCAGCGACAGTGTCTGCAGGAAGGCTGGCCCCTGACCCCAGGGGCCGATCTTGGCGATCGTCCAGTTATGGTAATCATAGGTCAACGGCTCTTCGATTGTCGCCGACCAGTTGGCCATGTCGTCGGCCGTCAGCACGCCCTTGTGGTGTTGGCCGCTCGCATCCACGACTTCGGCCTTGCGCACATAGGTATCGATCGCCTCTGCGACGAAGCCACGATAAAAGGCGTCGCGGGCTGCTTCGATCTGCGCCTCGCGGCCGCTTTTGCTTTCCGCTTCCGAGACGACGCGCTTCCAGGTTTCGGCAAGGACAGGGTTCTTGAAGTTCGACCAGGGTTCGGGAGCGGAGCCGCCGGGCAGCCAGGTCTCGTAGGAGGTCGGCCACTCCTTGCGATAGAATTCGGCGAGACCGGCAATGGTCGCCGAGACACGCGGCAGCACCGGATGTCCGTGTTCGGCATAGTGGATTGCCGGTTCGAGGACGTCGCGGACGCTGAGCTTGCCGTAGTCGCGCAGCATCAGCATCCAGCCGTCGAAGGAGCCGGGGACCACGGTTGCGAGCAGGCCGTCGCCGGGGATCAGCGACAGGCCTTCGCCCGTATAGTGCTCGAGTGTGGCGCCGGCGGGGGCAGTTCCCTGAGCACAGATGACTTCGACCTTGTCCTTCTTCTTCGAATAGATCACCGCCGGCATATCGCCGCCGGGACCGCAGAGATGCGGCTCGAGGACCTGCAGAACGAAGCCGGTCGCGACCGCCGCATCGAACGCATTGCCGCCCTTTTCGAGAATGCCCATGCCGACCGCTGAGGCGATCCAGTGTGTGGAAGTCACGACACCAAAGGTGCCGAGGATTTCAGGGCGGGTTGTAAATGTGGTCATTATAGAAGTCCTTTCAGATGATTCACGCTTCGCGCGGATCGAGCGCATCGCGCAGGCCATCGCCCAGTAAATTGAAACCGATGACGACGAGAAAAATGGCTGCGCCCGGCCACATGGCCATCCAGGGCGCCTGCTCCAGGTAGTTCTTGGCCACATTGAGCATCGATCCCCAGCTAGGCGCCGGCGGCTGCTGGCCGAGGCCAAGGAAGGAGAGGCTGGCCTCGGCGATGATCGCTGTTGCGATGGTGAGCGTTCCCTGCACCAGGATAGGTGCGAAAACGTTCGGTAGGATGTAGCGGATGATGATGCTGAAATGGCGCAGGCCGATCGAGCGCGCACCTTCGACATATTCTTCCGTCTTCACCGCGAGTACCTGACCGCGCGTCAGGCGCACGAAGACAGGCGTTGCCGAAAGTCCGATGGCGATCATCGCATTGGTCAGGCTCGGCCCAAGAAAGGCGGCGAGCGCGATCGCGGTGATAAGAAAGGGCATCGCCAGGAAGGCTTCGGTAATGCGCGAGACGATCTGATCGATCCAGCCGCCGTAATAGCCGGAGATAAGGCCGAAAGGTACGCCGATCGCCAAGGCGATAGCGACGGAAAAGATGCCTGCCATCAGCGATGCCCGCGCGCCCCAGATCATGCGAGAGAGAATGTCGCGGCCGATATCGTCGGTGCCGAGCCAATGGGCGGCCGACGGCGCCTTGCGGATCGTCGACCAGCTCGTCGCGACCGGATCGGCCAACGGTAACACCGGCGCCAGAATGGCAAGCGTCGCAAAGAAAAGGATGATGGCGAGGCCGACCAGCGCCCCCTTGTTTGCCTTCAGTTTGCGCCAGGCGCGGTTCGGTGCGCGTTTGGCGGGGGCGGCCGCAGCCGACGTCTGCGCGATCGCGGTCATAGGGCGGCCCTCAGACGTGGGTTCAGAAGGACATAAAGAACATCGGCAATCAGATTCATCCCGATAAAGCCGACGGCGGTGCAGAGCACGACACCCTGGACGACGGCGTAGTCGCGGTTGAAGACCGCATCGACGATGAGCTTGCCGAAACCGGGAATGGTGAAGATCTGCTCGGTCAGAACCGCGCCAGCCAGCAGTTCGCCGAAGAGCAGCGCGCTGACGGTGACAACCGGCAGGATGGCGTTGCGAAACGAGTGGCTGAGAACGACGGCAGCTTCCGGAAGGCCCTTGGCACGGGCCGTGCGGATATAATCGGCGCTGAGCACGCTCAGCATCGAAGAGCGTGTGTGGCGCATCAGCGTGGCGGCGAGCGCATTGCCGAGCACGAAGGACGGCATCAGCATGGTCTGGATCGAACGCAGCGGATCGTCGAAGAATGGCTGATAGCCGGAAGCCGGAAGCCAGTGAAGTTTCACCGATATCAGCAGGATCAGCATGATCCCGAGCCAGAAATTCGGCACGGACAATCCGCATAGGGCGACGATATTGGCGAGGAAGTCGATGACGGTATTCTTCTTCACCGCTGCCAATATGCCCATGGGGATGCCGATGACGAAGGCGAAGATCATCGACATGACGGCGAGTTGAATCGTTACCGGCAGCTTCTCGGCAACCAGCGTCAACACCGGCTGGTTGGTGCGCAGCGAAATGCCGAGATCGCCGGTGACAGCACCCTTCAGCCAATAGCCATACTGATACACCACCGGATCGTTCAACCGGTATTTCTCGCGAAGGAACTCGATGACCTGCGGGTCACGCTCTTCGCCGGCCATCGCCAGGATCGGATCGCCCGGCAGAAGTTTCTGCAGGGAGAAAACGAAGATGGAGATGATCAGCAGCGTCGGTATCGCAACCAGCAGCCGCTTTCCGATATAGGTGTACATGAGCAGATCCTGACCTCGTCATCGATCATGGGAGGGCCATGCGGAGCGCAACCTGCACTCCGCATGGCGCTTTTGCGCTAGCTGCTCTTCTTCACGCCCACGAGGCGGATCATGCCGTCCGGCGAGGGCACGAAGCCGGTGATCTTCTTGTTGTAAGCCCAGATCCATGCCTGGTGGCCGAGATAGATGATCGGCAGTTCGTCATTCATGATCACTTCGGCGGCGTCATATTTCTGCTTTCGGACTGCATTGTCCTGCGACTGGCGCGCTTCCAACAGGAGCTTATCGACCTCCGGATTGCTGTATTTGGAGTCGTTGAGGCCAGCGCCGGTGGTAACGAATTGCTGGATATTGCCGTCGGGATCGGAGCGGCCAGACCAGTCGGAACGGCTGAGCTGATAGTTGCCGGCCGTCTGCGCGTCGAGCAGCGTGGCAAACTCGGTCGTTTTCAGCGAAACATCGAAGCCGACCTCGGCGACCATGGACTGGATGATCTGCATCGTCTGCATTGTGACCGGATTGTTGGCCACTGCAATTTCGACCGGCACACGATCGTACCCCGCCGCCTTGACCAGTGCTTTTGCCTTGTCGACATCGCGGGCGGGAACCGGAATGTCCTTGTCGTACCAGGGGCTGTTCGGCGCGAAGGGCTGATTGCCGGCAAGTCCGGTGCCGTCGAAGACCACCTGCATCGCGGCATCCCGATCGATCGCTAGCGAGAAGGCCTGGCGCAGGCGCTTGTCCTTGCCGAGCGGATTGTCGGCGCGCGCGCCGTTGCCGATATTGGCGTAGATCCCCAGCCAGCCCGTCCCGACCGCATCGGAATAGGCGAGATTGGAATCGCTCTTGACGGTGCCGACGTCGGATGCGGCTACACGTTCGATCATGTCGAGATCGCCCGAGCGCAGGTTAGCGAGGCGCACCGTCGTGTCGGGGATCGGCAGGTAGGTCACCTTGTCGACAAAGATATTGTCCTTGTTCCAGTAATCCTGGAACTTCTCCAGCACGATGCGGTCCTGCTGCACGCGCTCGACGAATTTGAACGGCCCGGCGCAGACCGGATGATCGCCGAACTTCGCGCCCAAAGCCTTGGCAGCCGTCGGAGAGACAATCATGCCGGCACGATCGGAAAGCTGGGCGAGCAGCGTGACGTCAGGTGCCTTCAGCGTGAAGGTCACTTCGTATTCGCCCGTTGCCTCGACCTTGGCGACGGAGGAGAGTTCGCTCTTGCGGCGCGATTCCGGCATCGTCTGGTTGCGTTGGATGGTGTCTACCACGGCCTGCGCATTAAACGGCGTCTCGTCCTGGAATTTTACGCCCTGGCGCAGTTCCATCGTCAGTTGCTTGCCGTCCGCTGACCATTTCCACGAGGTGGCGAGCTGCGGCACGAATTTGAGGTCCGGCGTCACGTCGACAAGCTTGTCGCAGAGCGCGGTGTAGACGATGCGGCCGACAAACGTGCGTGATTGCGCTGGATCCAGCACGTCGGCATCGTCCTGCAGGCCGATCTTCAGTTCAACAGCAAAAGCCGGCAGCGCGATCAAAGTTCCGACGGCCAGCGATGTCAGGAATTTGGCGATCTTCATGAGGTTCTCCTGTTATCATTTTGTTTTCAATGCATTCTCGGCCGGTTTCCTCTCCGGTCGTCAGTTTCGGCACAGAGGTGCCAATGATCATTCCAACTCGTCAGCCAGTTCTTTCTGTGGATGCTGAGCGTCGAGCGAGGTGACGCGAATCAGGCTTTCCTGCAGCACCAGCAGATGCTGGCGCATGGCTTCGGCGGCTTTCATTGGATCGCGGGCCGCGATCGCGTCGATGATCGCCACGTGTTGCGCGTAGGTTACCGGGCGTGTCCTGTTGATGTTGCGGGCCAATTCGCGAATGGTTTGCCATGCCTCGTCCTGACGGACATGGTTGATGACATCGAAGATCGTCAGAAAGAACTGATTGCCGGCGCTCTGTGCGATCAGGCGATGCAGTGCACCGTCCCAGAGTTCGCGGCTATCTGCATCGCCGCTGGCGAAGATCTTTTTCGTCAGCTCGTACATGCGGTCGATATCATCGGGCTTGGCGCGCATCGCCGCGAGTTGCGCGAGCTGCGGCTCGACGCGCAGGCGCACTTCCATGATTTCCATCAGATTGGTACCGGCAATCAGCGAACCGACGTGCTGGCTCCAGTCGTCCGGGCGCTGGCCGGCATAGGTGCCCGATCCCTGGCGCCGCCAGATGCGGCCTTCCGCTTCCAGCACTTCCAAGGCCCGTCTGATAGCGCGGCGGCTAACGCCGAACATATCCGAAAGCGCGCGCTCGGTCGGCAGCTTGCCATCTGGTTCCAGGTTGTCAGAGCCCAACAGACCCCGGAGTTTCTCCAGGGCGTAGGTCGAATTTTCCGGAAGACCGCTGGCTGGCATGGTGCTAAATGGTTCGTACCAATTTTCGATTGGTTCAATAGAAATTCAACTCACTTGCAGCGTCAAGCTCTTTCTTGGGCAATATATTGTGATGCGCAATAATTGTGCGTCGCACCTAATTTTGCAGCGAAAATCGGAGCGTCGTGCCTTCGCGATGGTCAGAGTCGGGCCGCCGAGCGTGCAGAGAGCGCCACCTCGGGCGTGAAGGTAAAATCCTTGTCGAAAGGATAGGTCGGCTTCTGCTTGCGCAGCCGCGGCAGGCGCTCGACGAACTGGTCGACGACGCCGGGCGACAATGCCATCAGGTTCGGACTGGCGATCGGAGCCAATTCCGGAGAGAGATAGCCGGACTTCACGACGACGATCTTGGCGCGATGCGGATCAAGGCCGAGGCGCGTGAAATCGGCGATATTGTGATACGGGCGACGTTTAGCAGATAGCACCAGATCGATGCCCCCAACCGAGACGACCGCCTGGTGATCCGCGGCGTCATCGGCTTTCAACAGGAACTTGACGGTGAACTCGGCGGTTACCGGTTTGCTACCCTTGGTGTCCAGAGATGCGCCGACAGCGAGCTCGAGTCTGGCGCCAACGCCGGCGGCGTAGCAGGCTTCGGTTGCCGCCTTGTCGGCGATCCCGGCAAAAACAACGCCGCTGGCTCCCTTTGCAATCAGTTCCGCCAGGACGTCGGCGCGATCGCCGACACCGCCGCCGGTCGGGTTGTCGCCGGATTCCGCGAGCACCGCAGGCGTTGTCGGGCTGGCGATTGCCTTGGCGACGCACTCCTCGATCGTGCCGGTCTCGCAGCCGAAGACGAAATCCTTGCGGACATCCCAATAGGCCTGCGCCAGCAGTTTCGCTTCGCGTTCGAGAACGGAACGGTCCGTGCCGGTCATGATGGCGGCGGCCGTGGCGCGCGGCTCGTCGGCCCAGACATAGCCGACCATCAGCGAGGCATCCCAGACACCGTCGATGGCATCGATGCCGGGCAGCAGGTCGTAGAGGCTCTTTGCGGGTTCATCGACCGTGCTGGTGCGCTCGCCGGGCAGCACGACCGGGATCGGCGCCCAGAGCAGAATCGGCTTTACGCCGGTTTTCAGGCTTTCGGTGAGCATCGTCACCGCGCGGCGCATGGTTTCCTCGACGTCAATATGCGGCGCGGTGCGATAAGTGGAATACATGTCCAAGGCATCGATGATGCGCTGCGTGACGTTGCCATGCAGGTCATAGCTGGCCGAAACCGTGCAGTCGTAGCCGACCAGTTCGCGGGCAGAGCTGATCCAGTCGCCCTCGGCATCCTCCATGCCTTCGACGTACATCGCGCCATGCATCGCAAGATAGAGACCGTCGAGCGGCAGCAGCGGCTTTAGCCGCTCCAGGAACTCCGCCTTGAAGGCTTCATAGGTGTGGCGGGCAACGGGCCCGCCGGCGATGGCCCTGGCGTGGATCGTCGGCAGGAATTCGGCGTCATAGTCTTTGAGAAATGCGAAATAGGGCGCAGCCGTCAATTCCTCGCCGCGGACGACGCGGAAATCCTTCTCTTCATTTAAGACGGGGTTGTACGTGCTGCATTCGATATGAATGCCACCGACGGCGATGCGCATAGGAACCTCAATTCAGGTTGGGACCAATCAGGAAATTATGAGCGGCAATGCTGGCGGCACCCCGCGCCCAGATGTCGCTGTCGACGCGCTGGGTACGGATCGGCGTCTGGCCGGCGTAGCGCGGTAGCACGTTGGCTTCGATCGCCTGCTGCACGACCGTGCCGAACAATCCGTCAAAATTGCCTTCGACGTGGGTGATCAGGATCATGCCGGGATCGTTGAACTGAATGATATGGGCGATTGCCAAGCCCAGGGCGGCGCCAGCCCGATGCAGAATGCGGATAGCGACGGCATTGCCGACTGACGCCTCTTCCTCCAACTCGGTGAGCGAGGTGCAGGAAAGACCTTCCGCCTTGGACATTTCTTTAATTGCCTTTATCGAGGCGACCGTATCGAGGCAGCCGCGCTTGCCGCAGCGGCAGGGCGAGCCGTTGGGTTCGATAGTGCAATGGGCAATTTCGCCGGCGCCGCCGTGGTTGCCGCGATAGAGCTTGCCGCGAATGAAATGGGCGCAGCCGATGCCATCGCCGAAGGAGACGACGCTGAAATTCCGGATGTCGCGGGCGATGCCGAACAGCTTTTCGCTGACGGCCACGGCCTTGGCATCGTTTTCGATGAAGGTCTCGACACCGGTCTTTTGCCGGACGATCTTGGCCAACGGCACGTCCTGCCAGCCAAGCAAGGTGGATTGCACGCAATTGGCCTGCTTCTCATCGACGAAACCGGAAAGCGCAACGCCGAGGCCCGACAATTTGTCGGCCACATCCGGCCGCCCTGCGAGGAGCTTCGGAAGTGCGTCGGCTATCAATCCCGCTATAATCTCAGGATCGCGCGACAGCGGCATGTTCTCCCGAGCAATGATCTTGCCGTTGAGATCGCTGAGGACCATTGGCGCCGGATCTTCCAACAGTGAAATGCCGACGAAGAACGCACCTTCGGGATGCAGGTCGAGCAGTATCGACGGCCGGCCCTGGCCGTAGACCGTCTCGGTCTCGTGCAGGACGCCGAGGGTAATCAGGTCACGGGCAATGCCGCTCATCGCTGCCTTGCTGAGCCCCATCGACGCGGCAAGAACCGTCCGGCTGAGTGGGCCGGACTCGCTGATGACGCGCAGGAGCTGTCGCTGCGAAGAGGTGAGCAATTCGATGTTCCGCCTGGGTGTTTGCCTATTATTTTGGCTTGACAATAAGTTCAGCAAATGAACAAATCAACCGCAATAAATTACAAAAAATGACTTAAGTCCATTGCCCGGTCGATGGATCAGAGACATTCAAAATGGGTGAACGAGATGACGATTTTCAGGAAAAAGCTCATGAAAAGCAGCAGCTTGCTCGCGATCGGCGTGATCGCTGGCGCGCTGTATTCGCCGATCGCGGCACTGGCCTCGACGTTGAACGTCATGCAGACCGAGGCGCCACGTTCGATGGATCCGGGCGACCAGACTGCAACCTATACCGCCGCTCTCCTCGACCCGATGTATGAGGGCCTTCTTGCCCGCAGTTCCGATCTTACGCTGAAGCCGGCGCTTGCCACCGAATGGAAGAGCGACGACGCCGGTCTCGTTTGGACCTTCAAGCTGCGCGAAGGCGTCACTTTCCACGACGGTACGCCGTTCAATGCGGATGCCGTCGTCAAGAACTTTGCACGCCATCTCGATCCGAAGCGCGGCCTTGCGGCCAGCGGCCGTTTGCGCACCTTCATCGACAGCGTCACGGCGGTCGATCCGATGACCGTACAATTCAAGCTGAAGCATCCTTACCCAGCCTTCCTTGCGCTTCTGACCACCGGTGCCTGCCTGATGGTGAGCCCGGTTGCGGATGCAGCGGGCACGATCGGCAGCAAGGCAGTCGGAACCGGCCCTTACAAGCTCGCGGAGTATAAATCCGGCGAATATGTGTTGGAAGCGAAAAACCCGAACTATTGGGGCGGTGCGCCGAAAGGGGTAGGCGAGATCAAGTGGACTTGGACGTCCGAACCCTCAGTCATGAACATGGCATTGCAGACGGGGGATGCCGATGTCGTCAGCCCGCTGCCGCCGGCCTTTGCCAAGCAGATCGACGCCAATCCGGATATGAAGCTCAACAAGAGCGAGGGCTCCGCCGTCTTCTGGCTGGCACTCAACACCAAGCTGAAGCCGCTGGACGATGTCCGCGTGCGTCAGGCATTGAACTATGCGACCGACCGTGCCGGCCTCGTCAAGGCGATCATGCAGGGCTATGCGACGCCGGCTAATTCGCCGCTCGCGCCGGTGACCCCGGGATATGACAAGACGTTGGCGTCCTATACCTACGATGTCGACAAAGCAAAGAAGCTGCTCGCTGATGCCGGCTATCCCAACGGCTTCGAGATGTCGACCATCGTCCAGGAGCCGGACGCCCGTCTTGGCGAAGTGCTCCAGGCCATGTGGGCCAAGGCGGGCGTGAAGCTCGATGTTCGCCGCATGGAAAGCGGCGTCTGGGCCAAGGCGGCTTTTGCCGATCCGGTCGGTAAGCAGACAGATGGCACCGGCTCGGTCGTCGCCTCCTGGTCATCGGGCGTGAATGGCGCAGACCTGCAGTTCCGCCCGCTTTATTATTCGGCGAGCGCCGCACCCGCCGGCGCCAATCTCGGCTTCTTCAACGAGCCGAAGCTGGACGAGGTGCTCGATAAAGCGGCATCCACGCTGGATGAAAGCGCCCGCAACGCGCTTTATGTCCAGGCGCAGAAGATCGTCAATGACGAGGCGCCGCACGTGCTGCTCTATACGACGCAGGACCTCTATGCGACCCGCGCCAACGTCAAGGGCGTCTGGGTCGTGCCCGGCGGCCAGATTGAGGTCAAGGACGCGACCAAGAACTAATGAATTGGCAGGCGGAGGCTGCCGGAGCGCCGTGCGTTCGAATGAACCACAAAGGTCGCTCTGGCTCTTTGAAGTCAGAGCATCCTGTATTCGTGTGATCACATTTGAATACCGGATGCCCTAGTCTCCGTCTGCCCCTCCCGGAAATGACCGTCTGATGAAAGCCTATATCGCCAGAAAGCTGCTTGCGCTGCCGCTGATCCTCATCGGCGTCTCGTTGCTGGTGTTTCTTGCCATTCGCGCTCTGCCCGGAGATCCCGCCCGCCTAATGGCCGGGCCGGAGGCGACGCAAACCGCAGTCGACGATATGCGCACGCGCCTCGGGCTCGACCGCAGCTTGCCGGCGCAATATGCCGATTTCGCTTACGGCGCGGTGAGGGGCGATCTCGGCATGTCGATCAAATCGAAACTGCCGGTCGTTTCGGAGATCGGCGAGCGTCTGCCCTATACGATCGCGCTGGCGATCACATCCTATCTGCTTGCCATCCTCGTCGGGGTACCGGCCGGCATGGCCGGTGCGATCTTTCGCCACCGTTGGCCGGACCAGATCGTCATGCTGCTTGCTATTGCCGGTGCGTCGATCGCGAATTTCTGGCTGGCATTGATGGCGATGAACACGTTCTCGGTTTCGCTCGGCTGGCTGCCGCTGCTCGGCGCGACGTCATGGAAAAGTTATATCCTGCCCTCCGTTTCGCTTGCCGTCCTGCCGATGGCCATCATCGCCCGCATGACTCGATCCAGCATGATCGAGGTGCTGTCTCAGGATTATATCCGTACGGCGCGCGCCAAGGGCGTGCCGGCTGTGACCATCTATTGGAGCCATGCGCTCCGTAATGCACTGCTGCCGATCATCACCATCGTCGGCCTGAATTTCGGCAGCCTGATCGGCGGCGCCGTGGTGACGGAATCGGTGTTCAACTGGCCAGGCATCGGCCGGCTTCTGGTCGATGCCGTTCGCTACCGCGACTATCCCGTCATCCAGGGCGTCACGCTGGTCGCGGTGACCGGCGTCGTCGTGATGAACTTCCTGGCGGAAATGCTGATTGCCGCCTTGAACCCGAGAATAAGGTTCGACTGATGGCGTTGACCGATACAGAGGCTGGAACGGCACCAGAGCGTGGACGCTATCGCACCGCGTGGCGCCGTTTGGCGGCCCATCGCGGCATTCTCATCGGCGGCATATTGATAGGCATCATCGTGCTGCTCGCCGTCTTCGCGCCGCTGATCACCTCGGCCGATCCCTATGCGCAGGACCTGATCAACACCATGCTGCCGCCGAGCTTCGACCATCCGTTCGGCACGGACGACAATGGTCGCGATATCTTCGCTCGAGTGATCTACGGCGCTCGTATCTCGCTGCTGGAAGTGATGCTCAGCGTCGGGCTTGCGACTGTCGTCGGCGTACCGCTCGGCATTGTCTCCGGCATGACCGGCCGCTATGTCGACCACGCCATCATGTGGGTCATGGATGTGCTGTTCGCCTTTCCGGGCGTCGTGCTCGCCATCCTGATTGTCAGCGTTCTCGGCACCAGTCTCGTCAACATGATGATCGCCATCGCGATCTTCTCAGTGCCGGTCTATGCGCGCCTCAGCCGAAATCTAACGCTTGGGCTGAAGCAGATGGAATATGTCGAGGCGGCGACTTCGCTCGGCATTTCACGCTCGCGGATCATGACGCACTATATCTTGCGCAACGCCATCGGCCCGATCATCGTGCAATCGACGCTGACGGCGGGAACGGTGATCCTCTCTGCCGCCAGCCTCTCCTTCCTCGGCCTCGGCGCACAACCGCCTCTGCCGGAATGGGGCGCGATGATGAGCGACGGCCGCAACTATCTCGGTCTGAACATCTATATGTCGCTGTTTCCCGGTCTCGCCATCATGGTCACCGTGCTCGGCTTCAATATACTCGGCGATGGCCTGCGCGATATGCTCGACCCGCGTCGCTAGCGACGCGAGGCTGGGGTTTTCGGCAATCAGACATGCCGGCCGATCTCATGGATAAGATCAACGAACGCCCGCAGCCCCGCCGGCAGGAGCCGGCGGCTGGGATAATACAGACAGAGGCCGGGCAGAACGGGCGTCCAGTCCTTCAGCACGTGCAGCAATCGTCCCTCGGCTATATCGGCGGCAGCAGACCATTCCGAAAGATGCGCCAAGCCGGCGCCTTCGCGGGCCGCTTCGAGGATCAGCGTCGGCTCATCGAGTGTAAGGGAACCCGGAACATCGAGGGTCAGCACTTCGCCGTGCCCTTCGAATTCCCAGCGATAGGGCGCGCCGCTCGGCAAGCGGGCACGGATGCAGCGATGCTGCATCAGATCCTGCGGCTTGCCGGGCTGCGGGTGCCTCTCGAAATAGTTGCGAGATCCGACGACGGCATAGCGTAACGGTGGGCCAAACGGCACGGCAATCATGTCTTTTGGGACCGTATCCACCGTGCGGATGCCGGCATCGAAGCCACCGACGACGATATCGATCATCCGGCCTTCGGTGACGAGGTCGACCTGCATGTCGGGATAGCGGTTAAGGTATTCAAGAACGATCGGCGTCAGCACCTGGCGCGCCGCCCCAACGGAACTGTTGATGCGCAATATGCCGGCCGGGGTGTCGCGAAGGCTGTTAACCGCCTCCACGGCGCCCTGGATGTCCTTGAGCGCCGGCGCGACCGTGGCGACGAATTGCTCCCCGGCCGCTGAAAGCGACACGCTGCGCGTCGTCCGGTTGAACAGGCGCACACCAAGCCGGGCTTCCAATCCGGCGACGGCATGGCTCAGCGCCGTCGACGACATGCCAAGCTCCACCGCGGCGGCTCGGAAACTGCCGCGTCGGGCGACGGCGATGACGGCTTCGAGTTCGATCAATCCAGATTTGTGCATTATCCCGATTTCTGCACCACTTCGTGGCGATTTGTCCCGCTTATCGATGCAAACCTATCGGCTTATATCAGAAATGACCAGAGACACCGCCATCAGCCGGGCAAGGAGATCATCATGCGGATCATCGACAAGATTTATATCGACGGCGACTTCGTCACGCCGCACGGGGAAGAGCTTTTCGATCTCTTCAATCCGGCAAAGGGTAAGGTCATCGGCAAGGTCAGGCTCGGCGACGAGGAGGATGCACGTCGCGCCATCGCCGCCGCCAAGCGGGCCTTTCCGTCCTTCTCACAAACGAGCAAGGAGGAGCGCATCGCCTTGCTGCATCGCCTGCACGATGCCGTTCTCACAAAGGCGGACGCCCTGACGGAGGCTACGATCGAGGAATATGGCGGCCCGGTTTCTCGTGCCGCCTGGGCGACACAATATGCGGCCGATTGTTTTCTCAATGCCGCGAAAACGCTCGGGCAATATGAATTTACCCGGCGGATCGGATCGGCCGAGGTGATCATGGAGCCGCTCGGCGTGGTTGGTCTCATCACCCCCTGGAACAACGACTACGGTTTCATCTGCAACAAGCTCGCGACCGCGATTGCCGCGGGCTGCACCGCTGTCATCAAGCCGAGCGAGATGAGTGCTTTGCAGACTGAGATCCTGACTGAGTGCCTGCACGATGCAGGCTTGCCGGCCGGCGTGTTCAACATCGTCAACGGGCGCGGCGATGTGGTCGGCAGCAAATTGAGCAGCCATCCCGATATTGCCAAGATCTCCTTCACCGGCTCGACCGCCGTCGGCAAAGCCATCCTGCGTACGGGCGCTGAAACCATGAAGCGGGTGACGCTCGAGCTCGGCGGCAAGTCGCCGACACTGGTTCTCGAGGACGCCGATTTTGCCGAAGCCATTCCGCATGTCATCGCTGCCGGCTTCGCCAATAGTGGCCAGGCCTGTATTGCAGGCACGCGTGTGCTCGTGCCGGAATCGCGCGCCACGGAATTCGACGCGATGCTCAAGGCTGCGGTCGAAAATATCAAGGTTGGCGACCCCCGTGATCCCGCAACCGCGATCGGTCCGATGGTCAGCCAAAAACAATATGAGCGCGTGCAGCGCTACATCCATCTTGGGACCCGGGAGGGGGCGACCGTTCTTGTCGGCGGCGAAGGCCGGCCGGACGGTCTGGAGAACGGCTATTTCGTCAAACCGACCGTTTTCACCGGTGTCACCAATGACATGACGATCGCTCGCGAGGAGATCTTCGGGCCGGTCCTCTGCGTCCTCACCTACGGGAGCGAAGACGAAGCGATCGCAATCGCCAACGATACCGTCTACGGCCTGCAGGCCTATGTGATCTCCTCCAATCCGACGCGCGCCCGCGCGGTCGCCTCGCGCGTCGCGGCCGGTCGCGTGCTGATTAATGGTTTTCACAACGAGCCCATGGCGCCCTTTGGCGGTTTCAAGCAATCCGGCATCGGCCGCGAATATGGTGTTTTTGGTCTGGAAGCCTATCTGGAGCCGAAGAGTGTAATCGCCCCTGCTTGAGCAACGCATTTCCTGCACCAGCCTCGAAATAGCGACTTGTCAGCCGGATCTGTCTCGCGCAAGCTGTTGATATCGCATTTCATTGCAGGGCTGTGCTCATGATCGCTCCTCTCGATGACGAAGTCTTTCTGCGTCGCTCCTTCGAGGTGGCGTCACGGGCGCGGCTGAATGGCAATCATCCTTTCGGTGCCATTCTGGTCGGGCCTGACGGCACGGTACTGATGGAGCAAGAAAACGCCTACAATCCGACGCAGGACATGACCGGCCATGCCGAGCGCGTGCTGATGACGCGGGCATCGCAGCAATATTCGCCGGGATTCCTCGTGCAATGCACGATGTATACCTCCGCTGAACCCTGTGCCATGTGCGCCGGCGCCGCCTATTGGGCGGGCGTCGGCCGTGTCGTCTATGGTCTTAGCGAAAGCCAGTTGAAGGCGATCACCGGCAATCACCCCGAAAATCCGACACTTGATCTGCCCTGTCGCGTGGTCTTTGAAGCGGGTCAGCGTAAAGTTGAGGTCGTCGGGCCAATGCTCTGCGAGGAAGCGACGGCGCTGCATGATGGCGTGTGGTGATCCGCAAACTGCATCGCAATCGGTCCAAAATTTCACAAATGCGAGAAGTCGCGGAACAGGGCGCGCATTTGTTAAACGGTTGACATGTGCTGGCGTAAGTATGCAATGCTTATTATAATGATTCAGCAGGCCAACGTCCCTGTAGTTGCTTAATCCTCCAACGTTGATCCCAAAATTTATCGTTCGCCCATGGCCGTCTCGACGGTCCGGGCGCGTTTGCCGCCGGGCGGTACAGTCAGAAAGGAATGTCATGTCCAGCACGGCCGATCGTTCGAGACGTCCGTTGGTCATTGTCTCGATCATGCTCGCGACCTTCATGGTCGCAGTCGAGGCGACGATCGTTGCCACCGCCATGCCCCGCATCGTCGGCCAGCTTGGCGGCTTCACCTATTATAGCTGGGTTTTCTCCGCCTTCCTCCTGGCACAGTCCACGACGACGGTGATCTATGGCAAGCTGTCGGATATTTTCGGTCGCAAGCCGATCCTGATCGGTGGCATCCTGATCTTCCTTGTCGGTTCGGCGTTGGCGGGCTTTGCCTGGTCTATGGCCTCCCTGATTGCCTTCCGGCTGCTGCAGGGTCTCGGTGCCGGTGCGATCCAGCCTGTGACGATGACCGTGGTCGGCGATCTCTACAAGCTGGAAGAACGCGCCAAGGTGCAGGGCGTGCTCGCCAGCGTCTGGGCGGTCTCGGCCGTCATCGGCCCGCTTGCCGGCGGTATTATCGTCGACAATTTCTCCTGGGCGTGGATCTTCTGGATCAACCTGCCTGTCGGTGTGCTGACCATCATCGGCTTCTCGCTCTTCCTGCATGAGCAGATCACGCCGCGCGAGGCGAGGATCGATTATCTCGGCACGATCCTGTTCTCCATATCGATCATCTCGCTCCTGGTGATCCTCACTGAAACCGACTCCGGCTTCGCCGTCCTCGGCTCGCTCGCGATCGTCTTCGTCGTCGCCGGCTTGCTATTCCTCTTGCAAGAACGCCGTGCGCCGGAGCCGATCATCTCGATCGAGCTCTGGGGCCGACGGCTGGTGGCGACCAGCAATGCGGCCACGCTTCTGGCTGGCATGGCTCTGATCGGGTTGACGACCATCCTGCCGATCTATGTGCAGGGCGTGCTCGGCCGCTCGCCGCTGGTGGCCGGTTTCACGCTGACGATGCTGATTGTCGGCTGGCCATTGGCGGTAATGCTTTCGAGCCGCTTCTTCCGTACGTTCGGCATTCGCAGGACGCTGCGTGTCGGCAGCGTCATGTTTCCCTTCGGCTCCGCTTTTCTTCTGTTCCTCACGCCGGAGAGCAGCCCTGTCCTGGCCGGTATCGGCTCTTTCCTGATGGGTTTCGGCATGGGTCTCATCAGCCTCACCAGCATCGTGCTTGTACAGGAGAGTGTGGAATGGTCGATGCGTGGCAGCGCCACGGCGTCCATCATCTTTTCGCGCAGTCTCGGCAATACTCTCGGGGCGACCGCCTTGGGCGCGGTGCTCAATATCGGTATTGTTCATTTCGGCAGCGGCGAGCTAGCCGCCAAGCTGCATGATGTCTTGAACCAGCCGAGCGGCCTTTCCGATCTCGCCGGTAATCCGGCAATCCGTGCCGTCTTCGATGCTGCCTTGCATTGGACCTTTTGGGGTGTCGTCGTGGTCGCGGTCCTGACTTGTGCGACCACCTGGCTCATTCCGGTGGCGCATGATGCCGGCCGACGGCAGATGCCAAAGACGGATGCGCAGGAGGCGATGACGCACTGAGTCTCTGCCATTTTCTGGATGTTGGGCAATCCGGCGAAATGCGATGTACTCCGCGGGTCATTTTGCGATTATCCGCTCTTGCTTGATGATCCTTCCGGCACAAGGGCAATTATCAAATCCGCCGGATTGCAGCAGTTTCTCCGTCATGAAAGGCCGCTCAACGGCTTTGGTTCAACACGAAGGAATGCAGCCATGAACACGCAAACCAATACCGAAATGCCGCGTCACGAGGACACACAGCCAACGATGCGTACCGCCAGGGTCCATGAATTCGGCGGGGTAGATTCCATCATCATCGAGGACATTGCCCGCCCGCAGCCGGGCAACGACGAAGTGCTCATCCGCGTCGGAGCTGCCGGCGTCGGCCCGTGGGACGGCTGGATCCGCGCCGGCAAAAGCGCGCTGCCGCAGCCTTTGCCCCTGACGCTTGGCTCGGACCTTGCCGGCATCGTCGAGGCTGTCGGCCCTGGCGTGAGCAAATTTGCAGTGGGCGATGCCGTCTTTGGTGTCACCAATCCGCGCTTCATCGGCGCCTATGCTGACTATGCCGTTGCCACCGTCGGCATGATCGCCAAGAAGCCGGCCTGGCTCGACGATGTCGAGGCTGCTTCACTTCCTGTGATAGCGGTGACGGCATGGCAGGCGCTGTTCGATCGGGCAAAGCTCCGGCGCGGCCAGTCCGTGTTTATCCATGGCGCGGCCGGCAATGTCGGTGCCTATGCCGTGCAATTCGCCCACCGCGCGGGCTTGGAAGTCATTGCCACCGCGAGTGCCCGCGATATCGAGCGAGTCCGGAAACTCGGTGCGGACCGTGTCATCGACCGCAGCCAGCCGTTTGAAGAGTTGGTGAGCGATGTCGATGCCGTCATCGATCTTGTCGGCGGCGACACGCAGACCCGGTCCTTCCAGGTGCTGCGTACCGGCGGCAAATTGATCTCGGTCGTCTCGCAGCCGGATCAGGACGAAGCCAAACGCCGTGGCGTGGAAGCCGCCTTCTTCCTTGTCAACGTGACGACGGCGACCTTGACGGAGATCGCTGCGATCATCGGGGCCGGGCAGCTCGTCACCAATGTCGGCGCCGTTCTGCCCTTTGCCGATGCGAAATTGGCGCATGAAATGCTGGAAGGCATGCGCCCGAATCCCGGCGGCAAGATCGTCTTGAAGATCGGTGCTTGAAGGCGTTCACGTCTCAGAAATCGTATCGATCGATGCGCCAGGAATCGAGCAGGCGGTGCGAGGCCTTGAGGGCCGCGTCGGGATTGCGGGCGACGATCGCGTCGAGGACGTCCTTGTGGTAGGGCAGGGAACGCTTCTGGCCCTCAGCCACTTCGTCATGGCTCGAAAGCGCTCGGTTGGCATAGATCGCGACGGCGATCAAATCGATAAGCTGCGCATAGATCATGTTGCGTGTGGCGGCAAAGATCGCGGTATGGAAGCGCAGGTCGGCATCGGCATTGGTGTTGATGTCGCCGATGGTGGAAACCATGTCCTCATAGGCAGAGGCTATGGCGGCGAGGTCCTCTGCGGTGCCGCGCGCAGCCGCCCGAGCCGTCGCTTCCGGCTCCAGAACTCGCCTGAGATCCTTGATCGAGCGCATGATCTCCACCGACGGACCGGTCTCGTAGTGCCAGACCATGACGTCGGTATCGAGATGATGCCAGTTGGAGCGCTCCTTGACCCGCGTGCCGACGCGGGTCTTGATTTCCACCAGCCCCTTGCCGGCTAGGCATTTCATCGCTTCGCGGATAACGGTGCGGCTGATGCCGAACTGCTCCACCAGATCCGGTTCGTTCGGAAGCGTCGCGCCGACCGGATAATCGCCGCCGACGATGCGGCGGCCGAGTTCATGCACGAAATAGCCGAAGACGCCGCGCCGGGGGATCGTGCCGTATTTGCGCACATAGGCATCGAATGGCGACTGCGTCACGATCAGTTTCGTTTCCGGGCTCACCCGAGAGGCAGTCGCTGCGCCAATGCCGTATTTCATTATCCGGGACTCTCATTCCTGGTTGAAGAGCCGATACAAGTAAAATTTCAGCTTATGACGGGCTCCTTGAGGATCTCACGCTGATATTTTGGGTTGCTCGTAACGGTTCCATAGTTGGTCGATATCGATTCGGCCATTCTCGTTGCGCCATATCTCGATAGAAGACTCTACCATGTCTTGTGTGCGTATGCCTACTGGCGCCACATCGACCAGTTTGTTCGAGAAAACGAGCTGAATGAGGCACGGCCTGGCATCGCGCAGGCGATCTTCCGCGCATGCATGGCATCATGCGCGACATAGGCTATTGACGTCATCATGCAACGCATATTCATGACAGCAAGCGCGACTTTGCTGCTTGACGGGATCGTATAAGCAATTGATATTGCCAAAATCGAATATCCGATCTGATTTGATGCTGCGGCGCCCGGCCATGGCTTTCGGAATTCCAGACAACGGAGCGGGGAGAGGACCTTGATCGAGAAGTGTGTTGCCGCGGCAGCGAAGAATTTGTTGAGCGCTCGGCGTAGCGGCTTCCACCTTGAGGGATTGGCTGACGACTTCGTTCCTGAAAGTGTCGAGGCTGCTTACAGCGTTCAAGATAAGCTGGTCGAACTAAGCGAAGAGGCGATCGGTGGCTGGAAGATCGCAGCCGGAACCGGTCCGGAGCCGCTTTGCTCGCCCATTCTCGCCGGTGCCTACCGCCGCGGCAGTGACGTCCTGAATGTTGCCGGCGCCATGGCGACGCTCGTCGAGGCTGAGGTCGGCGTCCGTTTCGGCAATGACCTGCCGCCGCGCGATACGCCCTATAGCCAGCAGGAGGTTCAGTCGGCGATCGCAGCGCTGCATCCGTCCCTCGAAATCCTGGGAACGCGTTTCAACCCCAAGCTGGAGGTGCCGCGGCTGACCGTTATCGCCGACCTGCAAAACAATTCCGCCGTCGCCGTCGGCGCGCCGAAGGAGAACTGGCAGGGGATCGATCTGTCGCGCCTCGGCATCACACTGAGGATCGGGACGGCGGTATCAACCGTCGATGCGGGGCCGTCCATTACCGATGTCATGGACGCACTGACGTGGCTCGCCAATGGCCGCGCCCGCGACCACGGCGGCTTCAAGGCCGGGCAGGTTGTCATTACCGGCTCGCGCATAAATGCGCCGGTCGGTCGTCCCGGCGAAACCGTCAGCGCCGATTTCGGCGCGCTGGGCGCCATTTCGCTGCGCCTTGTTTAAGGTCCGAGATCACAGAGGTTGCGACAGCAGGTCGCTTGCCGCCTATTCACTGCCGAAGATCATCATGAAGCGCTTGCGCGACCGTTCGATATGGTCACGCATCGCCGCTTCGGCGGCAGCAGCGTCCTTTTGCTTGATCGCAGCGATGATGCGCTCGTGCTCGTCATTGGCATCGGTTGTGGCGCGGGCGTGAAAGAACAGGCGGAAGAGATGTACATGCGTGTGCAGCCGCGCCAGCGTCTCATGAATCAGCAGATTGCCGCTGCCGATCGCGATGAGGTCGTGGAAGGTACTGTCGCTCTGGGCGAACTCGCCATAGGCAAGGCGGGGATCGTCATTGCGGGCCGAGCGCATGTCCTTGTCGACCTTCTCCAGCGCCTCGATCGCCTCGTCCGTCATGTTGACTGCAGCGCGACCGGCAGCGAAGGGCTCCAACAGCAGCCGCAGTTCATAGAGCTGCTGCAGCCGGTCCTTGTCGAGCTGCGGGGCGGCGCTGTAGCCGATGAGATGCGTCTTCACGACGAGACCCAGCGCTTCCAACCGAGACAGCGCCTCGCGGATCGGTGTCTGCGAGACGCCGAGCTCGCGCACAAGGCTATCGACCGAGATACGGCCACCCGGCGGGATCTTCAGCGACATCAGTTGCGCGTAGATCGCATTGTAAACTTCGTCGCCGAGACGGGGAGGGCGGCGCACGAAACTGCTTCCGGTATCACTCGTCCCGATCAGACCCTTTACCATTGAAAATTACTCCCTTGACGCAATCTTTCCTTAGCAGCATAGTGCCTTGGCTTCAATCAGATATCCGATCGGATTTTATGTTGTGACTGTTGTCGACGCGAATTTGTTGCGGGATGTGGCTGCCAAGGCACTCAAACGCGCAGGTATTCCACAGGATCATGCCGATCAGCAGCTTAATCTCCTATTCGAAGCCGAACTTCGCGGTATCCCGTCCCACGGTTTTCTCCGTCTCGACCGAATCACGCGCCGCATCGCCAATGGCGTTGCGGATCCTAATGTGCGCGGTCTGCATGAATGGCGCAAGCGTGCCTTCCTGAGTGTCGACGGCCAGCGTGGGCTAGGCCCCGTTGTCGTGAATGCGGCACTGGAGGCACTGACGGCGAGGGCGCGGGAGACGGGTATCGCCGTGGCCGCAATCCGCAATTCCAATCATATCGGCATGCTCGGCTGGTATGCCGAACGGGTCGCCGCCGAAGGCTTCACCATTATCGCGCTGTCGACCAGCGAAGCCCTGGTGCATCCCTGGGGTGCCCGCCGCGCCATGCTCGGCACCAATCCGATCGCGATCGGCATTCCGAGCGAGGATAGGCCCTTTATGATGGATACCGCCACCGGCATCGTATCGATGGGCGAGATCCATGACCACGCGCATCGCAAGGCGCCGATCCCGCAGCATTGGGCGCTAGATGCCGCCGGCAATCCGACAACGGACGCCGAGGCGGCAAAGAAAGGTGCGATCGCGCCCTTCGGTCAGGCCAAAGGTTATGCGCTCGGTCTCGCTTTCGAGTTGCTGGTCAGCAGCCTTGCGAGTGCCGCCATCGGGACCGATGTGCGCGGGACGCTGGACGAGACGGAGATTTGCAACAAGGGCGACATCTTCATTGTCATCGATGGCCCGCATTACGGCCTCAAGGCCTATCTCGACGAAATTCGTGCGTTGGAGCCGGCCGCGGGCTTCGATCGGGTGCTGATCCCCGGCGAGCGCGGCCGCGCCTGCCGCGAGCAGCGACTGCGGGATGGCGTGCCGATCGCCGACGAGGTTTGGGAACGGCTGCAAGTTCTGGCCGGAACGAAAGTTGCGGCCTGATGGGCCGCTAAAGGAGAAATGGCATTGTCATTGTTCGGTACACTGCGCACACCGCGTAATCTGGTCTTTGGCGTTGGCCAGCGCCGCGCGCTCGCATCCTGTGCGGCCGGTCTGGGCAAACAGGCATTGGTCGTCACCGACGAACGGCTGGCGGGCGACGGCGAGCTCAAGTATATTGTCGATACTCTCTCGCAAGCTAGTGTAAAAACAAAGATATTTGATGGCACTATAGCCGAATTGCCGCTGGAATGCATCGCCCGCGGCGTTGAGTTGGGCAAAGCTCTCGGCGCCGATCTCGTCATCGGCGTCGGCGGCGGCAGTTGCATCGATGCCGCAAAGGTGATCGCACTGCTGCTGGCGCATGGCGGCAGGGCTCAGGATTATTACGGCGAGTTCAAAGTGCCGGGACCGGTCTTGCCGCTGATCGCTTTGCCGACAACCTCGGGCACTGGTTCCGAGGTGACGCCCGTTGCTGTCATCACGGATCCCGACCGCGCCGTAAAAGTCGGCATCGCCAGCCCCCATCTGATTTCGCACACCGCAATCTGCGATCCGGAGTTGACCTATTCCTGTCCGCCGTCCCTGACCGCCGTATCCGGCGCCGACGCGCTGACCCATGCAATCGAGGCCTATACGACGGTGCGTCGCGAGCCGACCGGAACGATCGTCCACGAACATGTTTTTCTCGGCAAGAATGTGCTGAGCGACAATTACGCACTGATGGCGATCTCGCACATTACCGCCAGTCTGAAGCAGGCCTATGACAACGGGAGTGATGCTGTGGCGCGCGAAAGACTGATGCTGGGGGCGACCACCGCCGGCCTCGCGTTCGGCACGGCGGGCACGGCGGCTGCCCATGCTGTGCAATATCCGGTCGGAGCCATGACCCACACGCCGCACGGCATGGGTGTCGCTGTCATGATGCCCTATGTCATGGAGTTTAACCGCAACCATTGCGAGGCCGAACTGGGTGAGATCGGTGTTGCCATGGGCCTCGATCTTGCCGGCGCATCTGCGTTTGAGCGCGCCTCCACGACGATCGATGCCGCCGATCGCCTCTTTGCATCGATCGGCATTCCAAAGACCATCGCCGATCTCGGTGTTGTCGCTGACCAATTGCCCCTGGTTGCCGAGCAGGCGATGGGCAGCGCCCGGCTGATCAAGAACAATCCCCGTCCGCTCGACATGGCGACGATGACAGTGCTGGTCGAGGCCGCGTTCAGTGGCGACCGCAGCCGTCTTCGCGCCATCGCATCCGACCGAAAGGCAAGTTGAACATGAACGCCATCCAGAAAATCTCCGCGGCTATCAGTTTCGATATCGCCGCTATCCCGACCGATCTTTATATCGGCGGCAAATGGCGGCCCGCTTCGACGGGCAAGCGCGCCGACGTGGTCGATCCCTCGACCGGCGTCACGATCGGATCGGTCGCCGACTGCACCGTTGACGATGCCATGGAGGCAGTCGCTGCCGCTCATGCCGCAGCGGCCGGCTGGGCCGCGACCGCGCCGCGCAAGCGCTCCGAGATCCTGCGCCGCTGTTTTGAGCTGATGATCGAGCGCAAGGATATGCTTGCCGAGCTGATCAGCCTGGAAAACGGCAAGGCGTTGAACGATGCCCATGGAGAAGTCGCCTATGCCGCCGAATTCTTCCGCTGGTTTTCCGAGGAAGCCGTGCGGTTGAACGGCGATATCTATTCCGCACCCTCCGGCGCCAACAAGATTATCGTCCAACACCAGCCGATCGGCATCGCCGTGCTCGTCACGCCATGGAACTTCCCGGCGGCGATGGCGACGCGAAAGATCGCGCCGGCTTTGGCGGCGGGCTGCACCTGCGTTTTAAAGCCGGCGACAGAAACACCGTTGACTGCCTTCGCGCTGGCTGAGATCTATGCCGAGGCGGGTGTACCGGATGGCGTTGTCAACGTCGTCACGACATCGCAGGCAGGCCCGGTCGTCAGCGCCATGCTGCACGATCCGCGCGTGCGCAAGCTCTCCTTCACCGGTTCGACGCCGGTTGGCCGCAAGCTGCTGCATGAGGCCGCCGATACCGTCATCTCCTGCTCGATGGAGCTTGGCGGCAATGCGCCCTTCATCGTCTTTGACGACGCCGATCTGGGCGCGGCGATCGAAGGCGCTATGGTCGCCAAGATGCGCAATGGCGGCGAAGCCTGCACGGCGGCAAACCGCTTCTATGTACAGAAGGGCGTTGTCGACGAGTTTTCCAAGCGCCTTGCCGAGCGCATGAACGCCATGACGGTCGGAGTCGGCTACGACAAGGCGACGCAGTGCGGGCCAGTCATCAACAAAACCGCACTCGACCGCATTGCCGGCCTCGTCGATGACGCGACCGCGCGGGGCGCGAAAGTCCTGACCGGCGGCAAGCCGCTCGATCAGGACGGCTACTATTTCCCGCCAACGGTGCTCACGGATGTCATCGCCGATGCGAATATTACGGCCGCCGAGATTTTCGGCCCGATCGCCGCGATCACAACGTTTGAAACCGAGGAAGAGGCTATCCGTGTCGCCAACGATACCGAATTCGGCTTGATCTCCTATGTCTACACCCGCGATCTCAGCCGGGGGCTGCGCGTATCGGAGCGGATGGAAAGCGGCATGGTCGGCCTGAACCGCGGGCTCGTTTCCGATCCCGCCGCCCCGTTCGGTGGCACCAAGCAGAGCGGTCTCGGCCGGGAAGGGGCTCACCACGGCATTCTGGAATTCTGCGAAACCAAATACATCGCCGTCACGTGGTGACGATTTTCCTTCTCCCCAGCGGGGAGAAGGTGCCCGACAGGGCGGATGAGGGGGGCGAGAAGCGGGAGCTTCGAGCGTCTTGAGCAGTGAGCGAAAGACAGTCTCCCCGGCAACGCCCCCTCAACCCGCGCTACACGCGACCTTCTCCCCGATGGGGCGAAGGTAAGTGAAGGAGAACTAGCTTGAAGATCAAGAGCGTAGAAGCTTTCCAGTTGCCTATGGGCGCTGGTGAAGCAACGTCACCGCGTTGTGCATTCGTCCGCATCGAAACTGAAGATGGTCGGTTCGGCCTCGGCGAGGCCTCGCCGATGCAAGGCGGTGTTGCCTCGCTCGGCATCATCGCCAGGGATATGGCGCCTTATCTCGTCGGCAAGGATGTGCTCGACCATACCATCCTGCTCGACACGCTGTTCCATAAATGCGTGAAGCTCGGCCCGGAGGGTGCGACGACTGCGGCTCTTGCCGCCCTCGACATCGCCCTTTGGGACCTGAAGGGAAAGCTTCTGGGGCAGCCGGTCCACAAGCTGCTCGGTGGCGCCTGGACGACGAGCCTGCCGTGCTACACTTCCATCGGCAATAATTCGGGCCGTACCGTTGACGAAGTGCTCCGTGTCGTCGAGCGGCGTGTCGCCAAGGAAAAGCCGGCGGCGGTGAAGATCCGCTGGGATGGCGACCGCACCAAACAAGACGTCGATCTTGCCGGTGATATCGCCAAGGCCAAGGCCGTGCGCAAGCTGCTGGGCGATGATTTCGTCATTGGCTTCGACGCCAATAATGGCTACTCGATCGGCGGTGCGATCCGCGTCGGCCGCGCGCTGGAAGACCTTGGCTATATGTGGTTCGAAGAGCCGGTGCAGCACTATAACGTCCGCGCCATGGGTGAGGTGGCACAACGACTGGACATCACGGTTTCGGCGGGCGAACAGACCTATACGCTGCAAGGGCTCCGCGAACTGATCGACGCCGGCGTGCGCATGGTGCAGCCGGATATTGTGAAAATGGGTGGCATCACCGGCTTGATGAAATGCTCCGCGCTGGCTCATGCCCATGGTGTCGAGCTGGTGCCGCACCAGACGCAGCCAACCGTCGGTCATCTCGCGAACATTCACGTGCTCAGCACGATCATGCATCTCGCCAAGCCGGTGGAACTGGCCGACAATTGGGAGCGCGGTTCGCCTGTCTTCGTCAATCCGTCCGAGCCGAACAACGGCCGCTTCGAACTACCGACAGCACCGGGGCTTGGGGTACAATTCGACGCCGTCGAATTGGAGAAGCGCAAGATCGTGATCAAATTCTGATCCGGCCCCTAAGCGAAACGTGATCGTCCTATCGAATGATGGGACGATTTGCGTCTATCGGAAACGGTTCCGAACCGTTTAAATAGCAGGAGATGTGAGGCGGATTCGGAGCAATTTGTGAATGACTGATATGTCCACGCGCAAGCGGGCGGAGCCGGCACAGGTTTCCGGTTCGCGCCCGCTACTGATTGCATTGCTCGTGGCCGGCGCCTTCTTCATGGAAAATCTCGATGGCACGGTTATTGCCACTGCGCTGCCGCAGATGGCCGTGTCTTTCGGTGCCCGACCCGTCGATCTCAATATCGGCATGAGTGCCTATCTGCTGACGCTCGGGGTCTTCATCCCGATCAGCGGCTGGATCAGCGATCGTTTCGGCGCCCGGCTGGTTTTCACGACTGCCGTCGTGGTCTTCACGCTGGCTTCAGTTCTCTGCGGCTTTGCCGACAGTGTCGGCTCCTTTGTCGCCATGCGAATCCTGCAGGGGATCGGTGGTGCGATGATGGTGCCGGTCGGCCGCCTCGTGGTTCTCAACAATACGCCGAAGGATCGATTGATCTCGGCAATTGCGACGATCACTTGGCCGGCGCTCGTGGCGCCTATTTTGGGGCCGCCGCTCGGCGGTTTCATCACCGATCATGCGACCTGGCGCTGGATCTTCTTCCTCAATCTGCCGCTCGGCATATTGGCGTTCGTCTTCGCTCTCATGCTGATCCCGGAGACCAAGAACGCCGCGCGGCCGCCGTTCGACTGGATTGGCTTCGTCATCAGCGGTTTCGGGCTTGCGAGTCTGATGTATGGTCTGGAGCTGATCGGCCGTCCCGATCCGGTCTGGCTGGAAGCCTGGGCCTATGTCATTGTCGGCCTTGCTCTTCTAGCCGCCGCCGTGTTCCATTTCCGGCGAACCGAACATCCCCTGATCGATTTAGTGGCGTTGAAACAGTCGACTTTTGCCATCACTATTTCCGGCGGCTCGCTCTTTCGCATCGCCATCGGCGCTGTGCCTTTCCTGCTGCCGCTGATGTTCCAGGTCGGTTTTGGGCTCACCGCCTTTCACGCCGGCATGCTCACCTTGGCGGTCTTTGCCGGCAATCTAGCGATGAAGCCGGGTACGACGCCGATCCTGCGGCGCTTCGGGTTCAAGCCGGTGCTGCTGGTCAACGGCATCCTCAATGCGATCTTCATCGCTGCCTGCGCACTGTTTTCGCCGGATACGTCCCTCTGGTTCGTCATCCCGGTGCTGTTTATTGGCGGCATGTGCCGGTCGATGCATTTCACGGCGTTGAACACCATCGCCTTTGCCGACATCCCGGCACAGCAGATGACAGGGGCGAACACGGTGTTCAGCACGGCCTTTCAAGTGACCATGGGCATGGGGATTGCCGTCGGCGCCATCGGCATCCGTATCGGCCAGGCGATCAGCGCGCCGCTTGGCATGAACGGGATCACCGCCATCGAGTTCCGCCTGGCTTTCGTCATGCTTGGGATCATCGCTTTGCTCGCCGTTGTGGATTGCCTGCCGCTCGACCCAAAGGCCGGCGAGAATGTTTCGCGCAAGCCGAAATCGAGCGCAAAAAAGGCGGCCTAAACGGTCGCCTTGGCAGGAGCAGGCAGGTGGGACCCATCGCCGCTTAGCGGCTCAAAAATGATAGTGGATAAGGTTATAGCGTAAGAGCAGGGCAGGCACTGCGATCAAAAGGAGAAGAAGCACTGCCATACTTGCGGCACGTAACATTTTTAAGCGACGCGTGCGCTGACCGGTCCAGTCATATACCATTTACATGTCTCCCCGTTCCTCGCGTGCTAAAAGGCAGTAAAATCAAACGCTAGTCAATACTAATAATAGAACTACCTTTAACAAGGGGCACCTAATCCTTTGGATTGGTGAGCGCTTCGCCCGTCTTGTGTGGAGCTGCCTCAATTTGCCCCTTTCTTGGCAGAAAGATCATTTTGTGGCGGCGACCACGGCTATATAACAAACGATGAATGTCCTCGCGGTCATGCGGGGATGGGAGATTGCTTCCGAACAGAGGAAAGACGTGATGAGCAAGATGCGTGCCCTGGTACTGGAGCGTCAGCATGAGCTGGCGCTACGCGATATCGACTTGCCGCAGGAGGTCGGGCCGGGTGAGGTGAAGGTCAAGATCCACACGGTCGGCGTCTGCGGATCGGACGTGCACTACTACACGCACGGCCGTATCGGCCCATTCGTCGTCAATGCGCCGATGGTACTCGGCCATGAGGCAGCCGGAACAGTTGTTGAAGTCGGCACGGGTGTGACGCATCTGAAGGTCGGCGACCGCGTCTGCATGGAGCCCGGTATTCCGGACTCCAATTCCAAGGCCAGCCGTCTTGGCATGTACAATGTCGACCCCGCGGTCACTTTCTGGGCGACTCCGCCTATCCACGGCGTGCTGACGCCCTTCGTGGTGCATCCGGCCAATTATACCTTCAAACTACCTGACAATGTCAGCTTCGCCGAGGGCGCCATGGTCGAGCCTTTCGCGGTCGGTATGCAGGCGGCCACCAAGGCGAAGATCACACCCGGCGACACGGCTGTCGTGCTCGGGGCCGGCCCGATCGGCACCATGGTTGCCATCGCCGCGCTTGCCGGGGCTGCGCCCGCGTCATCGTTGCAGATCTTGCTCAGCCGAAGCTCGATATCGCCGCTCACTATCAAGGCGTAATCCCGGTCAATATTCGCGAGAAGAACCTGGTCGAAGAGGTCAAGCGGCTGACGGACGGCTGGGGTGCCGATGTCGTGTTCGAATGCTCCGGTTCGCCGAAGGCCTGGGAAACGGTGATGGAACTGCCGCGTCCCGGCGGCGTTATCGTCGCCGTCGGTCTGCCGGTGGCGCCGGTGGGTTTCGATGTCTCCACGGCATCGACGAAGGAAATCCGCATCGAGACCGTCTTCCGTTATGCGCATCAATATGAGCGTTCCATCGCTCTGATCGCATCCGGCCGCGTCGATCTGAAGCCGCTGATCTCCGAAACCTTCAAATTCGAGCAGTCGATCGAAGCCTTCGATCGTGCCGTGGAAGCCCGGCCGAGCGATGTGAAGCTGCAGATCGTTCTGGATCAATAAGCATTTGCTCTCTCCGCCGCGCCCTGCAAATGGCGCGGCGGATTGCTTTTTGGCTTCGCATGATGTTGTCCGAAAACACCCTGCGTTTTTCCGGATCATGCCCGAACCGGTAGACGTCCCCGCAAGAGCGATGCTAGCCTAGCATCAAACAGAGGGAATTTGGCGGTAACGCCGTGAACTGGGAAAGGGCCGACGTGCCGCACGACGTCGCATTGATAGCACTGATCGCCGCCGGTTTCGTGTTTGCGGCCATTTTCGGCTATCTCGCTGACCGGCTGCATCTGCCGCCGTTGGTCGGATACCTCGTTGCCGGCGTGATGATCGGTTCGTCGACGCCTGGTTTTGTCGCCGACACCGCGCTTGCGTCGCAACTGGCCGAAATCGGCATCATCCTCTTGATGTTCGGCGTCGGCCTGCATTTTTCGGCAGCCGATCTGCTCGCGGTGCGGGGGGTCGCGATTCCCGGCGCCATCGGTCACATCACCATTGCCACACTCCTGGGTATTGGCCTGACGTCACTATGGGGCTGGGGCATAGGTGCCGGTCTGGTCTTCGGCTTGAGCCTTGCCGTCGCCAGTACCGTTGTGGTGCTGAAAGCGTTGGAAGAGCGCAATCTGGTCAGTACGGCCAACGGCCGCGTCGTCGTCGGCTGGCTGATCGTCGAAGATCTGGCGATGGTGCTCGCGCTCGTGCTGTTACCGGCTTTTGCCGGAGTCCTTGGCGGTGACGCTGATGCCGGCGCTCAAGCCAGTACCGGGCCAATCGGGCTGACCATCGGCATTACCCTTGTCAAGGTGGCGGCTTTTGCCGCTATTGCGATTTTCCTCGGCCCGAGGGTCGTCCCCTGGCTGTTGACCTCCGTTGCAAGGACCGGTTCGCGCGAACTCTTTACCCTGTCGGTCCTTGCCATCGCGCTCGGCATCGCTTTTGGCGCAGCGGAGATATTCGGCGTTTCCTTCGCACTCGGCGCGTTCTTTGCCGGTCTTATCATGAGCGAATCCCGTCTCAGCCATCGGGCTGCGGCCGATTCCCTGCCATTGCAGAATGCCTTTTCGGTATTGTTCTTTGTTTCCGTCGGCATGCTCTTCGATCCGTCGGTACTGGTGCGCGAACCGCTGATGATCTTGGGGGTGCTCGCTGTTATCATTCTCGGCAAATCGCTGAGCTCTTTCAGCGTCGTGACGTTGCTGCGCTATCCCCCTAACATAGGGT
Source organism: Rhizobium jaguaris (assembly GCF_003627755.1). Classification (NCBI taxonomy): domain Bacteria; kingdom Pseudomonadati; phylum Pseudomonadota; class Alphaproteobacteria; order Hyphomicrobiales; family Rhizobiaceae; genus Martinezella; species Martinezella jaguaris. The sequence goes on along the minus strand of NZ_CP032695.1, from coordinate 1,732,364 downwards.
TTGCAGTTGCCTCCGGGATTGCCCAGATCGGCGAGTTTTCCTTCATCCTGGCCGCCCTCGGCATCTCGCTGGGTCTCCTGCCGCGCGAAGGGCAGAATCTGATTCTTGCAGGCGCCATATTGTCGATCACGGTCAACCCGCTGGTTTTCGCCGGCATTGGAAGGCTGGAGAAATGGACTATTTCCCGGTGGCCGGGACTGACGGCCGGCTATGGAGCGGCAAAGCAAGAACGGCTACGTCGTGAACTGGCCGCCATCGGCGCGCAGCGCGAGGCGCGGGACCGGCAGCATCATCTTGAAATCGAGCAGTTGATCGAGACGTTTCCGATGTTCGACAAAGTCGATGAAAGCGCACAAGAAGAACTTCTGCTGCTTTTCCGGCCAAGGTCGGCATCGCCCGGCGATCGCGTCATCCGCACCGGCGACCGGGGCGACAGCATGTATTTCATTGCGTCCGGTGCGGTCGAAGTGCAGCTTGAGGACGACGAGATTCCACTCCGCGCCGGCTCGTTCTTCGGCGAGATGGCGCTATTGACGGGCGCACGCCGCACTGCCGACGTGGTGGCGGTCGATTTCTGTCAATTCCTCGTGCTGGAACGCCGCGACTTCAACCTGTTCATGTCCCGCCACCCGCGACTGCGCGCCGCCGTCAGCAGCATGGCCCGAGAGCGGCAGGAGATGAACGTCTCACGCCAGAAGCGGGATCAATCGCTGGACGCGGGTTGATTGATTTCGCAAGCCTACCGCCGTGCCAGCCAGGCCTTTGAAACACGGCAGGCCATCGTATAGGCCGGATCGAAAACATTCCCGACGTCATAACGCACGACCTGACCGAGCAGATGGCTGGCGGCGGTTTTGTCGAGCCCATAATCGGAGGTCAGCCAGCGCAGCATTTCGCTGGTCGCATGCTGCAGCGCCTGGTCGAGCGGTCGGGTATTGCCGATGGTGAAAATGTCGTCGGCGGTTTCGCCACGCGGCCAGACGATCGTCTTCTTCTTTTCGACGCTGAGCCGCACTGTCACTTCGAAGGTGGTCTCGATGCCGGTCCCGACGATCTCGCCGTCGCCTTGCACGGCATGGCAATCGCCAAGGAAGAAGAGGGCGCCCGGCGCCGATACCGGAAACCAGATTGTCGTGCCGGGTCCGAGGAGCCGGTAATCCATATTGCCGCCGTATTCACCGCTGGTGGCGGTGGATATGGCCTGGCCGAGCGACGGTGCGACGCCGAAGCAGCCGATCATGGGCGACAGCGGCAAAACGAAAGATTCGAGACCGGCGACCGGCTCGGAAAGCCGGGCCGTCAATGCCTGGCGATCGATCTGCCAGATCACCTTGTCACTCGGCGGCAGCGTCCGCACGTCTTCCGGGTCAACGACATTGCCGGCAACGACACTCCGGGTGAAGCCTGTGCCGCGCGTCGGCACCATGCCGAGGATTTCGACCTTCAATGAATCGCCCCGTTCCGCGCCTTCGACAAAAATCGGACCGTTCATCGGATTCGGGCCGGAAGCCCGCTGGATGCCTTCCTTATCGTAACCGGCGGCATCTAGCGTCTCAGTGATGACCGTGTCGCCATTGGCGATGTGCAACGCCGGAGGAAGAGAACCAATGACGTTGTGATAGGCCGTCGGAGTGAAACGATGCGTTGCCATGGAGCGTCAGCCTTGTCTGGAGTCGGGTCGACCTAACCTATGCCGGATTCGGCCGCAGCGGAAAGGGCCGAATACTCGCAATTCTCGCGGTCCTACGAAATATCTCCGACGCCTTGCTTTGTAGCTTCCGTCCCTGGGGAACGTAACGCTGTGGGTCATGGAGCAATCGCCTCGACCCGACCCGGAATCGCCGATCGCCTTCAACCATAAGCAGCTTTGTGTTACGACAATTCAGGCGGGATCGAGGTGCGCATGCGGGGGAATAGACATTTCAAATGCTTTCACTTTTCCAGAACTTAAGGAAATTTTCCGGCTCGATGATCAAACAGTCGATCAGGAGGAGGATCGTCGCGATCGCTGCCGGCTTGATCGTCCTGATGATCGCGACTTCTGTACTGTCGATGGCGATGGTTGGGAGGGTGGGTCATCTGCTCGATGAGCTGACGGCAAGGTACAATCCGGTAAACGAGCATTTGGCGCGGATCAATATCCTGTCGTTTGAACGAGCTCTTGCACTGCGTCGCATGATGATCGCAAAGATGCAGGAGCCGCCCGATGAGACGGGGTACCAGGCTCGCAAGCAGCTATTTGACGCGAAGGCTGCCGAAACCGACCGCGAGGTGCAGACTGCACGCGAGCTCATCAATGCAATCATCGCGGATACAAGTACGCCTTCTGACAATGCAGCACTGGCACGCATCGACAGCCGGCTCGACGGCCTGATGAGTGATGGCCGTCGCCTTCTGAACCAGGAGATTGGAGAACTGCTTGCACGCCTCGATGCGCGGGATTTTGACGGCGTGAGAGATCACCTTTCACGCGTCGATGCGCTGCGTGATGAACTCAATCAAAGGATCGACGCCCTTCGGGAGGAGATGCTGAAAGTGAGCTACGGCGCCATCGCAACGATTAGGGCGCAGCAATCTCAGGCAGTCCTGATCTCCGCGATCGCCACGCTGCTTGCCGCGGTCATCGGGTTAATTTTCGCCAACCTTGTGAGCGGTGGCATTATTCGCTCGGTCCGGCAATTGCTCGAGGGTACGCGCGCCGTCGAGGCGGGCCATCTCGATCAATCCATCGATGTCACGACGCGCGACGAAATTGGAGAGCTGGCCGCCGCATTCAACCGGATGGTCGTGCAGCTGCGCGAAAACCAGCGCGTCAGGGAAACTTTTGGCAAATACATCGATCCCCGCGTGGTGGAAGGCCTTATCGATCGCCCAAACTTGACCGCAACGGAAGGTCGGCGCAGGTTGATGACGGTGCTGTTCTGCGATCTGAGGGGATTTACGAGCCTGAGCGAAGGCTTGGTGCCCCAAGGTCTGGTCAAGGTCATGAACCGCTACTTTTCGCTTATGTCCGAACCTATCCGCACCAACCGCGGGATCATCGACAAATATATCGGCGACGGCATCATGGCCTATTGGGGCCCTCCATTTGTTGACGAGGCTGATCACGCGCGACTTGCGTGCCTCGCCACTGTGGAAATGATCGAGCGCATCGAGACGTTGCGTCGGGAAATTCCCGAACTGCTGGGTGTCCGCGGCACGCCGATGGAGAAATGCGATTTGCGGATAGGCATTGCGACGGGTGACGCCTTGGTCGGAAGCATCGGCTCAGACATCATGATGAGTTATACGGTGATGGGCGATGTCGTAAATCTCGCCTCGCGCCTGGAAGGCGCAAATAAGGCTTACGGCACCCGCAATCTGGTATGTGAGAGAACAATGGCCGCGGCGGGTACCGCACTCGAGTTCCGCGAAGTCGATCGGATCGTGGTCGCGGGCCAAACGCATCCGGAGGCGGTTTTTGAGGTGCTTGGACGCAATGGCGAGCTGGCACCGGAACGATTGGCGTCACGGGACTTTTATCGGGAAGGGCTCACCGCATACCGCGAACGTCGGTGGGATGATGCGCTTCGCGCGCTCAAGGCGTCGCTGGAGGTGATGCCTGGTGACGGACCATCGTTGGGCCTGCTGGACCGCATCGAAAACCTCAAGGTAAATCCACCCTCCCAAGATTGGGACGGGTCGTGGCGCATTGAAAAATAGTCATCCTGGCGCAGCCGGCAGATCATCCGGCTTCGTGGGACAATCACGAACACAGTCGCAAATTCAATTGATCGGCGGGCAGCCGATAGCCTTGTGCCGGATCGCCGTCACGACAGTCGTCGCGATCCACTTCGGCAGCCGGCCAACCTGCGTCATATCCAAGCATTGTGGATCCTCTAAGGAAGCCATGCAGTCTACGAATGCGGGGCGCTCGACGTCCCATACGCCGAGCTTATCGAGGATTTCGGTCTCGACTCGTCCCGGGCTCAGGATGTTGACAAGATCCCCAATGGGGCAGGACTCCGCTGATCAATGGTTGTGGGCCGGCACAAGTTCGCCACTACGCCCTTTGGTCCGTGTGTAGATCCGGTTTGCCGAATTGAGGCGAAGGAGTGTACGGGGTTAAGCTCTCCGTATGACTATGTTCCGGATTCCGTTGGCTCAGAATTTCCTGATGATCGCCAGTCTTCTGGCCGCCTTGGTGCTTGCCTTGCACGTCCCGGGCGTCCCATCAGCGACGAGTCATCATAGGCTATACCACACGGCGGCTTCGGTTGTTTCGCGGCGCAACACTCATGACTGTACACAGATTGTCCGCGGCGAAGGACCCAGGCTAACGCGGCCGACGAAAATCTTGCGCAAATGCCGTCGCGCCGTTTATTCGGCCTTCTGCGTCATCAGTTTGCCGCTCGTTCTCCCGGAACTTGAGATTGTGCGGACATTTTTCGCGAGGGATTGGCCAAGGCTGTTTCCTGCCGATCCCCAAAACCTTCAGCGCCCTCCAACGTGCCCTGTCTAACCCAGCCAGGCTTTTTTGCCTTCGACAGGCGTCGGTAGGACAAGTGGTCCTCCGCCGCGCGGAACTCGAAATCTGCCGACATACCTAAGACCGCGGCCGCCGAATTTATCCGGCGTCTGCAGGCGTAGGTTTCGGCAAGTTTCAAACGAGCCTGTCGATGACGACGCAGGTCAGCCTGGTGTTCGCGAGTGTCCCGATCCCATTCAAATCCTTGTGCTTGCTCGATCTCCGCAGGAGATGGCTGCACGTTTGCAGGAGTTCTCGATGCCGGCGTCTATGACCAGTTTCAACACTCTCCGTCAGGCTCCCCGTCGCGTTTGCCGCGCGTTCTGGGAGACCATCCCAAGCCCTGTGCGGCGAACGCCATTCATGTTCCGCACGGGGCGATATATCTACCGTAGGTTCACACGCAACACCTCGCGGGTTCAGTCTCACTACACCCAATTCATGCGTAACCCGCCGCTGCTGTCGCTCATAGGAGCGCTCGCGTCTCAATACCCGCGCAATGGCAACGTCAGGATCGCTTCGGTCGGCTGCAGTACGGGCGCCGAACTGTATTCGGTTCTTTATTCGGTCAGGAAGATTCGGAGCGATCTGCGGCTCACGGCGCTCGGCGCAGACATATCGAGCGAAGTCGTGGAGGTGGCAAGGCGGGGCGTCTACCATCCGGACGTTCCGGCTGCCGAAGGAAGCCTCTACATCGCGGGCAGGGCGGAAGTCGCAAGCGTCGACGTGCCGTCACTCATGGAGATCCTGCAGCCGCTTCCGGATGGCTCACTGCAGGTGAAGGACTGGCTCAGACAGGATGTCACTTGGCTCACCGCGGACGCGACGGATGGCAGATTGCTGGATCTCGTCGGTCGGCAGGATTTCTTGCTGGCGAACAATTTCATGGGACCGATGGAGGACCGGGTGGCCGAACGGTGTCTCCGCAACATGATGAGGCTGGTCGCTCCCGGCGGATATCTGATCGTCGACGGCATTGATCTCGACGTCAAAACCAAGGTGTTGAAGGCATCCGGATTCCGACCCGTGCTGACTAGCCAGGAGGAGATATGGGCTTCGGATGGGTCGAAGAATGGCTGGCCCTGGCTGCGCTGGGCGCGGGAGCCTCTGGACCGCCGAGAGCCGAATTGGGCGGTGCGATATTCCGTCATCTTCCACCTCGCAGATCGGTAGCTTTCCCCAGGTTCCCGTTCGGCCGCCGTCGGTTCAGGCTATTGGCGGCCGGCGACCTGTCAGCCAGGAGCATTGACGATGCTTTCGCCCGTCGAAGACACAAATATCGAGAGCCGCCGGAATCGAGCGGAATCCATCTCGGCCGGCACGCGTCGGCCAATCCCGGCGATCATCTCCGGCGGAACTTGGATCGTTACGGCGAAGATCGTTTCGCTGATGTCCCAGATCGCGACGTTCTTCGTTGCTGCGCGCATGTTGAGGCCGGTGGAGTTCGGGTACTACGCCTTCGGTTCCGCCATTGCCATGCTGATCGTGGTGATGGCGGAAGGTGGGTGGGCGGAATTCATGATGAAGGCTGGTGACGAGGAGGATTGCTTCGACCAGGTCACCACCCTCTCGCTCTTCAGTGGCTGCTTATTTACCGCTACCGGAGCGATTGCGGCCGCCGTCCTCTACGCCTTCAGCGGCGATGAATCGCAAAGCGCGCTTCTTGCTCTGTTCAGCTGCTGGATGTTGCCTGCCGCGCTGACCGCGGCTTACGATGGAGCGCTCGTCGCTTATGGCCGCCTGGGTCCACGTGCGATCGTCAGGATCGCAGGGGAGGCGTCGGGTCTGATCGCCGCAGTGGCGTTGCTCTACTTGCATGGGTATGCGTCGGCATTGGCGGCGGCCAAAATAGTTTGCCAGCTCGTTCTGCTCATCGGTTCGATCTATGCCGTGAAACGGCTACCGCGCCTGCGTTTGACGAAGCCCATGTTTGCCGAGGTCATGGCGTTTTCGCGCCAGATCGTCGGCAATCGCCTTGTCGTTTTCCTCGGGTCGTATTCGGGCACGCTCGTCGTCGGAAGTTTTCTCGGGATAGCGGACGCCGGGTTCTACCGTGCAGCCGAGCGCGTCGTCGCGGTTGTTTCAGAACTGCTGGGCGAGCCGGCCCGACAGTTGAGCTGGGTGGTTTTCCGGCGCGCCCATCTGCAGGCTGCTGCACCGGAGCGATCGGTCGGTCGCGCCGGCGTCCGGTTCCTTCTCACTCTCATCGCTCTCGCCGCGCCCATGTATCTCGGACTGGCGCAGATATCCGATGCTGTGGTGCGGCTGCTGCTTGGCGAGGTGTGGATGCCCGCTGCTGCCATAATCCCTTTCCTCTGCCTGCGGCAGTTGCTGCTTTCGCCGGGTTACATCAATGAGGCGTCGCTGTCCGTCGTTGGAAACATCCGGCATCGGCTTCCCGTTACGCTGCTGAACGTCGCCGTTTCGCTCGCGGTGGTTGTTATGGTCGCTCGGTTCGGATTAAGGGCACTGGCGATCGCACAATGCTTCACGGCGGCGTTCGCGCTGGCGACGGCCATCGGATTGCAGTCGAAGTTCGCGGGTGTAGATTGGCGGGAGATTTCGAAGGGGGCAACCCTGCTGATCGCGCCGTCCAGCCTCGCAATGCTTGTGACGGTGGGACTGGTCCGGCAGTATTTTTACGAGGATTGGCCGTGGCAGACCGTTGTAGCCCTTCAGATTGGTGCGGGCGCTCTCGTCTATGCCACCGTCCTGCTGGTCGCGGTTGGACTATGCAGGCGCCTGCATTGGCTGGCGCTGGAATAGTGAGGGCAAGTCAAGATTACGCCCTCTTTGCAAATGGGTCGGTCAATCAACCGACCCAGCGAGGCTGAGCCTCAATAGTAACGCCAGCCCCCGCGATGATATTCACGATGCACCCAGTAGCGGTGGCCATCCCAGTAGCCATGTCCGTGATAATAAACGCCTACCCTCGGACCTCCAGGCACGACAACAACAGCGCCGCCTGGTGCGGGGTTCGGACGGCAGTAGCCATAGGGACCGCGATGAAATCCAGCACCACATCCCTGAGCCGCGTCAGCGGTAGAAACAATTGCGGTTAGCGCCGCCACGGAAGTGAAGGCTACGATAAGCAGCTTTTTCATGATGTCCTCTTTCTAAAATCATCAGGGACACTCCTCGCATCCCGAACGTATCCTTAACGCGAATTCCTGCCATTTTTATCATTCGAAATGAAAATTTTTTCGAATAGCTCTGCGAGCGCACCCGCGATTGGACAAGAGCGGCCTTTGGAAGATGGCTCCCATCCAGGCATCTGAAACAAATGCCTCCTTGTCAGATAGCTTCCATTGGCTACAGCATTACGACGAATGGACGCAATTTTGCCCCGCCATCTTCAAGAGTGGCGGCCAATGCTGTTTCAGATGGGTTCTCGACGGCAGAAAGAGCGTCTTGCATGTGCCCCCGCTTGGCTCGTCTTTCAATGAACGCGGCTAATGGTGCTTAAAATACTGCACCTCGCGCTCATGCTTCTCAGCTTCCGCGCGTGATTTGAACGTGCCGAGATTTCTGCGTTTGAGAGTCTTCGGATCGACCTTGCGCGTGTAGAGGCGGTACTCACCAGACTTCAGCTTGCGGATCATGGCAACCTCCTATGCAGACCATAACCCTTATCCACGAATGACGGTTCCGCCATGACTGCGGGATATTGGCCGACGAATGAGCGCAACTGCCGAGCGCTTTTTCCGGGGGAGTGGACAGCGAGCTGGATCCTGTCTGCCTTTGCACTATTGTTAGTCGGACGAAGTGGCGGCCCCGCCTCACTCGTCAACACGAGAAAAGCATCGGCAGCAGGCCTGGCGAAGGGCGACGCTGAGCAGGGTCTGAACGCGATTGGCGGCGTGAAGGCGTCTGACGCGGATGGGGAGATCACGCTATGCCGAGACAAATACTCTTCATTCAAGGTGCGGGAGCCACAGCGCACGACGAATGGGACGTTAAACTGGTCCAGAGCCTTGAGCGTGAACTCGGCCGAGACTACTCCATCCGATATCCAAGAATGCCTGATGCGGACGATCCACGCTATCAGACCTGGAAGGCAGCACTGCTGCATGAATTCGATGTCCTCGAGGATGGTGCCATCCTTGTCGGTCATTCCATCGGTGGAACCGTTCTCATCCACGTACTTGCTGACAAGCGCCCGAAATTCAGGCCCGGCGCCCTCATTCTTATCTCGACGCCGTTTATCGGCGAGGGCGGGTGGCCGAGCGACGACATCATAGCACGCACCAACTTTTCTCAACGTCTGCCTGTCGGGCTGCCCGTACTCATCTATCATGGGAGCGAAGACGAAACCGTTCCATTCGCGCACGCCGAGCTTTATGCCAAGGCTATCCCACAAGCGGTCGTCCGCTCTCTCCCACACCGCGATCATCAGCTAAACAACGATCTGAGCGAGGTTGCTCAGGATATTCTTAAGGGTCCACCATTTCCGCAAACAGCCGATCGCGGAAGCCCTTGACCTCTCGCTGTTTGAGCGCGCCGGAGAGATCGGCGAGGTAATATTTCGCGGTCGATTTCATGGCGTGGTTGCAGGGCCGCATTAGCCTGCTGGTCGCACACTCTCTCGCCGGATCGACCGTCTGTGTGAAGTTTACCTTTGTAGGTCAGCTTCGTATCTGATAAGTGTTTTGCATGATCGATAAGCCCGCAGTCGCTGAACCACCACTTGCTTCAACCGTTGCAGAAGAGCTGCGGGCGTTCGCGAGCAAGCTAAAGCGAAAGCTCCGTGAGCAGGGCCATGCTGGAGACCTGACATCGAGCCAGGCATCAGCACTTGTTCGACTGGAAAAGGAAGGCCCGATGACTACCTCGGCGCTCGCGCGCTCTGAGGGCATGCGTCCACAGTCGATGGGCGCGCTTCTTGCCGCACTGGAGTCGTCAGGGCTTGTTGCGGGAATACCCGATCCCTCGGACGGTCGTCAGACAATCCTTTCACTGACAGACAAGTGCCGCCTGCTGATCCAGGAGGGCAGGGCGGCCCGTCAGGATTGGCTCGCAAGAACTATCGAGGCCAAGCTATCGGCCGCAGAGCACAAACAGGTCTTATCGGCAATCGCCATTTTGGCGCGATTGATAGCCGACGAATGACGCCGATTTTGAACTCGCCGATATATTAGGAGGCCCAATGGCGCTGACCACGCTCGATCGAAAAACCGCACTGATCGTTGTCGATCTTCAAAAAGGGATCATTGATGCGCCGTTCATAGAGCCGATCGTTCCTGTCATCGATCGCTCTGCGACGCTCCTTCGTGCATTTCGCAAACGCAATCTCCCGGTGATTCTCGTCAATGCGGCCGGCGGCGCGCCCGGCCGTACGGAGCAGCCAAGGCGGCATACAGAACCGCTTCCGGTAGGATTCACGGACTTCATCCCGCAAATCGATCAGCAGCCCACAGATATCGTCGTGACCAAACGCAGCTGGGGAGCATTCGCGACGACCGATCTTGATTATCGGTTGAAGTTTCTGGATGTGACGCAGGTCGTGATCATTGGCGTAGCGACCGGCACCGGCGTCGAGGCGACCGCACGTCAAGCCTACGAGGCAGGTTTCAATGTCGCTTTGGTGGTCGATGCCATGACAGACACGCGCCCTGAGGCGCACGAATACAGCATCCGCAATATATTCCCCCGGCTTGGCGAAACCGCTACAACCGAGGACATTATCAACGAGCTTGGGAAGCGGGACGTATAGAATGTTGAATTGGCTTCATTATTTTCTTTTGTTTGGCGGGGGCGTTTTCCTGATGAATGCGGTTCCTCACCTGGTCAGCGGGGTCCTCGGCAGGCCCTTTCAGTCACCGTTCGCCCAGCCACGCGGGGAAGGGCTATCGTCATCGACCGTGAATGTCCTGTGGGGTTTTGCGAATCTCGTGCTGGCATACCTGCTGCTGGTCCGGTTCGGTGCATTTCATTGGGACGACGGCGTCGATGCCCTTGTCATCGGTCTCGGCGCGTTCGCGATATCGTTGTTCGCTGCCCGTCACTTCGGCAGGTTCCACGGCGGGAATACACTGGAACGGCAATGACGACGACTTGCCAATGTGGCAGCTTTGAATTTCTCACAACGTGCCAACGAAAGCTGCGCCTGCAAGCAGCGCCCCGGTCAGAATATTCGCTAGGAACAGCCGGAAATTGACATCTGGACGAGCAAGGTCAATCCGTCCTGTCTGCCAGGCAAGATGTGCGGCGATCACCAGCATTCCAATCGCGTAGGGGAGCGACATGCCCAACATCCACCCTCCAACGGACCACGCCCCGACCGCCAGCGCGTAGAACAAACCGATGCAGGCCTTTCCGCGCTGGCCAAACAGGATCGCCGTCGATTTCAGGCCGAGGCGGGTGTCATCTTTTGTGTCGACATAGGCATAAACGGTGTCGTAACCAATCTGCCATGCGACAGCTCCGAGCCACAAGAGGACAACGCCGGCCGGGATATGTCCTGTAACCTCGGCCCATGCCATCAGCATTCCCCAGTTGAATGCCGCGCCCAGAACGGCTTGGGGCCAATATGTGAAGCGCTTGCAAAATGGATATAGGAATACGAGCGGCAGAACGCATATCGCGATCAAACGCGCATAGGGCGTCAGGAAAAATAGAAGCGAAGCTGCCAGTGCCAGCTGCATGATCAGAAAGGCAAGGGCTTGCGGCACGCCGATCTGTCCGCTTGCCAAGGGTCGAAAGCGTGTCCGCTCGACGTGACCGTCAAATTTGCGATCCGCAATGTCGTTGACGGTGGAGCCCGCGCTTCTCATCAGCAAGGCGCCAAGAGAGAAGATTGCGAGTTGCCGAAGGTCCGGAAAGCCATGCGACGCTTGGACAAGCGCAGCCCAGCAGGGGAAAAGCGTAAGCCATATCCCCACCGGACGGTCCAGCCGCGCCAGACGCGCGTAGGGCCGCCACGCTGCGGGCAATCGGCTATCCACCCAGTCGCCTCGGTGAATGTCGCTCAGGTCCGGGCGGCTAAAACTGCTCATCGTCATATCCAACCACTGCCTCGCAAATAGCCGATATTTAATTCGGCTTTGCGCCTGATTTTCGCATCACGGCAGCATAGAGGTTCCTGCAATCGTCGCAATGATCGCCGTTGACGCACTCCAGAAATGAGGGCTCTTCCGTCGGCGACGCGCGCCGGTAAGTGACCATCCGTCATAAATCTGTCGTCGTTCGCCTAAGATTGAGGTATCGTAGCCGCCTGTGACCATCAGAAAAATCGAATGGAATTAATCTGCGCCGGTGACAGCCACCGACGTGTCGATAGCGGCTCGCTTGCCGTCAAAACGGAGTTCGAAATGAGCACTGCGTTCGTTAAGGAAGAAAGTGCCGAAACAGCTTCGGAAACTTTGCTGCCCGACCGTGCAATTTCACCTCACCCGAACCTCGTTACGGAGGCGGGACTGGAAGCGCTGGAATTGCAGCTCCAAAAAGCGCGCGAAGCCTACGATGCCGCAAGTGCGATCGAAGACGTGAATGAACGACGGCGACAAGCGGCAATTCCCTTGCGGGACACGCGATATTTTTCGGCAAGAGTTCGCACAGCGCAGGTAATCCCCAGCCCAACGTCATTTGACATCGTTGCTTTTGGAAGCACGGTAACCTTCAGCCGCAGCGACGGACGCGTGCAGACCTATCGCATTGTGGGAGAGGATGAAGCCGATCCGAAGGCCGGATCAATCTCCTTCGTATCCCCAGTGGCGAAGTCTCTATTGGGTAAAGCGATTGGGGATGAAATCAGCATAGGTGATCAAGAACTTGAGATCATCGCGATCTCCTAGCGCGCCTGACGTCAAAGCAAAAATGTGGATTGATGTTGGCCTGATCGCGATGTGGGTGGCGTGGAAGCAGGTTGCATAGAGGCTCCCCGCAGGGGCGAGCCCTTGCTGCGTTCACTTGCGGGTTCACGCCGCAGCGCTATAATATAACCCGATGGGGATGGAGTTCCCCGAAATTGCTCGATGAGCTGATGACTCCTGCCGTATGGAATGACGGCAGGAGCGTCTTTGGACGGGACCCGAACGGGAAACGTCTGTTCCGCCAATTTCCATGCATACGATTAGACCCGTAGCCGGCTTGAGAAGCCGGGGGAGGCGTGTGATGGAGAATGTTTGGCTGATTTCCGCCGTCTGGCTCGGACTGGCGCTTCTTGCTTCGATCATCTCGATCCGTGTGGCGATGTCTGTCGCCCTTGTCGAAATCATCGTCGGCGCGATCGCCGGTAACACGGTCGGATTGCACCTTACCGACTGGGTGAACTTCCTCGCCGGCTTCGGCGCAATCCTGCTCACCTTCCTGGCCGGAACCGAGATCGACAAAAGTGTCATCCGCAAACATTTCTGGTCGAGCATGTCGATCGGCATCATTGGCTTCGCTGCTCCCTATGTCGCGGTTCTCTTCTACGCCCTGTATGGCATCGGTTGGACTTGGCCGCAGTCACAGATCGCCGGTATCTCGCTATCGACGACCTCGGTCGCCGTCGTCTATGCGGTGATGATCGAAACCGGCTTCAACAAGACCGAAATCGGCAAGATCATCCTCGCCGCCTGCTTCATCAACGATCTTGGCACGGTGCTCGCTCTCGGCGTTGTCTTCGCCAATTTCGACTACTCGCTAGCGCTGTTCGGAGCAGTGACGGCCGCCGCCCTTTGGATGCTGCCGCGTTTCGCGCCCTGGTTCTTCGGAAAGGTTGGCCATCGTGTCAGCGAGCCGGAGACCAAATTCGTCTCCCTGGTGTTGCTTGGACTGGGCGGCATGGCGATGGTCGCTGGCAGCGAGGCGGTGCTGCCGGCCTATTTGGTCGGCATGGCGCTCGCACCCGCCTTCCTTACCGATCCGGAACTGCCGCACCGCATGCGTATCATCGCTTTCACCATCCTAACGCCGTTTTATTTCCTGAAGGCCGGGTCGCTGGTCGATTTCCACGCGGTTGCAACCGCTGCCGGGCTGATCGTCGTTTTCCTTGCGGTGAAGATGGCGACCAAGTTCGTCGGTATCCTTCCGCTGACGCGGGCGTTCCGGTTCGAGGCGCGCGAGGGGATGTACACGACCTTGCTGATGTCAACCGGGCTGACCTTCGGAACGATCTCGGCACTCTTCGGATTGACCAATCACATCATCGACCAGCAACAGTATACGATCCTGGTGACTGCGGTGATCGGGAGCGCGGTGGTGCCGACGCTGATCGCGCAGCGCTGGTTCCAGCCCGCCTTCAAACCGATCGATGAAACGACCCATCCGGCGCTGGTTGAAGGGAAGGGGTGACATGTTCGACAAGATCCTGATCGATCGACAGCGGTTCGATCTTCTGATCATCGGTTATATGGGCCACTCCGCCCTCCACAACCACCTGATCGGCAGCATCACTGACAGGCTGGTGGAGCTGGCACCCTGCCAATTCTCGTCGTCAAATGATTGCCATGCCAGACCAGCGTGGCGCTAAAGCGCATCGCGATCTTTCAGATTCGCTCCTTGCGCTTTAGGCTCTTCATTTTGTGCATGTCGTTGTCGCGAAACCGCTGCGCACTTTTGCGCGACATGGTCTAATGCTTCAGCATCAAGGGAAGGGTAGCGTGCGATAGAAGAAACCGAGTGACACGGCCGAGAAGCACTTCCAATAGATATCCGTGCTTGAACGCGCCGATCAGGAGACAGGTTGCGTTTTCGGACGCCGCGAAGTCCAGGATCGTATCTCCAACCGAACGACCATCCGAACTGACGGCGACGACGTCGCCTTCGAGTTCGAGCTGATGCAATAGTTCTCTGGCCGTGAACTGGTAGCTGCCATCCGGTTTGTCGTTGACGCAAAGCACCGTGACGCGGGTGGCGGCTGCCAGCCAGCGTCTCGCGGCGACCACCGCTCGCTGCGCGTTATCGTGTGGTTTCCAGCCGATTACCACGTGCCCCAGAAGGTTCCTGGCGTAGGGACCACGAGGCGGCACCAGCACCAGTTTGTGTTCGTTGAACAGAAGGTCGTGAAACGCGTCGCGGGCGTCCATGTTGCCATGGCACGGGGCGACGACGAGCGCGGTCTCATGGCACTCACTCGGGACGCAGCGATTGAGTTCGCCACTGCAATCGTCAAGGGAGAGGTCGTTGCGATCGGAGCTATCGCTCTTCCACTCCTTGAAGGCCCGCGTCACGCGATTGAGCCGCTCATGCGGCGAGCCTTCGTTCATGTCCCTCAGGATCTGCAGGTCGATTTCCTCGGGCGCGACGATCATGCGTTCCGGATCGGCCCCGACATGGGCGGCGGCCATCGTACCGTGGACGGCGCGCGCGGCATCCTCGGCGACGTCGAGGCAAAGCCGCGCGGTCGCCGGGTCGGGCAGCAAGGCGAGGACGTCGGCATTGATGGTCGCCAGATGCACCTCGTCGGAAAGGATGACGCCCGCCTGTTTCGACGGGTTGTCGTTCGAAGGCGCGTTATTCATCTCGGACCTCCCCAGCGATGCTCCCGCACCACTTCCGGTCCCTCTGCCTGCTCATTCTTGAGGAGCAGGCTCAATGCGCCGCTTCATTGAAAGGGCCGGATTGAATAGTACTCCCGCACCCCATGCCGGGCAACGCCGCAAGCCTGCCAGAACATGCGCTGCCGACACCATCGCCATCCGGCCGTCGATCACCTTCGACAAAACCTCAATCCGCTGCAGATCGCGCCCGCTCATCGCAATCAATCCCATCCGCAAGTCTCCCACGTCATCAAAACGCGGGGAGAGTGACATCCAACCTTGCAGAAACAGGACACTTCATCCTTGAACCCACCCGGCTACAAGCAATGTCAAAGCTGATTAGAGGCGCGACGTTGTCAGCCGGTTAGAAACGCGACATTGGCTCTAGCGATCAGCCCCCGACCGAACCGGCTCATCCGGTTGCAAGGGAAGGGAGGGGGCGGGTGATAACATTCCCCTTCGGCTTTAGCTTTCTCACTGGCAATTGATCTTTTGCCGCTCGATACTCTCCGGCATCTGCATGGCGCAGGGTAGGGATCAAAGTGGCACGATGCTTCCGGAAATCAAACTGCAGGGTGACGTCAATATCACCGCGCTGTCACCACTTCTTCGCGGTATGCTTTTGTCTGTTGCCTATGCTGACGGTGAGGGTGGCATAGGATTGACGGCGACCGGCGCCATGAACCGCAAGTTCGTGCATTGGGCCGCTGTGCACTTCCTCTGGCCAGGGTTCACAGCCGAAGACCTCTACAGCATGAACAAGGTGCTGAACGAAAGCGACATGCCGCCGCTCTGGGTCGTGCGCGATATGACACGTCATCTGAAACTTCTTCGCCGGAAAAAGGATGTGCTGCTGCTAACCAGACGCGGACGGGAGTTTCTGGTGAACCCACAAGCCTTCTTCGATCTGGTCGCCACAGATTATCTCTATTCCTATGTCCATGCCACCGAGCGAGAAGAAGAAGTCCGGGCGCGATTAAGGTGGTGGCGCATGTTCCTCAATCTTCTCAATATCAAGGCCAGAGAAGGTTGCACGCCAATGGACGTTGTAAAGATCCTCTATCCGGACTTCGCGTCTCTGTCGGACACGGAGATAACCCTAGAAGCCTGGCAGTTGAAATCCGAGCTCCAATATGGCGTCTTTCGACGCTTGTGCTGGCTCGGCTTGCTCTATGAGGCCCGAGAGGGGCTCACGGTTCTGCAGGGCGGATCCTTCCACAAGACGCCACTTTGGGCAGCTTGCCTGCAGTTGGAATCGGACACGCAGAGCGACATCGGCGTGCATTGACGATCCCTATTCCGCCGCTGGCTGCCTCGATAGCGCTTTCTCTCGCCGCGCAATCACCGCCGGATCGTTCATGAAATCCGTCCTCCGACCGGGCTTGCGGCCACGTTTCTGATAACCGTTGCTTTGGCTGCCATCCGGTATTCCAAACATATGATCCGTCTGGCCGGCGCGGCTGGGACCACTCTTGCTGCGCTGCTGTTCCCGTCCAGCCTGCATCTCCGCGACGATCGACAGCATGTCGTCCAAACGCTTGTTCTCAACGACTGCCGAGCGATGCACCGATCGCAGCTTGTCGAAGGTTCTGTAGGGCAGGGTATAACTCTCATGCATGATCTCGAGGCGACCGTCCGGATAGTCACAGACGATGACCTTCTTACCCGCCAGCGCCGTTGCGCGCTCTGTCGGGTCGAGAATGAACAGCACCTTGTCGTAGCGCAGCGTCAGGGCCTGCGACAGCGTGCGGACTTCTTTGCGGCACATGGCCCCATCAAGGTTCTCATGATCGGCCAGTGACCGATGCATATCCTTCGGATTGCGTGGCGGCTTGCCGAACCGCTTATTGAAATCTGCCATGAATTCTGGCGCATAGGCGTTGGCTGCCGCGATTGTGTCAATGCCACGAAGCCGCAATTCCTTCACCAACCGGTCCTGCAGCGTCTGATTGGCCCGCTCTACGCGGCCTTTGGCCTGCGGGGTGTTGGCGCAAATAATGTCGATGTTCAGCTCATAAAGTGCCCGGCCAAACTGCGTCAACCCGCTCGTCCGGTCTTTCTCCGACGCCTGGGTTGAACGAAAGACACCGTGCTTGTCGCTGTAGAAAGCGAGCGGTTTGCCCCACTGCTGTAAATACGCCTTCGTCGCATGCAGGTAGTCGAATGTGTTCTCCGACCCGGCGAACCGTAGATGCAACAGCTTGCCGGTGGCGTCGTCGATGTAGACGAGCAGGGCGCATTTGGGGCCGCGATTCTCAAACCACCAGTGATGCGAGCCATCGATCTGCACCAGTTCGCCAAAGCAGTCGCGCCGGCCGCGTGGCTGGAAAACCCGCTTCTTGCGCTCACGACGCGAAACCCAGATGCCGGCCTCGGTCATCCATTGCCGCAGCGTCTCCTTGGCGACCGAGATCTGATGCACCTCGATCAGCTTCTCGCGCGCCAGCGTCGGACCGAAATCCGGATAGCGCTCGCGGATCAGATCCAGCGCCGCGTTGCGAAACTCCTCGCTGTGGCGCCGGTTGCTCGGCTGCAATCGCTTCTTCGAAACGAGGCCGGCTGGCCCATCCCGGTCATAGGCCTGTAGTAGCCGATGGACCTGACTTCGACTGAGGTCGAGCAGTTCGGCAGCCTGCACGACGCTCAGGCGTTCGTCACGGATCTTCTGGATGACTTCGAGGCGATGCAACTCTTTCTGCGACATGGTGATCAAACAGGACATGACGTCTCCAACCGCTCATGGTCTCGACCAGGCTTAGGGTCGTCATCCTTGCTCCCAACGTTGGCTTTAACCAGTGCGTCGAGAGGCGAGACTGTCGCATCTCTAACTGGCCCAACTGTCGCATTACTAAATAGCCGCTACAACCGAAAAGTTCATAACGCATCTTATGGAACTTAAACCCTTCGCGTATCTCAAACCGCTGTGGAAACGTGTAGGACGTCACACAAAATGTCCGAAAGTCAAAAAAATGTCCGAAGCCACGAAAAGTCGCGAATTCTAGGAACAAACCCCTAGCAACATACCGGCCGGTAGTTAATGCCTATAGCAACGCGCTACCCCAAAATTGCAATCGCTTCTGATTTCGTGACGCAAACTATGGGGGGTGAACGACGGAGCCATACACGGATGGTTGTAGTAATCATTCCGGATACGTGACGATACACCGCCCTATCCTCCGTCGACGATTTTCTAGCCTCTTAGCCACCTGGGCGTTTGCTTACTTCGCATTGACAGGCGCAGCAGAGCAGAGCATGCCGCGGAGGTCGTCGTGTTGACATCCGCAGAAGGCTTTCAGTTTTGGTCGTGGACGACCCCAACAATCTCTCCCCGTCGAGAGACGCTCACCAGGAGATCGTCACCGTCTCGATAGGCCTTAATCAGGTATCGCTCCCCAACGTCACGCACGTCCCTCACGCGGTAACCGCGGCGCTCAAGCAAACGAAGGGCATCGTTTGGTCCGAAGTTGGTCCAACCTGAACCCCACTCGTTTCGCATGTCGTGATGCTGGTTCCACCGCTGCAAGAATTCCGTTTCGCCCTGGTCGTCATCATCGTAACCGGGCCTGGGACCTTCGTGAATGACCACCTGCGCTCCTGCTGGCGCAACGGCTGAAACTGTCGTCATCAAGGCTGTGGCCATCATGGTTGCTATTCGTAACTTCATCGCTCGATCCTTTCTATCGCCCAATCAATAGGGGAGCTGTCGGCCGCGCGCCGCAGCCTCGTAACCTTGGCAACTTCTGTTTTGATCTGTGTGTTTTTTGATTGAGAAATGTTGCGCTCGCGGTCGGCGTTTCGGCCATAAGCTGGATCGTCCTCGGCAGCAGGCTGGTCGATTTGACTGTTGGCTGCCCTTGGACGGTGGCGTCCGTCAAAAAACTGTCTGCCAATGCGGCAACTACATCGCAGACGATGAATGCTTGGAGTAGAAATATCGCAAGTATGTTCGAAGGGACGCTCGCGCATTGCTGCGTTCCTCAACCGATTACCTGATCCGCCCCACGTATTTGCTCCCATCAGGCACACTAGGAAGTCGGGAGTGCCGCCACCATCCGAAATCGGTTTCGCGCGTTAAGCAGAATTTGCATTCAGATTCCAACTAAGCGTGTGGCCTTTGTCATCTTGGTGAATTTCACGAGACAACTGAGAGGATCGAGGTCCAGGTAGCTTGTGGCACCGCGGTTGCGCATCCCTCCAAAAGCCAATGAGCTGAGGCAGGGCCGCCTCAGCTCATCATGATCGTTTAGCTTGGAGGTCAGTACGATCTTGGCGGCCCCTCAGAACTTGTAGCTAGCGCCGACAAGTACCTTCTGCTGGGTCGCTCCGAAGTCGCCGATGGCCGACCCGAAGTCCTTCTTTCCGAAATCGGAGTAGCGATATTCCCCGCGAACGATGATATTGTCGGTAAAGGCGTGCTCGATGCCGCCGCCTGCCGTCCAGCCGATCAGGATATCGTCCTTCTTCCCGACGCCAGATGCATCGACCTTGCCGCCAGCGGCTGCCACACCGGCGGTCGCAAAGAACAACGTGCGATCGAGTGCATAACCAACACGGGCGCGACCTGAAGCATCCCAATCGAGGTTCGCCTCGTTCTTGTCCCCGAAGTTGTAATTGAAGTCGTTCTCTATACCGTAGACGATGTTGCCGGTCTGGAAATTATATCCGGCATGTACGCCGCTTATGCCGTTATCTAGCTTGTGATCGCTGCCTAGAACACTCCCCTTGTTCCAGGCGTAGCCACCTTGCGCACCGAGATAGAAGCCGGACCAGTTGTAGGCGGAGTAACTCTGCTCGGCCGCGGGCGTAGTCTGCTCATAGGTGAGATCGGCGGCAAATGCTGGTGCCGCCATTGAGGACGCCAGCGCGAGAACGATGAATGATTTAATCTGCATGGAAAACTGCCTCGTCTTTGTTGCATGAACGAGAGGGCGTTCGCGTGTCGCATCGGCCCGGCTCATGACGCCACTATGCCGGGCGCAATGTTGTGCAGGGTTCTTTGATGTTGAGTTATGTTGCGAGGAGAGGATCGAGCCGCCGAGCGGTATCGTTAAAGATTGCCGGCAGATACGATTGAGGTCGGCTCCTTGCCAAATTCCACAAAGGCTCCATGCAAAAGTGGAGTTTCCCAAAGGAAAGGACGCCCCCAGAAAAGCGTCATTGGCCGTTCTCGTTCTTGCACTAAAGTTATTTCACAAAGCGTGCCATAATATTGAAATGCTCGCTTATGTCGGAAACGCTTCAGTGGCACCTCTTCGAAGTCGGGGACGTCTTCCGCGCCTTCAGCCCGTTACTCGACACGCAGAACCGATAACGTTGTTCAATGCGCCGTGTAAGCGCCGTCTACCAGATGGCAGCTTCCGGTGATGAAGCTTGCTTGTTCGGACAGAAGAAAACACACGAGAGCCGCCACTTCCTCAGGATTTCCGCGTCTGCCCATGGGCTGGAGCGCTTCCATACGTCGGCTGCTGGTTGCTTCCAAATGCTCCGACAAAAGCGGCGTTTGGATCCAACCAGGGCCGACAGCATTGATGCGGATGCCCATTCGCGCATATTCGATTGCGGCAGCCTTCGTCAGTCCGACAACGCCATGTTTTGCCGCCGTGTACGCCGATGCAAGGGGCAATCCAACCGAACCGAGAATGGAAGATATGTTGACGATAGCGCCGCCGCCGCCCGGCAGCATGGCGGCGATCTCGTATTTCATACAATAAAAGGCACCGTCCAGATTGACGCTCATCAACTTACGCCACTGGTCGAGCGGGTAGTCCCCGGTTGCCTTTCGCACACCGTCGAGCCCTGCGTTATTCACCGCCAGATGCAGGCCACCATAGGTTTGAACGGCGAAATCGATCAACCGCTTTACGGCTTCTGCATCGGAAACGTCGACTGTAAAGGCACAAGCCTTGCCTCCCTGCGCGCAGATATCGTCGGCGACGCGACGTGCTCCATCGGCGTCAAGATCGGCAACGACAACCTTAGTCCCCTCGCTGCCGAGTTGAAGGGAAATAGCGGCTCCGATCCCAGAGCCCGCCCCCGTCACAACCGCGACTTTTCCGTCGAGGCCAAGCTTCATAATATCCCCCCTTCTTCAGTTAGTGCTAATCGAGCAGAGGCCGAGGGTTGATGCAAGTGGTTTCATCGGCGATACACAACCACATATTTGCCTCGCCCGGAGCCGTGTCTAACTTCCCCACCTCCCCCGATCCAACTGCACAATAGAGCCCCGCATCGGACCCAAGCTGCTCACTCAGCATCATAACAGATACGGCTCTCGCTTTTCGATGTTTCTCAAACTCAATCAGAATCAGCTAATGTGCGATAGCTTTGGAAGCGCGGCGATGTTAAAGACGAGCGCAGGGCTGATCTATTACTGGGCAGGTGGAAATGGACGAAAGCCGCGTTACGCGCCGGGGGCTGGTGCTCGGTAGTTTGAGTTTGATGATTTCTGGATGCGTGTCGGGGTCGGAGGATGGGCCGCCGCTTGGGTATAACGTCTTTGGAAGGGATCCGGATGAAAATCCCAACCTTCGGCGGCAAGAAGTCGCTTACGAGGGAGGCGAGCCGCCGGGAACGATTGTCGTCAATACGTCGGAGCGCTATCTCTACTTTGTCGAGCAAGATGGCCGGGCAACGCGCTATGGTGTCGCCGTTGGCGAGGAGGGGTTGAGCTTCAAAGGGGAAGCCACCATCGGACGTAAAGCGGAGTGGCCATCGTGGAAGCCCACCGATGACATGATGCAACGTAAGCCTCGTCTACTGCAGTATGCGGACGGTGTGCCGGGCGGACCGCTCAATCCCCTGGGCGCGGCCGCCCTTTACCTCTATCAGGACGGACATGATACCATGTTCCGGTTGCATGGCACCAACGCCCCCTGGTCGATAGGGCATGCGGTGTCGAACGGATGCATCCGTCTGACAAACTCAAATATCGTCGATCTCTATAGCCGTGCCCCGGTTGGGACACGGGTCGTGGTCATCTGATCGGGTGTTCGCTCATCGGATCCGACAGTTTGACCATGGGCAACTTATGCACGTTCGAAAATGCGCAGATAATCCGTCAAAGTGTGTTTTTTCTGCACTAGGCTAATATGTTAGTTGTGACTACTATTTGATTCGTTGCCTGCGATAAGTAATGCAATCCTAAGGAGAGAGGACTTCTTTGATGAGCAAAATTCTAATCGTACTCATCTCTTGCTTGGCAGTTGCCAATCTCAGCGCTTGCGCAGGGGTTGGTAAAGGAAAGGGCAAGGCACCGCCGCCGGCAGCGGCAGTCTACAAGTAAGCTTAGCATTCTATAGAGGGGGGGTCGGATCAGACCCCCCTCTGTAACCCCGCCAAATGATCCTGCCTGCAATCACAATGGCGAAGAGTTGATCGCTTACTTCGAGCCCGGTGCTTGTTCTGGCTGGTTAATGGAGTGCGCCGATGATGCGTGGAATGGGTGGCCTTTCGCTTGCAATCCTGTTGGCGTTGGCGACAGCATCGTGCCAGACTGAAGATAAAAGTCCCCAGCCCCGGTTTACTTCCAACCGCCATGGCCCGGTAACAACCTCCGCTCAAAACAAATCCGGGCACTTTATCGAATTTCGTTCGCGCTATGCGCTGACCTACGGGCATACCTACGTGGTTTTTGGCCGTGCCGACGAGAATGGAAGGATGATCGATCCTGAAGTCGCGGGCCTTGCGCCGGCCTCGCCGGATCCTGGGCCTTACGTCATAGGCCATTTCGTGCCAGTGCCAGCCACGACCGGAGCGACCGACGGTGACCTGGAAGAACAGTACAGGTCGGCCAGTTGGCGCGTCATGCTTAGTGACGCCGAATACGCGGATGTTGTTGCGTTCATACGCAAGCAGCAAGCCAGTTCCCATCTGTGGCAAGCAACGGTCGACAATTGCAATAATTGGGTGGGGAACATTGCGCGACACATGGGATATAAGGTCCCAGGTATCTGGCTGAGGCCGCAACAGTTCATCACGGAACTCCGAGAGATGAATACGGCTTGAAGTGTTGTCGCACGGAGTCTGCGAGCCGCTCTGGTACTATTCTATTCTTCCGCTAAATTGTCGATGGAATTGAGGAGCGGGCGTGGTCATCGCCAACGCGACGATGATCGCGAATCGCAGAAAGGCTTTGGTGAACAACTTGATCGTATCGGCAGCCGGGGCCGGCGAAATCATCTGGGTGCTTGGGGTCGTCGCCTGGTACGTTATTCGATATCCTTTCGCGCGTCGCGCTAAGCGCTTGCGGGTCGTCCAAGATCAACGCTCAAACATCGAGACCATCGGGCTTGCCGCGGCTCTTCTGGGCCTTGCGGTTGTGCCCGGAATTTACGTCGCCACGGGCATTCCGCGGATGGCCGACCATCCTGCCCATGTATGGGCCGTCGGCGTCGGGACGATCTTATACGTCGCGGCGATGTGGGTTTTCCGCAGGACCCATAAGGAACTCGGCAAGAACTGGTCGATAACGCTGGAGATTCGCGAACAGCACCAACTGGTTTGCAGCGGCCCATACGCCCTCATCCGCCACCCAATGTACACCTCTTTCCTGCTCATGGCGCTTGGACAAGCTTTTTTGCTGTCGAACTGGGTGGTGGGGCTGGCTGGTTTGTTGGGCTTTGCCATCCTTTATTTCCTGCGGGTGGACAAAGAAGAGCGTATGATGCTGGAATATTTCGGCCCCGAGTACCGCGCCTATATGGATCGGACGAAGCGAATTATCCCCTATCTCTATTAGAGGTGGCACCATGCGAGGGCGAACAATCAAGTTATCAGCATCGCGACGTCTTGTCGGCGATTTGATGAGATTCTCGATCGGGGTGCCGCGGGTCGCGGTGCAGCGGCAGATGAATCTTGGCCCATTGCTGGAGGCCAGGACGATGCAGACGCAGCCAACGAGGCCGTCCTGGACCGTCCTTTTCCTGAAGGGATACGCGCTTCTCGCACGCGAGATTCCGGAACTGCGGCGCGCTTATGTCAAGTTGCCTAGACCGCAGCTTTACGAATACCCGGAAAGCGTGGCTTCAATTGCCCACGAGCGCGAACATGAGGGCGAACGGGTCGTATTGCTCAGCCTCATAAAGCGCCCGGAGACGAGATCCATCATCGAACTCGAGGCGCTCAGCATAGCCGCTCGGTCACTTCCAGTCCTTGAGATAAAGGGATTCCGGCGAATGCTGAAGTTTGCACGTCTGCCGGCGCCCCTTAGATGGCTGATGATGTGGCTTGGGCTGAACATTGGCAGGCAGCGGCCGCGGTTTTTTGGCACTTTCCAACTGTCGGTCTATTCGGGCCTCGGAGCAGAGTCCCTCAATCCGCTAACGCCCTTGACGACGCTGCTGAACTACGGCCCGATCAGCAAGGACGGGACGGTAACCGTGCGCATCCACTACGATCATAGAGTGATGGACGGGGCCAATGTGGCGCGAGCTCTGGAGCGGTTCGAGAAAATATTGAACGACGACGTTGCCTCTGAAGTGAAAAGCCTTGCTCAAAGCGAAGTCGTGCCCAACGCGGCCGCCTTGGGAACCGCGACATGAGCCTTCAGGAAGAGGCCCGCTTTGCGGTCGTGGTCGTCGGTGCTTCGCGTGGTATCGGGAGGGCAATGGCCAAAGTCGTTGCCCGCGAAAAGGCTGTTGTCGTCCTTGTTGCGCGGTCATCGGATGGTCTGGCGGCTGCCGCGGCTGATGTGCGGAAGGCCGGTGGCGAGGCGTACACACTGGAGTTGGATATTGTTGCATCCGATGCATCGACGCGTCTGCGCGATTTCTTGACCGCAAACGGTTTGGTCTGTGATGTCCTCATCAATAGTGCCGGATATGGTTTGCGCGGCGCGGCGACGATCCTTCCTATCGGGGATCAGCTTGGGATCGTCGACCTCAATATACGCGCCCTCACCGATCTGACCCTTTGCTTTTTGCCGGAAATGGCGGCGCGGCGGCGCGGCGGCGTAATCAATCTCGGCTCCATAGCCGGGTTCCTTCCGGGACCGAATATGGCGTTGTATTATGCCAGCAAAAGCTTCGTGCGTTCCTTTTCGGAAGCGCTTCATCAGGAGCTGCGCGCCACCGGCGTGACGGTTACATGTGTCGCTCCAGGGCCGGTGTCCACGGAATTTCTCGAAAAATCTGGAGCTAGCCGGGCGGCGTTATTCAAGATTCTGCCCAAGCTGGATTCGGCTTATGTGGCCGAACGCGCCTGGCGCGGGTTCAAATCCGGACGCCGTCTGGTCGTGCCGGGTATCTCGGCCAAGCTGGTCGCCTTT
Source organism: Rhizobium jaguaris (assembly GCF_003627755.1). Lineage (NCBI taxonomy): Bacteria > Pseudomonadati > Pseudomonadota > Alphaproteobacteria > Hyphomicrobiales > Rhizobiaceae > Martinezella > Martinezella jaguaris. The sequence continues at coordinate 1,707,130 of NZ_CP032695.1, read as the reverse complement.
ACGGCGAGGTTGCTGCCTTCGGCAGTTCTGCTGCCATTGGTCGGCCGATTGCAACGTCGCAGCGGCGATCCATGTCCTTGTGGATCGGGCAAGAAGTTCAATGAATGCTGCGGCGCCCGCCGCCGCCAGAGCGCCGGAAGTCGCTGACGGGCTTTACGCCTGGTCGTTGCGCGAGTTCTGAAGTTAGCCACGAGCCCAACCTTCGGCGCAGTCCACATCCTGCCGTTGCTGCCGGCTTTCCTGCAGAGTCGCCGCTTGATCCGGCCGTACCGGATGCCCTTCCCTATATAGAAAGCAGTGCTCTCGTCCGCGTCCTGCTCTCTTGGCATGCGGATGCTGGTCCGATTTCGCATTATGCCAATCGCACACGTCGGTCTGCCAAGACACGCGCTTTCGTTGAATTCATCAGAGAAAATAGTCGAAAGCCAGGATGGCGGAGCGGTTCGCCGGTAGCCTTAGCCCTATGTCCCGTTAGGGTTTCGTTCCAGCCGCACAGGTCGGCATTTATAAGATTTTTATATCTTTCCCCATCCCGTCGTCTCGAACCTTAATGCTGTTCGGCCGCATATTAATGCAAGAGATATCGGCAAGGTAATCTCCACGTCGGAAAGAAACAAAAGGCGCCTTCTTCGAAGGTGCCTGCAGCCTATTTCGGCATTTAACAAGAACAAATCAAGGATTCACGATCGATGATGGACATTCTTCTTATCGGGATCGGTGCTTTATTTTTCGTCCTGTGCATCGCTTACACCAAAGCCTGCGACAGCCTTTAATCGGAGAGACACCAATGCTCCTGGATTACATTCTCGGTGGCGGCGTGACCCTCTTTCTCACCGCTTACCTGATTTACGCTCTCATTCGCCCTGAGCGCTTTTAGTTCCATAGCGCCGGGTAGGGAAAGTTACCCCCATGACCTTCAATGGATGGCTTCAGATTCTGATTTATATCGGAATCCTCCTTCTGCTCGTCAAACCGCTCGGCGGTTATATGACGCGTGTCTTCACTGGCGAGCGCACAATGCTCTCTTACGTCCTCGGTCCGCTGGAACGGGGCCTTTATCGCATTGCGGGAACGAATGAGCGTGAGGAGCAGCACTGGACGACCTATTCGATCTCCATGCTGCTGTTCAGCCTCGCTGGCTTCATCGTTCTTTACGCGCTGCAGCGCCTGCAGGGCAGCCTGCCGTACAATCCGGCCGGTATGACCGCAGTCGGGCCGGAATTGTCCTTCAACACGGCAACCAGTTTCGTGACCAATACCAATTGGCAGAACTACGGCGGCGAAAGCACGATGTCCTATCTCGTCCAGATGGCCGGGCTGACCGTGCAGAACTTTGTTTCCGCGGCAACCGGCATTGCCATCGGCATAGCGTTGATCCGCGCATTTGCCCGCGCCTCGGGCAAGGCGATCGGCAACTTCTGGGTCGATATGATCCGCGCGACGCTCTATGTCCTGCTGCCGATCTGCATCGTTTTGACGTTGGCCTTCGTCTATCTCGGTGTGCCGCAGACGCTTGGCCCCTATGTTGACGCGACGACACTCGAAGGCGCGCAACAGACGATAGCTGTCGGCCCGGTTGCCTCACAGCTTGCCATCAAGATGCTCGGCACGAACGGCGGCGGCTTCTTCAACGCCAACTCCTCACATCCCTTCGAAAACCCCGATGCAATCTCCAACCTCCTGCAGATGCTGGCGATCTTCGCCATCGGCGCAGCACTGACCAACGTCTTCGGCCGCATGGTCGGCAGCCAGCGTCAAGGTTGGGCAATTCTGGCCGCTATGGGAGTGCTCTTCATCGCCGGCGTGGTCGTCACCTATTGGGCAGAAGCCGCAGGCAATCCGCTGGTCCATGCGCTCGGCATCCAGGGCGGCAACATGGAAGGCAAGGAAGTCCGTCTCGGCATCGCTGCCTCCTCGCTGTTTGCCGTTATCACCACCGCAGCTTCCTGCGGCGCGATCAACGGTGCGCTCGACAGCTTCACGGCGCTCGGCGGCCTGATCCCGCTCATCAACCTGCAACTCGGCGAAGTCATCATCGGCGGCGTCGGCGCCGGTTTCTATGGCATCCTGATGTTCGTCATCATCGCCATCTTCGTCGCCGGTCTGATGGTCGGCCGTACGCCGGAATATCTCGGCAAGAAGATCGAGGCCAAGGAAGTCAAGATGGCGATGCTCGCCGTCCTTTGCCTGCCCTTTGGCATGTTGATCTTTACCGCGATCGCCTCCGTACTGCCCGCGGCCGTTGCGTCCATCGGCAACCCCGGTCCGCACGGCTTCTCGGAAATCCTTTATGCCTACAGCTCGGCGGCGGCGAACAACGGTTCGGCCTTCGGCGGCCTCTCCGGCAACACGCCCTGGTACAACATCACCCTCGGCATCGTCATGCTGATCGGCCGCTTCCTGGTCATCGTTCCGGCACTCGCCATTGCTGGCTCGCTGATCTCCAAGAAGACCGTTCCAGCCTCGGCCGGTACCTTCCCGACGGATGGTGCGCTGTTCGTCGGCCTGCTGGTCGGCACGATCCTGATTGTCGGAGGGCTGACGTTCTTCCCGGCACTCGCTCTCGGTCCGATCGTCGAACATCTGTCGATGATTGCCGGCCAGGCTTTCTAAGGAATGACTGTGATGTCGCAGCCGATATTCATCAGGCTTCGAAAGCTCATTGATCCACGCCCCTTTGACAGGGGGCGTGGCCCGGCCCGGATGGCCTGCGCTTCCAATGTCATCCTGGTTGCGATGGTCACACTGTTCCTCGGCCTAGCCGTCCTCAGATTTTTACTGGGCTGATCGGGCAATCCCGATCCGCCGTTTCCCTCTTCACGCTGGAGTCTCTTATGAGCCAGTCAAAATCCGCGAGTATTTTGGATTCTCGCATCCTCATTCCGGCCGTGGGCGGTGCTTTCACAAAGCTGAACCCGCGGACCCTTGCCAAAAACCCCGTCATGTTCGTGGTGGCCGTCGTCTCGACGCTGACCACCGTCCTCTTCCTGCGCGATCTATTGACTGGCGGCGGTAATCTCGGTTTCTCCCTCCAGATCAACATCTGGCTCTGGTTCACCGTGCTGTTTGCCAATTTCGCCGAAGCCGTCGCCGAGGGCCGCGGCAAGGCGCAGGCCGAATCGCTGCGCAAGAGCCGTACCGAAACCCAGGCGAAACTTCTGACCGGTAACAGCCGGACCGACTACAAGATGGTGCCCGGCACCAGCCTGAAGGTCGGTGATGTCGTGTTGGTCGAAGCCGGCGACATCATCCCCTCCGATGGCGAAGTCATCGAGGGCGTCGCCTCGGTCAACGAAGCGGCCATCACCGGTGAATCCGCCCCGGTCATCCGCGAATCCGGCGGCGACCGCTCCGCCGTCACCGGCGGCACGCAGGTGCTGTCCGACGAGATCCGTGTCCGCATAACTGCCGCCGCCGGCTCGACCTTCATCGACCGCATGATCGCGCTGGTCGAAGGCGCCGAACGGCAGAAGACGCCGAACGAAATCGCGCTCAATATCCTGCTTGCCGGTATGACGCTGATCTTCGTCCTGGCCACGGTGACGATCCCGAGCTTTGCCGCCTATGCCGGCGGTTCAATCTCCACGGTCGTTCTCGTTGCCCTGTTCGTGACCTTGATTCCGACCACGATCGGCGCGCTGCTCTCGGCTATCGGCATTGCGGGCATGGACCGTCTCGTACGCTTCAACGTGCTCGCCATGTCCGGCCGCGCCGTCGAAGCTGCCGGCGACGTCGATACCCTGCTGCTCGACAAGACCGGCACGATTACCCTCGGCAACCGTCAGGCCACCTCTTTCCGCCCTGTCAAAGGCGTAACGGAGCAGGATCTGGCTGATGCGGCACAGCTCGCTTCGCTTGCAGACGAGACGCCTGAAGGACGCTCGATCGTGGTGCTCGCCAAGGAAAAATATGCGATCCGCGGCCGTGACATGACCAGCCTGAAGGCCACATTCGTGCCCTTCACCGCCCAGACCCGCATGAGCGGCGTCGATCTCGAAGGCTCCTCGATCCGCAAGGGTGCGGTGGACGCGGTCCTGGCCTATGTCAACGGAGCGGCTGCAGCAGCCTCTGGCGCCGGTGCCACCGTAATGGCGCGAACCAACAGCGAGACGATCCGCGATCTGCAGGCAATAGCAGACGAAGTCTCCAAAGCCGGCGGCACGCCGCTTGCGGTTGCTCGTGACGGTCGCCTGCTTGGCGTCATTCAGCTCAAGGACATCGTCAAGGGTGGCATCCGCGAGCGCTTTGCCGAACTGCGCCGCATGGGCATCCGCACTGTGATGATCACCGGTGACAACCCGCTCACAGCAGCAGCCATTGCCGCCGAAGCCGGCGTCGACGACTTCCTTGCCCAGGCGACCCCGGAAATGAAGCTGGCGTTGATGCGCGAGGAGCAGTCGAAGGGCAAGCTCGTCGCCATGTGCGGCGACGGCACCAACGACGCGCCGGCACTTGCGCAGGCCGATGTCGGCGTCGCCATGAACACCGGCACCGTTGCCGCTCGCGAAGCTGGCAACATGGTCGACCTCGACAGCGACCCGACGAAGCTCATCGAGATCGTGGAAATCGGCAAGCAATTGCTGATGACCCGCGGCGCGCTGACCACCTTCTCGATCGCCAACGACATCGCCAAGTATTTCGCCATCATTCCCGCGATGTTCATTGCCTTCTATCCGCAACTGAAGATGCTGAACGTCATGGGGTTGGCAACACCGCAAAGCGCCATTCTCTCGGCGATCATCTTCAATGCGCTCATCATCGTCGCACTGATCCCGCTGTCGCTGAAGGGTGTCCGCTATCGCCCGATCGGCGCGGGCGCGCTGCTCAGCCGCAACCTGCTGATCTACGGCCTCGGCGGCATCATCGTTCCCTTCATCGGCATCAAGGCCATCGACCTGGTGATCACCGCCGTCGGCCTCGCCTAAGGAGTTTCTCTCATGTTGAAACAAATCAGACCTGCAATCGTCATGATCGTCGCTACGACCGTTCTGACCGGCCTTGTCTACCCTCTGGCCATGACGGGTGCCGCCCAGGCACTCTTTCCCCGCCAGGCCAACGGCAGCCTGGTGGAGAAGGACGGCAAGGTGATCGGGTCCACCTTGATCGGCCAGAATTTTACGAGCGACAGGTATTTCCACGGCCGCCCGTCGGCAACGACAGGCGCAGACCCGAACGATCCGACCAAATCGGTATCAGTACCTTATAATGCCGCCAACTCCGGCGCATCCAATCTGGGTCCGACCAATTCGAGCCTCATCACCCGCATCAAGGGCGATGCCGCAACCCTGCAGGCGCAGAACCCGAATGTGCCGGTTCCGATCGACATGCTCACTACCTCGGGCAGCGGTCTCGACCCTGACATCACGCCGGACAATGCCTATTTCCAGGTGCCGCGTGTGGCCAAGGCCCGCAACATGGACGAAGCCAAAGTCCGCTCGCTTGTCGATGCAGCCGTTGAGCCGCGCGAACTTGGTGTTCTCGGCGAACCGGTCGTCAACGTGCTGGCATTGAACCAGGCGCTTGATGCTTCTATGACTCAATAAGACCAAAAGGTTGAGGCGGCGGTGGCCGCCTCAATCACGCCCGTCAGGAAAGAGCAATTAATGCCAGACGATAGCCGCGACACGCTGAGCAGGCCTTCCCCCGACGCGCTTCTGGAAAAGGCTCGGCGGGAAACGCGTGGCCGCCTGAAGATTTTTCTGGGCGCTGCGCCGGGCGTCGGCAAGACCTATGAAATGCTGATCTCTGGCAAAGCCAAAATTGCCGACGGCGTCGATGTCGTCGTCGGGGTGGTCGAAACCCATGGCCGTCGGGAGACGCAGGCTTTGCTCGAAGGCTTCGAGATCATTCCCCGCGTCCAGATCGACTATAAGGGTCGCGCGCTGGACGAAATGGACCTCGATGCGATCCTGAAGCGCCGGCCCGGCCTGGTGCTGGTCGATGAGCTCGCCCACACCAATGCGCAGGGCAGCCGTCATCCGAAGCGCTATCTGGATGTCATGGAGCTGCTAGACCGCGGTATCGACGTCTATACGACGCTGAATATCCAGCATGTCGAAAGCTTGAACGATGTCGTCTCGCAAATTACCCGCGTGCGTGTGCGCGAAACGGTACCGGATTCGATCATCGACATGGCCGACGATGTCGAGATCATCGATCTGACCCCCGACGACCTGATCAAGCGCCTGCATGACGGCAAGGTCTATGTGTCAAGGACGGCCGAACGGGCGCTGACCAACTATTTCACCCCCGGCAATCTGACGGCACTGCGCGAGCTGGCGTTGAGGCGCACGGCGCAGCGGGTCGACGACCAGCTTCTGACCCATATGCAGGCGCATGCGATCCCGGGCCCGTGGGCGGCAGGCGAGCGCGTACTGGTCTCCATCGATCATCATCCACGCTCGGCTTTGTTGGTGCGCTACGCCGCTCGCATGGCCTCGCGCCTGCGCGCGCCTTGGGCGGCCGTCTATGTCGAGACCAACCGATCCATCAATCTGACCGAGGCGCAGCGCGACACCATTGCGGCGACTCTGCGACTTGCCGAACAGCTCGGCGGCGAAGCCATTACCATTCCCGGCCGTGAGGTCGCCGAAGAGCTGCTTCGCCATTCGGCCAGCAACAATGTCACTCACATCGTCATTGGCTCGCCGAAGATCGGCACATGGCGGGACTGGTCGAAGCGCTCGGTTTCCTACGAATTGATCCGCAAGGCCGGCGACATCAGCGTACATGTCATTTCCGGCAATGACACGGAGGACACGACGGCGAATCGTGGGGTCAGAGCGGCGCCCTCGCCCGCCCCGTTTCAGTTGCGCGGCTATATCCTGGCGACGCTCTACGTCGCTGTCGCCCTCGGTTTCTGCGTAATCCTTGACCAGGTTCTCGATGTTCGCAACCTGGCGCTGGTGTTCCTTATGGCGGTGCTGGCTTCGGCCGTGACGCAAGGCTTGCGACCGGCCCTCTATTCCTGCCTTCTCAGTGCACTAGCCTTCAACTTCTTCTTCCTGCCGCCCCGCTATACGCTGACGATCAGCGATCCGGAAAGCGTGCTTGCCTTCTTCTTCTTTCTTGGTGTCGCCGTCATTGCCAGCAATCTCACCGCAACGGTGCAACGGCAGGCCGCCGCCGCGCGCCAGCGGGCGCGAACGACGGAGGATCTTTATCTTTTCTCGAAGAAGCTTGCCGGCACCGGCACGCTCGATGACGTACTCTGGGCGACAGCCTTCCAGATTGCTTCGATGTTGAAGGTGCGTGTGGTGCTGCTGCTGCCCGAGAATGGCACTATTGCCGTCAAAGCGGGCTATCCGCCCGATGACACGCTCGACGATGCCGATATCGCAGCCGCGCGCTGGGCTTGGGAGCACAATCATGCTGCCGGCCGTGGGGCCGATACGCTGCCGGGAGCCAAGCGTCTTTATGTGCCGCTGCGCACCGGCCGTACGGCCGTTGGCGTTATCGGCCTCGATAGCGACCGTCGCGAAGGGCCGCTACTGACGCCGGAACAGCAGCGCCTGCTCGATGCTTTGGCCGATCAGGCGGCCCTTGCCATCGAGCGCGTACTATTGGTTGCCGACGTCGACCGAGCGAAGTTGGCCGTCGAAGCCGATCGGCTGCGCTCCGCCTTGCTGACCTCTATCTCGCACGATCTCAAGACACCGCTCGCCGCCATCCTCGGTGCCGCCGGCACTTTGCGGGATTATCTGGAAACCCTGCCGCATGAAGATCGCGTCGATCTACTGTCGACCGTGGTCGATGAATCCGAACGGCTGAATCGCTTTATCGCTAATCTGCTCGACATGACCAAGATCGAGTCTGGCGCGATGGAGCCGAATTACGCCCTGCATTATGGTGGCGATATCGTCGGCAGTGCGCTTCGGCGCGGGGCAAAAATCCTCGCCCGGCATCACGTCGAGGTGCAGATTCCGGTCGATCTGCCGATGGTGCGGGTCGATCCCGTCCTCTTCGAGCAGGTGTTGTTCAATCTGCTCGACAATGCCGCCAAATATGCGCCGGATGACTCTACCATTCGTTTGGAGGCCTGGGCCGATGTCGACAACATCGTTTTCCGCGTCATGGATGAAGGCCCGGGCATTCCGCCCGCCGATCTCGAACGAGTCTTCGATACTTTCTATCGCGTCCGCAAGGGCGATCAGGTGCGGGCCGGCACCGGCCTTGGCCTCTCCATCAGCCGTGGTTTCATCGAGGCCATGGCCGGCACAATCACCGCAGGCAACCGGACCGATCGTCAAGGCGCGGTCTTCACCATCCGCCTGCCGAAACCAACAGATCTACCTAAGCTGGATGAATTGAAATGACCACGACCGCCGTCAAGATACTCGTTGTCGATGACGAGCCGCCGATCCGCAAATTGCTGCGCGTCGGCTTGAGTGCCCAAGGCTACGCCGTCAATGAAGCCCAGAGCGCCGCCGCGGCGCGGATTTCCGTGCAGGAAGATCAGCCCGATCTGATCGTGCTCGATCTCGGCCTACCCGACAAGCCTGGCCATGACCTCCTGCAGGAATGGCGCGAAGACGGGTTGCAGATGCCGGTCGTCATTCTTTCGAGCCGAACCGATGAGGCCGGCATCGTCAAGGCACTGGAAACCGGTGCCGACGATTACGTTACCAAGCCCTTCGGTATGAACGAATTGGCGGCGCGCATTCGCGTGGCGCTTCGCCACCGTCTGCAGCAGCAGGGCGAAAAAGCGATCTTCCAGACCGGCGGCCTTTCGATCGATCTCGTCAAGCGCATAGTCAAGGTCGACGGCAAGGAAGTGAAGCTTTCACCGAAGGAATACGACATCCTGCGGGTGCTGGCGCAGCATGCCGGTAAGGTACTGACGCATCAGTTCCTGTTGAAGCAGGTCTGGGGTCCGGCGGCGGATGTGCAGTATCTGCGCGTCTACGTCCGACAACTCCGGCAGAAGGTCGAACAGATTCCGGATCAACCGCAATACATCACCACGGAGACCGGCGTCGGCTATCGCCTGCGCGAGCCGGACTGAAGCCCCGAACCCATGATTTGCACGATCGCCGTCCTTATCGAGAGGCCGGCGACGCAGAGCCCTGCCAAAACTACCGATGTCCGAGCGTGAGAGTGACCATGGACCTTTCCACCATCATCCTGCCCGAGCACGTCTTCGTCGGCCTCTCTGCGCCGACCAAGTGGCGCGCCTTGCAGCTTTTGTCGTCGAAAGCGGCTCATTGCCTCGGCCTCGACGAAAGCTTGGTTCTGCGGGCGCTGGAAGCGCGGGAGAAGCTTGGGACGACCGGAATCGGCAACGGCATCGCCGTTCCGCACGCGGCGATCATCGGGATGACGAGACCGCGTGGGCTGATGGTTCGCTTCAGCCATCCGGTCGATTTCGAGGCGATCGACGACGTTCCAACCGATCTGGCCTTCGTGCTGCTGTTTGCTGAAAATGGCCGCAGCGAATATCTTAACGTGCTTGCGGCCATCGCCAGACGGCTTAGAATGGAAGGCGTGTTGACCGCCATGCGTCAGGCAAAAAGTGCCGACGAACTCTATTCCGTTTTCATGACCGACTCGATCTGCTGATGCGGTGTCGGCGGACGGTGGCCGAAGCGCGAGAATGAGATTTCACTTTCCTTGATTCTATGGGATGCCGTTCTATGTAATTGCGGCAGTCGGGAACAATCTTCGTTACTTTATACGACCAAGTTGATAGGGTTTAGGGACAACGAAGGAGGTCACCATGCAGACGATAAAGCTTTCGAGGCTTCTCGCCGCCGCAGTTCTGATTGGCAGTTTTTCGCTTACAGCGGTGGCGCCGACATGGGCCGCGAATAAGACGCTTCTCAACGTTTCCTACGATCCGACGCGCGAATTGTACAAGGATTTCAACGAAGCCTTTGCCGCGAAGTGGAAGAAGGATACCGGTGAAAGCATCAACATCAAGGCCTCGCATGGCGGCTCCGGCGCCCAGGCGCGCTCGGTCATCGATGGCCTTGACGCCGATGTTGTGACGCTGGCACTGGAAGGCGACATCGACGCCATTGCCAAGGCGACGAAAAAAATTCCGGCCGACTGGAAGACCAAGTTCCCAAACAATAGCGTTCCCTACACGTCGACCATCGTCTTCCTCGTGCGCAAGGGCAATCCGAAGGGCATCAAGGATTGGTCGGATCTGGTCAAGGGCGACGTTCAGGTAGTCACGCCGAACCCAAAGACGTCAGGCGGCGCTCGCTGGAACATCCTGGCAGCCTGGGCCTGGGCTAAGCAGGCCAATGGCGGCGACGACGCCAAGGCGCAGGAATACGTCACGCAGTTGCTGAAGCATGTGCCGGTGCTCGATACCGGTGCCCGCGGCGCGACCACGACCTTTGTCCAGCGCGGTCTCGGCGACGTTCTGCTCGCCTGGGAGAACGAGGCTTATCTTTCTCTCGAAGAACTCGGCCCCGATAAGTTCGAGATCGTGACGCCTTCTGTTTCGATCCGCGCTGACCCGCCGGTTGCGGTCGTCGAAGCCAATGCCGACGCCAAGGGCACCCGCAAGGTTGCCGAAGCCTATCTGAACTATCTCTATTCCGATGAGGGTCAGAAGATCGCGGCCAAGCACTACTATCGACCGATCAAGCCAGAAGTGGCCGACCCCAAGGATATTGCTCGGTTCCCGAGTTTGAAGCTGGCAACGATTGACGATTTCGGCGGATGGTCCCAAGCTCAGCCGAAGTTCTTCGATGATGGTGGCATCTTCGATCAGATGTACAAGCCGGGACAATAACTCTGTATGCATGCGATAATCCGCAAACGGTGGCGGTTTAGGCAGCCGAGTGTCATTCCGGGCTTCGGATTGGCGCTCGGCGTTACCTTGACTTGGCTCATCCTGATCGTTCTCATCCCGCTCTCGGGATTGCTGTGGAAGAGCAGCTCTCTCGGCTGGTCCAAGTTTTGGGCCATTGCGCTCGATATTCGCACGCTTTACGCACTCCGCATGAGCTTCGGCGGCGCATTCATTGCCGCCATCGTCAATGCGGTGTTCGGGCTGATCCTTGCCTGGGTGCTGGTGCGCTACCGCTTCCCCGGCAAACGCATCATCGACGCCATGGTCGACCTGCCCTTCGCCTTGCCGACCGCCGTCGCCGGCATTGCGCTGACGACGCTCTACGCCCCTAATGGCTGGATCGGTCAGTTTCTTGCGCCGCTCGGCATCACGATCGCTTTCACGCCGGCCGGTATCATCATCGCGTTGATCTTCGTCGGCCTGCCCTTCGTCGTGCGCACGGCGCAGCCGGTCATGGAAGAGATTGACCGCGAAGTGGAAGAAGCAGCTGCGACGCTCGGAGCAAACCGCTTCCAGACGATCACCCGCGTCTTGTTGCCGGGCCTGGCTCCGGCCGCCCTGACCGGCTTCGCTCTGGCTTTCGCGCGTGCGGCTGGCGAATACGGCTCGGTGATCTTCATCGCCGGTAACAAGCCCTATATCTCCGAAATCGCGCCATTGCTCATTGTCATCCGACTTGAGGAATACAACTACGCAGCGGCGACGGCGATTGCGACCATGATGCTGGTCATCTCGTTCGTCATGCTCTTGGTCATCAACCTCACGCAATCCTGGAGCAGAAAGAGGTACGGCTATGGCGCATGAGTCCGTTTCCTCATCCGACACGGTTCATTCCGTGATTACCGAGAGCAAGCTCGCGCGCTGGACCTTCGTCGTCATCTCGCTCGCCTTCTTGGCGTTGATGGTGCTGATGCCGCTTGCCGCCGTCTTTGTCGAAGCGTTCCGCAAGGGTGCCGAGGAGTTCCTCAACGCCTTGGTGGATGACGAGACCTTTGCCGCCATCCGGCTGACGTTGATCGTTGCCGGCATCAGCGTGCCGATGAACCTCGTCTGTGGTATTGCCGCGGCCTGGGCGATCGCCAAATTCGAGTTCAAGGGCAAGGCGTTCCTGACGACTCTGATCGATTTGCCGTTTTCCGTGTCGCCGGTGATATCTGGCCTGGTCTTCGTGCTCCTGTTCAGCTCGAACAGCGTTCTGGGGCCGTGGTTGCAGAGTCATGGCATCCGGATCCTGTTCGCGGTTCCCGGTCTGGTGCTTGCGACGATGTTCGTCACCTTCCCCTTCGTTGCCCGCGAATTGATCCCGCTGATGCAGGAGCAGGGAAATGCGGACGAGGAAGCGGCACTGTCGCTCGGGGCCAATGGCTGGCAGACCTTCTGGCATGTGACCTTGCCGAACATCAAATGGGGCCTGCTTTACGGCGTTCTCCTTTGCAACGCCCGCGCCATGGGCGAGTTCGGCGCAGTGTCCGTCGTCTCCGGCCATATTCGCGGTGAAACCAACACCATGCCGTTGCAGGTCGAGATTCTCTATAATGAATATAATTTTTCGGGAGCTTTCGCGGTTGCCACGCTTCTCGCCCTGCTCGCCCTTGTGACACTCATACTGAAGACGCTGCTGGAAATGCGCTATAGCGAAGAAATCGCAGCCAGCCGGCGTCACTGAAGGAATTGTTAATGGAAGTTCGCGTTCAAAACCTGCGCAAGGAATTCGGCCGCTTTCCGGCGTTGAATGATGTTTCCCTGGATATCCGCTCTAGTGAACTTATCGCGCTCCTCGGCCCTTCCGGCTCAGGTAAGACGACGCTGCTGCGCTTGATCGCCGGGTTAGAAACTCCGACCGAGGGGCAGATTTTCTTCGGTGACGAAGATGCATCGAAGAAGACGGTGCAGCAGCGCAACATCGGCTTCGTGTTTCAGCATTATGCGTTGTTCCGCCATATGACGGTGCTGGATAATATCGCCTTTGGCCTGAAGGTGCGCTCTCCATCGCGCCGCCCTTCCCGCACCGAAATTCATCGTCGCGCCGTTGAACTGCTGGAGTTGGTGCAGCTCAACGGCCTCGAGAAGCGCTATCCGGCGCAGCTGTCCGGCGGCCAGCGGCAGCGTGTGGCGCTTGCGCGCGCCATGGCGGTCGAGCCTAACGTGCTGCTTCTGGACGAACCCTTCGGAGCACTCGACGCACAGGTGCGCAAGGATTTGCGCAAGTGGCTGCGCGAAATTCACGACCGCACCGGCCACACCACCGTTTTTGTCACCCACGATCAGGAAGAGGCACTGGAACTGGCTGACCGTGTCGTCGTGCTCAATAAGGGCGCAATAGAGCAGATCGGGACGCCGGACGAAATCTACGACACACCTAATTCGCCCTTCGTCTACGGTTTCATCGGACAATCCAACCGCGTGAAGGTGCGCATTTCCAGCGGCGAAATCTGGTTCGAGGATCGACCCCTCGGGCTAAGCACACCGCACGAACGCGACGGCGGAGCCTATCTCTATTTTCGCCCGCATGATATCGAGCTTCGCGACGGCGACGGCGGTTGCATCGCCGGACTGTTGACCGCCACCCGCCGCGTTGCAGGCACTCGCCATATCGAAATGAATATCGGCGCCAATCATGAGCAAATCGAAATCGAGCTGCCGCCGGACAAAGCCGGCGCGCTTGACCGCAATCGCATCGCTTTCAGGCCGACGCGCTGGAGATTGTTCCGAAACGGCGACTGAGATATTGCGAGCGGATCGCCGTCCCGGCTTCGTTGCTTACTCCGCTTAACCTCAGTCTTCCGGATGGCCGGCTGCGGCAAAGCCACCGCCTTGATAGATGACGGCTGGGTCATTCGGGTCTTCCGGCAAAGCGTTCGCCAGCACTTGCGCGCGCCAGGGCGAAGAGCTGTCCTGCGGCTTCCAACCAAGGAAGGCGGCGTTGCGGTTGTCCCACCATTGCTCGTCATTGTCCGAGGCGCCGTAGACGATCGTATGTCCGAGCCGAGGGGTCTCGAAGGCGCGGTCGCAAAGCGTCAGCAGATCGCGGGCGCTGAGCCATGTCGCCAGCATGCGCGGATTGCGCGGCTCAGGGAAGCACGAGCCGATGCGCACTGACAATGTCTCCTGACCGAACTTATCGAAATAAAGGCTCGCCAAGGCTTCGCCGTAAACCTTCGAGACCCCGTAGAGCGAATCCGGACGTGTCGGCACGGTGTTGTCGATGCGCTCGTCGCGGCGATAGTAGCCGATCGTGTGGTTGGAGCTGGCAAAGATAATACGCGGCTTGCCGGCGGCACGGGTAGCTTCGTAGAGATTGTATAGGCCGACGATATTGCCCTGCAGGATCAGATCGAAGGGCTTTTCCAGGGAAATCCCGCCAAGATGGATAATGCCGTCGACGCCTTTGACCAGTGCTTCGACGCCGCCGCGGTCAGCGAGATCGCAGGCAACGAAGCGTTCGTTCGGGCGCAGATCGTCGATCGGGGCAATATCCGAGAGTACGACGGTCTCGGCGATCTGCGAAAGAAGTGGCCTCAGTGCCTGGCCAACGCCGCCGGCAGCACCCGTCATCAATAGAGTTTTCAGCATGGTTTTCTCCCATATCGGTATCATCGGGGCAGAACTTATAATATAGGCTTCCACTCGTCATCATATATCTGTAATCTTCATGTTCGAAACATGGGGATGTCGGAATGCGGCGGGCTGCAGCGATCAAGACCAAGGAGCGTGACGGACGGCGGGCGGGCCGGCGCAACCTGGTGGATGTCGTCGGCCAGCAATTGCGACAGGAAATTCTCGGCGGCGCCTTGAAGCTTGGCGAAAAATTGCCGAGCGAAAGCGGCCTCACCGAACGATATAAGGTCAGTCGCACCGTCATTCGCGAAGCGATCGCATCGATGCGCGCCGATGGGTTGGTCGAGGTGCGCCACGGCGTCGGCGTCTTCGTCCGCAATGCGAGGCCCTTTCCTCCTACCGGCTTGCTGGAGACCGATCCCGGGCGGATTTCCTCCATCATCGAGATGCTGGAACTGCGTGCTGCGGTGGAAACCGAGGCTGCCGGCCTCGCCGCCGCCCGCCGCTCCCCTGCGCAAGATGAGGCGATCATCGAGCGTTTCGAGGATGTCGACCGTGCGATGGAGCGTCGCATTGCGACGTCGGAAGCCGATTTCGAGTTTCATCTCGCCATTGCCGACGCGACGAACAATCCGCGCTTCCGCGAGTTTCTGGAATTGACGGGCAGGAAGATAATTCCCCGCTCCTTCCTCCTGGATCAGCCGGACGAAACCGCTTCCGCCGATTATCTGGCGCAGATCCAGGCCGAACACCGACGCATCGCCGAAGCCATATCGGATCGCGATGAACACGGCGCACGTGAGGCGATGCGACTGCATCTGAAGGGCAGTCAGCAGCGGTATCGCAACCTTATCCGAAAAGGATCTTGAATCTAGATATATGATAAGAGATTGACTGTTATCATATGTCCTCTATGTTCCCATCAATTCCTACGGATTTTGGAGGATCCTCGTGTCCATGGACCCGTTAGCTCTCAAGGCCGCGCTTGGCGCCGGGCTCTTGTCTTTTCCTGTGACGCCGTTCGGCAAAGACGGCGGTTTCAATCGCGCTGCCTATAGCGATCATGTCGGCTGGCTTTCGGGCTTCAAGGCAAGCGTGCTTTTCGCCGCCGGCGGCACCGGCGAATTCTTCTCGCTGGCGCCGGATGAAATCCCTGCCATCGTCAGCGCTGCAAAGGCCGCCGCCGGCGATACGCCGATCGTCGCAGGCTGCGGATATGGCACGCGTATCGCCGTCCAGATCGCGCAGTCGGCGGAGAAAGCCGGCGCAGACGGCATCCTGCTTCTGCCGCACTACCTGATCGACGCGCCGCAGGACGGCATGTTCCAGCATATCAAGGCGGTCTGCGACGCCGTTTCGATCGGCGTCATGGTCTACAATCGCGACAACTCCATCCTGACGGCCGAAACGCTTGCTCGGCTCTGCGATGCCTGCCCGAACCTAGTCGGCTTCAAGGATGGTTCCGGCGATATCGGCCTGGTGCGCAAGATCACTGCGACGATGGGCGAGCGGCTGACCTATCTCGGCGGCATGCCGACGGCCGAGTTGTTCGCCGATGCCTATCTCGGCGCGGGGGTTACCACCTATTCCTCGGCCGTCTTCAACTTCGTGCCGGCCCTGGCGCAGAACTTCTACAAAGCACTGCGCGCCGGCGACACGGCGGCGACCAACAAGCTGCTGGTTGATTTCTTCTATCCCTTCATGAACATCCGCAATCGCCAGAAGGGCTATGCGGTGTCGGCCATCAAGGCTGGCGTCCGATTGCTCGGCTTCGATGCCGGTTCGGTTCGCCCGCCACTGACCGACCTGACCGAACAGGAAGTCGCCATGCTCGATGATCTGATCAGGCCGTACCGCCCATGAAAATCTCAGCTGTCCACACCCATCTGCTTGACCATAAGCTGGATCACGCCTTCGAAAGCGCCTCCATGCGCTTCGACCGTCGCCAACATTGCCTTGTCGAAATCGTCTGCGATGACGGCACGATCGGCTGGGGCGAATGCCTTGGCCCGGCCGGTCCGAATGCCGCGGTCGTGAAAGCCTACGCCCCTCGCCTTCTCGGACGCGATCCGCGCGACACGGAAGTCATCTGGCTCGAACTCTACAATCTCCTGCGCGACCAGGGCCAGCGCGGGCTCACTGTAACGGCGCTCAGCGGTATCGATATCGCGCTCTGGGACATCAAGGGTAAACATCACGGCATTTCGGTGTCGCGCCTGCTCGGCGGCCGCTTCCGCGAAGATGTGAAGGCCTACGCCACCGGCTCCTTCCGCAAGGACGGCGTCGACCCGGTCTCCGATATCGCCGCTGAAACCGCCGCCTATGTTGCGCAGGGCTTCCATGCGGTGAAGATCAAGATCGGCTTCGATGTCGATCAGGATATCGCCGTCATCCGCGCCGTGCGCGAGGCGATCGGTCCGAGTATCCGGCTGATGATCGACGCCAATCATGGCTATGACGCGCTGGAAGCCTGTACGGTCGGTGAGGCCGTTGCGGAATACGGCGTCGATTGGTTCGAGGAGCCGGTCATTCCAGAACAGCTCAGCGCCTATCGCGCGGTGCGCGCCGGCCAGCCGATCCCGGTTGCAGGCGGCGAGACCTGGCATGGCCGCTTCGGCATGCGCGAGCCGCTGGAAACCCGTGCCGTCGATATCATCCAGCCCGATATTTGCGGCACGGGCGGGTTTAGCGAAATGCGGCGCATTGCGGATATGGCTGCCATACATGGGGTGCGTCTCGTGCCCCACGTCTGGGGAACGGGCGTAGCGATCGCTGCCAGCCTGCAATTCATCGCGGCTCTTCCCCCGGATCCGCCGCGTCGCAACGGCCGGCCTCCGATCCTGGAATTCGACCGCACCCACAATCCGTTCCGCCAGGCTGTTTTGACAAAGCCATTGGAGCATGTGAACGGTGTCGTCGCCATTCCGGACGGCCCCGGTCTCGGCATCGAAATTAACCGTGACGCATTGGAGCAGTACCGGCTGAAGGATTGATACGGATAGTTTCCGTGAAATTCCCATCGGTACAGGCCTCCCGGATGGCCCGCCGCGGCGGCTGAAGACGCCGCCCGCGCCGTCGATCGCCGCTGCATTTCTATAGGCAAGATAAATCTCCACTTCGGGGAGCGCTTCTCGCTTTGCCGCAAGCGATTCCGTTTCGAGTGTCGTCACTGAAAACGGAATGGCACCTGCGGCGGCCAGCGTGCCGAGAAACCGGCGTGACGCCTCGATGACATAGATAATCGTGAATGTCGCCGGATCGACTATCACGTTGCGGCCGTCATTTGGATTGCCCTCAGCGGCAATAGCGCGTTTCCTTCACGACCAGCCGGCCATAGTGGTGAAACGCGACCCTCCTGGTCATGCAGCGGCCATAACGGTAGTCATCCGAGTCGCGATACATGGTTCGATAGCGATAGCGGTCGCCGTAATAGCGATCTCCGTAGTGGTAGTAGGGATCGTAATGGCGATAATCATAGCCACCGTCGGTGGTGATCGTCACGGATTGAGCGTAAGTCGGCAGTGCTGTTGCCGTCAGTGCGCCCATTGCGATAAGGCATGAGATAAGAAGTCTCTTCATTGTGCTTCTCCATTAGGGACGCAGTTTCGGCGCTCGGCGCCCTTTAGGCGCGGAGATCACTGTGCCCTGGTTGTCGGAAATGATTGGAGAGTGCCGAGCACTCTCCCGGTGCGTCACTCGAGAATCTCGACGACCCTGCGCGAGCGCGGCTCGACGATGACGCGTTCGTGGTTGACCACAGCGTATGCATATCTGCGGTTATGCGGAACAGGTGTTAACACGACCGATGCAGGCAACGGATGGCCGACCACGACCTTTTGCCGAACAACAACACCGAACAACAACCGTATCATCCGGTATCGGCTGCTCCTGCACATAGGTCACGACCCTCTGCGGTGGCGGATCTATAGCCGTGCCGACAATGGCGCCTGCGACGCCGCCGACCGCGGCTCCTACCGGGCCACCTACGATCGCTCCCGTGACGGCCCCGCCTGCGGCGCCGTTAACGGTCGAAGATTGGGCAAAGGCATACCCGCTCGCCAAAGCAAGGGAGATGGCTGCGATACCAAAGACTCTCGTTTTCATCAGAATCTCCTTTGGTTTCCAGATTGTCCGCGGGTAGCGGAACTGTAGATAAACAGCGTGGCTGTTGCGCTTGTTCCTTTTTTGAGGCTTCGGTCGGGAAGCGGCTGGACTTTGGTCTGACCGAAATCAGACGAAAGTCCGGGCGATAGCGGGCATACGCTTGCTCAAGCCAGCACCACCGCGTGCTCGCCATCCAAGCGGAATCTCGCCGCCTGCACCAAAGTTGCGGAAGAACCTCAGATTGTCGCTCGCGTCTCATCCTGATCGTCGAGCTATACCGAAGCCTTTGGTGGAAGGACTGCTATTGCTGCAATGACAAACGAATGGGAGGAATTCTGATGCGGGGGATGCCTAATGACCGAACAGATAATGCTCGCAAGCTTCGAAGCATTTAAAAATTCATTCGGCATCTGTTTTTCAAGCACAGGATGCTCGGCGAAAACGCCTTCTACCAAGCATCAGAAATCAGATGTACGCAATCAGAAGGGACTTCCGGCATTGCTATCCGAACCCGCGGGAGGCGAGACCGAGAGATGTGCGAGGCAATCTGCGAAAGTCGAGTGCATCGGGTAGATCCGAGAGAGGGGGACAAGCCAGCTTCGACTTGATGCCGGAAACCGAAGTTCGACGTCTGCCATGCCCGCCATTGCATGCCGAAGGATGTCTTTGGTCGTCTGCGCATCTTCCGGCGCGCTGGAAAGAAGGACACTTGTCTGATCGAGCGCTCTTGCAGTGACGTGCCATGTGGCTTTGCGACCGACGATCGAGACCTTAACTCCATCCGCTTTCGGCAGCTTCCAGCCAGCATCGGTGACGATCCAGGCGACTTTATCCGGACCGTAATCGAACTCGACCGCACGTCCCGTGCCACTGTCCCAAGAGAACTTGCAATAAGGTACCGGTTCGGCGACCTGCCCGGCAGACCACTCACTTTGCCAGTCCGTGACTTCCGCCGCCTTAACCATATGTGGCACAGAGAGGGTCGCCATCACCAACGCCGCTGCGAACCGTTTCCTGGACCGATGGTGCCAGTCGAATTTATCGGGCATTTTGCAGAAGTCCTTTTGTCTTTCAATACACTCGAAAAGCAGCGTCAGCGGTGCGGGAGCTTCACCAAGCTATTGCGCACTTAAATACTTTGCGCCGGGTCTAGACAATAAATCAGGCGCCATCAGCGCTTGGATCACGATCAGCTGGCGTCAACCTGACGCATAAGCGGCAATGTCGTGTCTAGACGGCGCCTGTAGGCGATATCCTCCGGAATAACGTTCGGCTTTGCCACACGGGGTCCGATGGCGATCGGCGGGCCTACTCGCCGGCGGCCTGCTGCCAGATTTTTACGAGTAGGACTGGTTCCAGCGTACTCAGCGGGCCCCTCCCGATCCGCCAGTCAATACACGCCGATCCCCCTCCGGTC
The DNA here is from genome assembly GCF_003627755.1 of Rhizobium jaguaris. Classification (NCBI taxonomy): domain Bacteria; kingdom Pseudomonadati; phylum Pseudomonadota; class Alphaproteobacteria; order Hyphomicrobiales; family Rhizobiaceae; genus Martinezella; species Martinezella jaguaris. The sequence goes on along the minus strand of NZ_CP032695.1, from coordinate 1,687,247 downwards.
TGTCCGGAAGGGGAATTCCCCTACCGGTAGCTCCGGATAACGACGCCGGATATAGTTCCGATTCTCGCGCTGATGCGCTAGAGACAGCCCCACCGAGTCAACCCGGATGGTCTGCGGGACGGCCCTTCTTGCCGACGTTCGCAGTAATTAACAAATTTCGCGAGTTTATGGAGTTCATGAAAAGTTCAGTCCGCTTCTATCGCTGGATGATCATTTTCCTGGCGCTGTCCGGTATCACGATCTCGTATATGGCGATTATTCCTGCGGTGCATGTTACACGGTTGAGACTAACAACCAATTTTCTGAGTTATTTTACGATCCAGGCCAACATTCTTCTTGTTGTTGTATTGCTGTCGTCGGAATTCACGCCGTCATCCGTGATTGGGCGATGGGCCAGCCGCTCGTCTACAAAAACCGCTTTACTCATCTATGTCGGAATTGCGGGCGGTGTCTATGCCTGGATGCTGAGGGCGGTCTGGCATCCGAGCGGTTGGCAATTGCGAGGAGATCAGATGCTCCACTACTGCATCCCTGCGCTCAGCGCGCTGGATTGGATATTTCTAGTGGAGCGGGGTAAGCTTGTACCGCGCGATGCGCTCTGGTGGCTTTCCTTTCCGGCAATCTACTCCGTATACTCGCTTGTACATGGCTATTTGTCTGGATTTTATCCCTATCCCTTTCTGGATGTGGGCGACATTGGTCTTCAAGCTACCTTGATCAATATGGCTCTATTAGGCGTGGCATTCTTGGTACTTGGCGAAGTCCTCATTTTTATTGATCGGGTCGTCGCGCAGATTGGTGCCCGATAGCCTATTGGGAGGCCAGAACAAGCTTTGCTCCAAAATTCACGCTAAGGACCATAGCTTTAATTATCAAATAGATTGCCACGCACCTTTGCCTGTGTCCGCGTTTCCACGATCGGACAGACTACTGGACGAGGTGGCACAAATTAGATGGCATTTCCGATTTCAAGCGGATTTGGCGCGCGCTTCTGTCTCGGCCCTGAGCGTCTTCAGACTGACGACCGCCTTGATCGGCAGATGATCCGAAGCGACACGCGCCAGTGGCGAGTCATGAACTTCCACCGTCGAGATCAGCCCGCGGCGATTGGCCATGATGCGGTCCAGCGCCAGCAGGGGCAGTGTGGAGGGAAAGCTCGGTACGGCCGGCGGCAAAGGGCCGAAGGCGGCCTGGAAGGTGTTCAGCGACGAGCGGTCGCCGAGCCGCCATTCGTTGAGATCGCCGAGCAAAACAGTCGGCGTCTCGTTGTCGCTGCTCATCAGCTCGGCGATCAGACGTGTTTGCTGGGCACGCGAACGGTGCAGCAGTCCGAGATGGGCGGCGATGATCCTGAGCACTCCGCCGCGGGCGAGTTCGATTTCGGCAAGGAGCGCGCCGCGAGGTTCTAGCCCCGGAAGGTTGATCTGGTGCACATCGCGCACCGTTCCCTGCTTGAACAGCACGACATTGCCATGCCAGCCATGTGCTTTGGTGGCGCCGGCCACCGGCACCGGAATAAGGCCGGTTTCACGCTCGAGCCGGTGCAGGTCGAGCAGGCCGGTGCGCTCACCGAAGCGGGTGTCGGCCTCCTGCAGCCCGATGACGTCTGCGTCGATTTCATGGATAACGCGGCTGATCCGCTCAGGATCGAAGCGGCGGTCGGCGCCGACACATTTGTGGACATTGTAAGAGGCAATCAATGTGCCTTCCGGACGCGTCCGTTCTCCGCCATGCGCCGCCCGGGACTTCTTTCTGTTCTTCAAGGTCTCGAAAATGCTTGAACGGAGACTTTCGTTTTTTTTCCGCATTTGTCCGTCGACCGTTTCAGTTGCCAAAGTCCGCCGAGCTAGGTCTTTAGGAGTATATGGACTGATTGCCGGCCTTGTCATGTGAAAAGGCTTGTTTCTAGAAATATGGGCAGCGCCATTCTGTTTATAAATAGGGCGAACCGAGCCACAGGATCTTTTCGATCAGCCTGACGATGAAGGGGCGTGCGCGCAGCTTGCCAAGTTGGACCGGGGTGGCCGTTTCGAGGATCGCGCCGATATGCGCGTCGATTGCGCCGGCAAAGCCGCGGTCTACTACCTCCAGATCGACCTCGAAGTTCAGCCGCAGTGAACGCGGGTCCAGATTGGAGGAGCCGACATAGGCCCAGGTGCCGTCGATCGCCAGCAGCTTCGAATGATTGAAAGGGCCGTCTGCGCGCCAGATGCGGCAATAATCCTTCAGCATCTGGTCGAATTGTGCGGTCATTGCGCGGTCGACAAGCACAAGATTATTGGCGGCCGGTACGATGACGTCTACTTCGACGCCGCGTCTTGCCGCTGTCACCAAGGCGCTGATCAACTCGCGATCCGGCAGGAAATAGGGTGACATGATGCGGATGGAGGTGTGGGCGACCGAGAATGCGCCGATCAGCATCTTGTGGTTCGTCTCGACGCTGCGGTCAGGGCCGGAGGCAATGACGCGCATAAAGACCGGAGCGCCGGGCTCGTTTGCCGGCGTTGCAATCCGCCAATGATCACCGCTCAGCACCTCGCCGGTGGCAAAACGCCAGTCTTCGGCGGCGGTATTGAAGAGATCGGCGACAGCGGGACCGGTGACGCAGAAATGCGTGTCGCGAGCGCAATGATCCCTGGCGAATTCTCTGGTGAAACCCTGGCGGATATTCATTCCGCCGGTAAAGGCAATGCGACCATCGATGGCAAGGATCTTGCGGTGGGTACGCAGGTTGGCATAGGGCAGTCTCAGCCCCATGATGACATTGCCGTTGAATACGTCCACCTGAACGCCGCCTTCTCTCAGATAACCCATGATGCTCGGCACCGAATAGCGCGCACCGACGGCATCGATCAGCACCCGCACGCTGACGTCGCGCTTGACGGCCGCGATCAACGAGTCGGCAATGCGCAGACCGATTGGATCGCGGTCGAAAATATAGGTTTCCAGCAGGATGCTGCGCTCTGCGCCGTCGATAGCGGCTTTCATCGCAGCGTAAGCTGCATCGCCGCTCTCCAGCATTTCGATGGTGTTGCCGGTGCTCATCGGATAGCGCGCCACGCGGTCGCCAAGCGTTTTCATGGATCCGAAGCGCTCGCCAAAGATTCTGCGCACGATATCGCCCTGGGCGTCGAAGCTCGCGAGCACCCCCTTCGCATCTTTCTGGAACAGGACGTTGCGCTGTGAGCTCAGCGATGCGCGGCGGATGCGGTTGATGCCGGCCACAGCATAGAGCAGCGCCCCGACAATGGGCGAGAGGATTATGACGCCGACCCAGCCGATCGCGGCGCGAACTTCCTCCTTCGTCATCGCCGCATGAATGGCGGCTGCCGCCCCCATGGCGACGGACAGCACAGCGAGGATTTGGCCCCAATGGGCGATCACGAGGTCGAACATGGGGGGAGTATAACTTTGCCCGTGAAAGCTGCAATCGACCGCTGTATCAATTCCCGATCCGTCCGAAGGAAGGCTGTGTGTGGAAAGGCTGTGTATTAGATATTTTTAATTGAACGACGGTCGCGCTGTCGTCATATTGGTGGTTCGGTCGCTTCGCTATCGTTCATCACGCTACCTCGCATTTTTCGTGCGAAGCGCCTGCCGTCACTTGAGCGTTGAGATACGGAGAGTTTTCTCCGTGACCCCTCGGGCCGGCATATCGGCTGCTCAGTGGCGTGAAAGTCCGCGTTTCAAGAACGGACATTTTTCATCAACCATGGTCAATGATGCGAACGGAGAACAGCAATGTTGGAACCTCGGGACGAATGGATCCAAAAGCGCGCCTATGCCATCTGGGAGGAAGAAGGATATCCTTCCGGCCGCGATACGGTTCACTGGGAACAGGCGAGCAAGGAGCGCATTGCGCTTGAGAAAAGCATTGGCAAGGACGAGAAGATCGACGTCAAACCCAAGGCAAAGCGTAAGGCGGCTGATGCCTTGACCTCGGTGGTCAGCGATGCGGCGGTGAAGGCCGTGACGAAGCGGGCGTCGAAAAAAGCTCTCGACGCGAAGATTTGAGGTGAGCTTTGCGGCTGATGCCACAGTCGACCAATGGGCTGGCCCGGTGTTGAGCATCGGGCCATCGTCTTTATGGCGGCCGCGGCGGGAAATTTCGCAAGAATTTCGGTAAATTACGCGTCGCGCCGGAATAGATGTCACACATAGATGGTAGTGGATGAAGTGGGAGCTTCGCCATGAACAATAATCATATGGATCACGTGGAAGTCTTAGTTCTGACTGTTGTTGTGGCAGGCTGCTGCTTCACGGCTGCGTCGACGTGATTTCATGACATCGCTCCTTATTCTCGCGATCCTCTATCTCCTTGCAGCGCTGGCTCTGATCCTTGTCATCGACCGCTCTGTCGGCATCATGTTTCCGGCATCGGCGGATGATGCACACGCAGCGGCGCGTCCGTCGCTTCCGGACGTCTCGAACTGAGCGCCGCCTTCCCGATAAGATCGGAACTTTTTCCATGGCGATGGGTTGGTTTTCTCAAGTGCAATGAGGAGAAAAATCATGCCACGAGGAGACAAATCCGCATATACCGACAAGCAGAAGCGCAAGGCTGAACATATTGAGGAAGGCTGCGAAAGTCGTGGAGTTTCCAACGAAGAAGCCGAACGCCGGGCTTGGGCGACAGTAAACAAGGAAAGCGGCGGCGGCAAGAAATCCGGCTCGAGCAGAGGTCATTCAGAAAGCCACGAGTCCTCGGAAAAAGGCGGACGGATTGGAGGCAAGGCCTCCGCAAGTCGCCCCGCAAGCGAACGTTCGGCATCGGCAAAGAAGGCTGCCGTGACCCGCAAGCGTAGCGAGCAACGTGCTCATCATTAACGACGCGTTTTTGGGAAAAGGAGTCCACTATGGCCCGGCCCCAGAAGAAGAAATGGTCACACGAGGTCACTGAGAACAGCGATGCCTTGGATCTGGAAAATGGCGTCTTCAAATCGCAAGATCCCAAGACCATCGCCGATTCCCTTAAACATTCCGCGGAAGCGAGCGATCGTCGTAAATCCAGCCCCTTCCGTTCCGCCATGTCGATGCTAAATTTCTACATCAATCGCGCCGGTAGCCATCTCAGCAAGCGGCAGAGAGAGACGCTCGAAGCCGCCAAGGACGAGTTGCGCAAGGATTTTGGCCGCGAACCGAAATAGATGCGGCATATGGGACGGAAGGATTTTTGAATGCCCTATGAGCTTTATTACTGGGACGGCATCCAGGGCCGTGGCGAATTTGTACGTCTGGCGCTCGAGGAAGCCGGCGCCGACTATATCGATGTCAGCCGCGGTCCCGCGGGCGAAGACCAGGGCATTCGGGCGATGTTAGCCGTGATGAAGAGTAAATCCGAGCCGCATATACCCTTTGCTCCGCCTTTCCTGAAAGACGGCGATCTCATCATCTCTCATGTCGCCAATATCCTGATGTATCTCGGGCCGAAACTTGGTCTCACACCAGAGGATCACGGTTTGCGCCATGTCGTGAACGGCCTGCAGTTGACGATCACCGATTTTGTTGCCGAAGTGCACGATACGCACCACCCGATCGCTACCTCGAAATATTATGAGGAGCAGAAGGAGGAGGCCAAGGCCCGTGCCGCCGAGTTCATCGATAACCGCATGCCGAAATACCTCGGCCATTTCGAACGCGTCCTGCGGCAAAATCCGCAAGGACCGGCGCACATATTCGGCGACCGGCTAACCTATGTTGATCTGTCGTTGTTCCAGGTGTTCGAGGGATTGCGATACGCCTTCCCGCGGGCGACGTCACTACTGGCCATCCAATATCCGCATCTGGCCGCCCTGCACGATGCAGTCGTTAAACGGCCGAACATCTCCGGTTATCTCAAATCGGACCGCCGTATTCCCTTTAACGAAGATGGTATCTTCCGGCATTATCCCGAACTGGATAAGAATGCGGCATGAGCGAAGCAACATTGCTGACCCTATTCCTGCCGGTCTGCTGGGGCATCTGGGCACTGATCTGGTTTGTCGCATCGTTCCGCGTTAAGAAGACGACGCGGAGCGAGGATCCGTTGTCGCGGCTGTCGAACACCGTACCCATTTGGATCGGCGCCTTTCTGCTGGTGGTGCGGCCATCCTGGCTTGGTCCCCTGTCATTCAGGCTGGTGCCGCAAAATCTGACCTATTACGGCATCGGCGCGGCGCTGACCGTCATCGGTCTCGCCTTCGCAGTCTGGGCGCGTTATCACCTCGGCCGCAATTGGAGCGGCGTGATCACCGTCAAGGAAGATCATGCGCTGATCCGCACCGGCCCCTACGCCATCGTGCGTCATCCCATCTATTCTGGTCTGCTGCTCGCCATCATCGGCTCCGTGCTTGCCCGCGGCCATATCGGCGCGATGCTCGCGATCGGGTTTATGCTCTATGCCATTCTGCGTCGTGTCAGCATTGAGGAGCGCTGGATGAGCGAGACATTCGGCCAAGCCTATGTGGATTACAAAGCCAAAACGCCGGCGTTGGTGCCGTTGGTATATGGTTAACTCGTCAACGGTTCAGCCGCCTCGAAGAAATTCGCCCAAGGGTCGGCGGAGCGCTCTTTGAGTCGTGAAGCGGCATTTTTTACCGTGAACGAAGATGGGCCAATGCGGTCGGTCAATTCGTCCCAGGCAAGCGGCATCGAGATCGCCGCGCCCTGCCTCGCGCGCGTCGAATAAGGCGCGACGGCGGTATTGCCGCGCCCATTGCGTAGATAGTCGATGAAGATGTGGCCGGCCCGTTTCGCTTTCGCTGCGACCGAGAGGTATTTTTCGGGATTGTCAGCGCTCATGCCGTCCGCGATCGCTTCCGCAGCAGCCTTGACGTCCGGCCACGTCGCCTTCGGCTTGAGGGGGGCAACGACATGCAATCCCTTGCCGCCCGAGGTCTTGACGAAGGAGGCAAGGCCCATGCTTGCAAATCGCGCCTTTATCTCCTTGGCCGCTGCTATGACCGCGCTCCAGAGGACATCGTCGCCGGGATCGAGATCCATGATGATCATGTCCGGCTTTTCCCAATGCGCTGTCGTCGTACCCCACGGATGGATTTCGAGGGCGGCGGATTGGACCAGTGCAACAAGGCCGTCGAAATCTTTGATCCGTAATAGTTTTTCGCCGTCGCTATCCTCGGGATCGGCAATCTCTTCAATATGCAGGTTGATGCCCTTCCAGGCATGCTTCTGGAAGAAACGTGGCCCCTTTATGCCATCCGGGCAGCGCAGCAGCGCCAAGGGCCGATCGACGACGAAGGGCGCCATTCGCGGCCAGGCAAGCGCATAGTAATCGACAAGATCCTGTTTGCTGATGCCGTCATCTGGCCAATAGATCCGCTCCGGATGCGTCAGCTGCACGGAGGTCTTAAGGTCCTGAGTGGGCGTTTTTGCCATGCCGCGTACGCTCCATCATCGATGTCACGCTGCCAAAAAACGGCTGCGCCGGGCAGAGGTTACCATTGCCCGGCGCAAAAAGTCGATTGCCGGTCCCGCGTTAGGGCATCAGCTGGCCGCCATTGACCTCGATGATCTGGCCGGTGATGTAGCCGGAAAGGGTCGGTGAAGCGAGAAAGAGATAGGCGCCGACGCAATCTTCCGAGGTGCCAACAAAGCCCATCGGGATGGTCTTGCGCTGCAGCTCCATCTGCTCTTCATTGGTATAGCGCTCATGGAAGGGCGTGGCGATAACCCCCGGCGCCACGGCGTTGACGCGGATCTTGTCGGCGACGAATTCCTTGGCATGGCCATGGGTGATGGTGGAAACGAAGCCCTTGGATGCCGCATAGAGGATCGCGCCATTGCCGCCGCCGTTGCGGGCGGCAATCGAGGTGGTGTTGATGATGAAGCCGCCCTGCTTCTTGAGATAGGGATGCGCAGCGCGCGTAGCTGCGAGAACCGAGCGGGCGTTGAGGTTCATCACGCGCTCATAATGTTCGTCGGTCATCGCCGAGGTCGGCACGCGGCCGAGCATGCCGCCGGCATTGTTCACGAGGCCATCGAGGCCGCCGAACGCTTCCGCCGTCTCATTGACGACGCGCTCGGTCTCGCCATCCTGCGAGACATCGCCCTGGACCAGATGCACCTGGCCGTCAGCGGCGGTGATCTCGGCTGCCAGCTTTTCGGCCGGCTCGCGGCTAGCGTTGAAATGGATCCCAACCTTCATCCCCTGCTGGGCGAAGGCTCGGGCAAGGGCCGCGCCGATACCGGTCGATGCGCCTGTTATCAAAACCCGCTTGCCGGCAAGATCGGGGATGCGGATGGAAGCGAGTAGTTGCGCGAGTTCTGCCATGACAGCTCCTCCTGAATGTCAAAAACCTAAGGGATTAAAGTAATTGGCATTGGTAATATCAGTCGAAGTCGCGATCCGGCAATGCATACGGCGCAAACAAAAGCGGGCGGCAGGGAAAAACCCCGGCCGCCCGCCCTCAAATTCCTGTGATGCCGTCAGACCCGCTCGAGCGCGATCGCGATGCCCTGGCCGACGCCGATGCACATGGTCGAGAGCGAATAGCGCCCGCCGGTTTCCTTCAGTTCCAGTGCCGCCGTGCCGGTGATGCGAGCGCCAGACATGCCGAGCGGATGGCCAAGCGAAATGGCGCCGCCATTACGATTGACGCGGGCATCGTCATCGGCAATGCCAAGTTCGCGCAGCACCGCAAGACCCTGCGAGGCAAAGGCTTCGTTGAGCTCGATGACATCGAACTGATCCTGACGCATGCCGAGGCGGGCCATCAGCTTGCGGGATGCCGGGATCGGGCCGACGCCCATGATTCGCGGCGGCACGCCGGCGGCAGCGCCGCCGAGGATGCGGGCGATCGGTGTCAGGCCGTATTTCTTTGCTGCAGCTTCCGAGGCGATGATCAGCGCTGCGGCGCCGTCATTGACGCCGGAGGCATTGCCGGCGGTCACGGTACCGCCCTCCTTCTTGAAGGGCGTGCCGAGCTTGGCCAGCGCTTCCATCGTCGTTGCGCGCGGATGCTCATCCTTTGCGACGACAATGGGATCGCCCTTGCGCTGAGGAATGGTGACAGCCGTGATCTCCTTGCCGAGGCGGCCATTTTCCTGTGCTGCCGCGGCTTTTGCCTGCGAGCGGACGGCGAAGGCGTCCTGGTCTTCGCGGTTGACCTTGTAGTCCTCGGCAACGTTCTCACCGGTTTCCGGCATGGAATCAACGCCATATTGCTTTTTCATCACGGGATTGATGAAGCGCCAGCCGATGGTGGTGTCGTAGATTTCGGCATTGCGGGAAAAGGCGCTGTCGGCCTTGGGAATGACGAAGGGCGCGCGCGACATGCTCTCGACGCCGCCGGCAATCATCAGTTCGGCCTCGCCCGCGCGAATAGCGCGCGCCGCTGTGATGACGGCATCCATGCCGGAGCCGCACAGGCGATTGATCGTCGTGCCCGAAACCGAAACCGGCAAGCCGGCAAGCAACGCCGCCATACGAGCGACGTTTCTGTTATCCTCGCCCGCCTGGTTGGCGCAGCCGTAAATCACGTCATCGACCGCTTCCCAATCGATGGAGCCATTGCGCGCAATAAGCGCCTTCAGCGGCACCGCACTGAGATCGTCGGCGCGGACGGAGGAAAGTGAACCGCCGAAACGGCCGATCGGCGTACGGATATAGTCACAGATAAAGGCTTCGGTCATCAGGCTGCCTCATGTGCTTTCTTGGTGCGCGCGTTGATGTCGCGCAGAACGGAGAGTTCGGTTTCGGTGGGCGCCGGTGTCTCGATCACCTCGTCGGCAAACTTGATCGCCCAGCCGCAATTCTCCGATACCTGCTCACGGGTGACACCTTTATGGATCGACACGACGGTCAACTCCTTGGTCACCGGATCAGGCTCGAGAATGCAGAGATCGGTGATAACCCGAGTCGGGCCTTTCGTCTTCATGCCAAGCCGCTCGCGATGATTGCCGCCTTCGCCGTGGCCCATCGAGGTGATGAACGGCAGCTTTTCGATGAAACCACGCTTGGAGAGCGCCATAGTGATGAAGATCTGACCGCAATTGCTGGCGATCTCGGGTGCGCCGCCGCCGCCCGGCAGACGGACTTTCGGGTGATCATAGGGGCCGACGACGGTGGTATTCAGATTGGCAAACCGGTCGATCTGCGCGCCGCCGAGAAAGCCCGTCGTGATGCGGCCACCCTGCAGCCAGTAGCGGAACATCTCAGGCACCGAGACGGTGAAGAGCGCGGTATCGCAGAGCTCGCCGTCGCCGATCGACAGAGGCAGCACATCCGGCTTGGTGCCGACAGTGCCGCTTTCGTAAATGAGCGTAATGTCGGGCGCATGTGTCAGCCGTGCGACATTGCAGGCAGCCGACGGCGCGCCGATGCCGACGAAGCAGACGTCGTCATTGGTGAGCGCGCGGGCAGCGGCTATCGTCATCATTTCCGTGGGGGTAAAATCCGTCATGTGCGCCTCCTCACGCGGCATGCTTTTTTGCATATTTGGCGAAGTCTTCCGGCCGAGCCTCCATGACATTCTCCTTGATCCAGGCCTGGAAGCTGCCGCGGTCGCGGGCGATTTCATCCCAGGCGATATAGAACGCGTTCGAGCGGGCGTAGTAGCCCTGCGCATAGGAGGGGAAGGCGCCACCCGGCACAAGCACGACGGAGGTGACTGCCCAGGTCGGCAACACGACCGAATTCGGCGATGGCGGGTTCAGTTCCTCGACGATCTCCTCGACGGTGATGATCGAGCGTCTGGCGGCAAGCACTGCTTCCTTCTGCACGCCGACAATGCCTTCGAGCAATACATTGCCCTTCCGGTCGGCGCGCAGCGCGTGGATGATGGTAACATCCGGGCGGATGGCGGGAACGGCGGCGAGCACCTCGCCGGTGAAGGGGCAGGTCACGTTTTTGATGTTCGGATTGACCTTCGGGAGGTCGGCGCCGATATAGCCGCGCAGCATTGCGAAGGGTAGGTTCGCCGCACCCGCCTCATAGGCGTTGGCCATGGCTGCATGCGAATGTTCCTCGATCTCCAGCGGGCGCGGCCACTGGTTTTCGACGGCGTCGCGGAAGCGATGCAGCGAGCCGACGCCCGGATTGCCGCCCCAAGAGAATTTCATACCGCGGGCGGCCCCGACGCCGATCAGTTGGTCGTAGAGAATGTCCGGCGTCATGCGGATCAGAAAGAGATCCTTTTTACCTTGGCGGATGACTTCGTGCCCGGCGGCATAGGGTATCAGGTGGGTAAATCCCTCCATGGCGACGGTATCGCCATCTCGCACATTTTCCGCCACCGCTTCTGAAAGCGATACGATCTTCGCCATAAGGCCTCCCAAAATATTCATGTCGTCTGGCCGTAAATAAGCGCCTCCGGGCGATCGGCGTCAAATATTTTGTGCGTTATTTGACTTTTGTTCATATATCGCACAATATCTCCAAGTCGGAGGGAAATTATGCGTGAAAGCGATTTCGTAAGTGGCTTTGCCAAGGGATTGAAAACAATCGAAGCCTTCGGTGAAACACACCAGAAGCTGTCGATCGCCGAGGCTTCCAAGTTGACGGGGCTCGACCGCGCCACGGTGCGGCGCTCGCTGCTGACACTCGCCGAACTCGGCTATGCGGACTACGACGGAAAGTTCTTCACACTGACACCGAAAATCCTGCGACTTGGCCATGCCTATCTTTCGGCGACGCCGCTTCCAACGATCATCCAGCCTTATCTCGACCAGCTTTCGGAGCGCGCCGGTCATAACGCTTCGGCTTCGGTGCTGGACGGCACCGAAATCGTCTATATCGCCCGGGCGTCACAGCGCCGGGTGATGTCGATCAATCTCACTCCCGGCAGCCGCCTTCCCGCCTATTGCGCCTCCATGGGTCGAGTCTTGCTGAGTGCCTTGCCGGAAAGCGAGGCGCGCGCTGTGCTTGCCCGCACGGAGCTCAAAGCCAACACGCCGAATACCAAGACGGATCCGGAAGAACTGATGGCTGAATTTCGCCGCGTGCGGGCTCAGGGTTACGCAGTCATCGATCAAGAGCTGGAAATCGGCCTCTGCTCCATCGCGGTTCCGGTGGCGAATGATCGCGGGCAGACGGTAGCAGCCATCAATATCGGCGCGCCGGCGGCCTATGTCGTCGCTGCCGACATGGCGGAGCGTTATCTGCCGCTGTTGCGGGAAACGCAGGCGATGTTGCGGCTGGTTCTGCGCTAGCCTGCACGTCCGTCGGGCCATCCTCGTCCTTCAAGGGTCGCCCTTCGATAAGCTCGAGGCTCCCGCCTCAGGATGAGGATGGAGCAGGCCTCTTTTTCGATATGGCTCACTGCACTTCGGCGGAGTGAGGAGGTAGCTCATGGTGAGGTGGCGCGCAAGCGCCCTCGAACCACGAGGGCGGGTGGTTGGCGCCCATTGGCATAGACCATTGCCTTGCTCACATTCCGAGCCTCTCTCGTTCCTCGATGCGCCATGCGCGGGGTGTCTGGCCGGTTTGCTTCAGGAAGAAGCGAGAGAAATAGGTGGGATCGGTGAACCCCAGGCGAAAGCTGATCTCCTGGACGCTTCCAAATGTGAAGACCAGTTCGCGCTTGGCCTCATCGACCAGCTTGCGGACGATCAGCTCGTGTGCACCATGGCCGGTTTTGTCACGCACGACGCGGTTCAGATGTGTCGGCGAGATGCCGAGCGCTTCGGCATAAAAGGCGGCAGGTTTGTGCGAGCGTAAATGGCGCTGGATGAGGCCATAGAGCGTCTCCATCCGCCGCTCGCTTTCATCGGATGCACCTTGCCCCTCGCCTCCCTGTTGGGAAAGGCGAGCGGTCAGAAGCAGCGCCGAGGTCAGATAGGCTTCGAGCAGATCGTTGCGCCCGCTGTGGCGATTGGCGAATTCCTTGCCGAGGCGCTTCAAGGTTTCGGCGACGTATGCTGCGTCTTGGCTGCTCGTATCCAGTCGCGTCAGATGCGGTGTCGCCAGCCATTGGCCGAGCCGGCTGCGGTCGCCGGGCGCCGCCTTGAGGTGCGAGATCAATACCGTGATGACGAAGCCGTCAATGTCCCTGGAGAAGCGGAAACCATGATTAAGGCGCGGCGGAATGGTGATCACCGCCGGGGGCATGATGGCGTGGCTTTCTCCGTCAAAGACCGCATCGCCGGAGCCGGCATCTATGTACAGGATCTGAAAGAAGCTTTCGTGGCGATGTGGTCGGATTTCCCAATGATGCTGGCTGCTGCGCGACGGAATTGTCTCGCAATGCAGCCAGAAATCTGGCTTTTTGCCTGTATTTTCACCGTAGAGTTCGTAGGTCGGCACTAGTTTCGACAAAGCTACCTCCCGCAGTTATGTTCGATTTGTGCAATTACTTGGGCGAAATGTCCATTGTTGCCGCCCTCTCCGCCGCGCAGAATTAGAAAAAAGACGAAGCGCGGGAGGAGATCATGCGTACTCAAGTCGCCATTATCGGTTCGGGTCCATCCGGCCTGCTTCTGGGCCAATTGCTGACGGAAGCCGGTATCGACAACGTCATTCTCGACCGCGTCGGCAAGGACCATATCCTCGGTCGCGTCCGTGCCGGTGTCCTGGAGGAAGGCACGGTGGGGCTGATGGACAAGGCGAAATCCGGTGCGCGCCTGCATGCCGAGGGCCTGCCGCATGACGGCTTTTCACTTGCCTTCGACGGCCGCGACCATCGCATCGATCTCCATGGCCTCACCGGTGGTAAGCGCGTCACGGTCTACGGCCAAACGGAGCTTACGCGCGATCTGATGACGCATCGCGAACAGAGCGGTGCTCCGACGATTTACGATGCGGCCAATGTTAATCCACATGGTTTCGATGGAATCACGCCTTATGTCACCTATGAGAAAGATGGGATAACACACCATATTGATTGCGATTTTATCGCCGGATGTGATGGCTTTCATGGCGTGAGCCGCAAGTCTGTTCCGGAAAAATCGATCCGCAGCTTCGAGAAAATCTATCCTTTCGGCTGGCTCGGGCTGCTCGCCGACGTTCCGCCGGTCAATCACGAGCTGATCTATGCCAATCATCCGCGTGGTTTTGCGCTATGCTCGATGCGGTCGATGACGCGCAGCCGCTATTACATACAATGTCCGCTGGATGAGAAAATCGAGAACTGGAGCGACGATCGCTTCTGGGACGAGCTGCGCCACCGCCTGCCGGCGCATCATGCCGAGGCTTTGGTCACCGGGCCCTCATTCGAGAAATCGATCGCGCCATTGCGCTCCTTCGTCGCCGAGCCCATGCGCTTCGGCCGCTTGTTCCTCGTCGGCGACGCCGCGCATATCGTGCCGCCGACGGGAGCCAAGGGACTGAACCTTGCGGCAAGCGACGTGCATTATCTCTTTTCAGGTCTTGCCGAACATTACCAGGATCGGTCCAACGCTGGCCTGGACGCTTATTCCACCCATGCGCTCGCTCGCGTCTGGAAGGCCGTACGCTTCTCCTGGTGGATGACGACCATGATGCATCGTTTCCCAGATACCAGCGATTTCGACCAGAAGATTCAGGAGGCGGAGCTGGATTATCTTACCCATTCCCGCGCCGCCTCGACGGCTCTGGCGGAAAACTATGTCGGTCTGCCCTATTAGCCCGGCGTCTACTTCTTCTTCGCCACCTCGTTCGCCGCCTCACGGATCGTCTGCATCAGGATCGAGAGCGGCATGGTGGGAATGGCGTCGGTGCGCATGGTGAGCCCGACGGGACCTTTCGTTTCGCTAGTGTCGATCGGCAGCAGGCTGAGCAAACCGTCCTCGACGTCGCTCGCAACGACGCCGGTTGAGATGATCCAGATGGCGTCGCTCGATCGCACGAAGGCGCGGCCGAAGGAATCCGATACGGTCTCGATTTGATTCGGCAGGCTGGCGACGCCGTTGGCGATCAGGAAGCTCTCGACGAAGGGCCGGATAATCGAGCCCCGCGTCGGCATCAGAACAGGGTATTTGCCGAGATCGGAAAACAGCGATTGTTTGGCCGCAAGCAGCGGATGCCCTGCACGCACCACGAAGACCACCTGCTCGGAATAAAGATGCTCGAAGGAAAAGCCGGCCATCTTGTCGGGACTGGCCAGGCGGCCGACGACGAGATCGAGATCTCCGACGCGGAGTTGTTCCAGCAACACCGCGTTTTCACCGGTGACGATCTTGATGCGGCTCCAGGTCTCCTCCCTTAGGAACAACTCCATCGCCCGCGGCATGATCCGTGTCGAGACGGTTGGCAAAGCGCCGATCCGGATCGGCGGCGCTTCGCCCGAACGCTCCTGCGAAACGGAATCGAAGCCATGCCGGAGCGCCGTCAGCGCCGCTCCGGCATGGCGCAGGAAGACTTCGCCGTAACGGGTGATCTTGATGCCTCGCCCGTCGCGTTCCAAAACATCGACGCCCAGCGCCTCTTCCAGCTCGCGGATGGTCTTCGTCACCGCGGGCTGGCTGACATGCAGGAGTTCGGCCGCCTTGATCACGCTTTTCTGGCGGGCAACCTCGACAAAGGTCTGAAGATGGCGGAATTTGACGCGGGAGTCGATCATGGTTTTTCATAACTCGCTGGTTATTGAAAGGCCGACAAATATCATTTTACCTAACCAGATTAAACCTCCAATCTCGCTGTCGAGGAGATTTCCAGTGCAGTTCGCCCGTATTAACGACGTCACGATTCACTACCAGATCATCGGTGCGGCCGGCGATAAGCCGGTTCTTGTCTTTATCAATTCGCTTGGCACCGATTTCCGGATCTGGCGTGATGTGATCGTGCGGCTCGCGGGAGATTTTGCCATCGTGCTCTATGACAAGCGTGGTCACGGCCTCTCCGATCTCGGTCAGATGCCTTATACGATGGAGGATCACGCCACCGATCTCGCGGGGCTGCTCGATCTGCTCGCGGTCAAGAATGCCTTTATCTGCGGCCTGTCGGTCGGAGGGCTGATTGCGCAGTCGCTCTATCAGCGGCGGCCCGATTTGGTGCGGGCGCTGATCCTTTGCGATACGGCCCACAAGATCGGCACTGTGGAGAGTTGGACCAACCGCATCGCCAAGGTCGAAGCTGAGGGTATCGAGGCAATTGCCGACGGCGTGCTCGAGCTTTGGTTCACACCCGCTTTTCGCCGTCCTGAAAACACTGCTTTCGGCGGCTACCGGAACATGCTGATCCGCCAGCCGGTGGAAGGCTATGTCGCCACTTGCGCTGCCCTTCGCGACGCCGATTTCACCGAGGCGGCGAAGAGGATCGCGGTGCCGACCATCTGCATCGTTGGCGATCAGGATGGCTCGACGCCGCCGGAATTGGTGCTGTCGACCGCCAAGCTGATCCCCAATGCGCGCTATGAAGTTATCAAGGACGCGGGGCACATCCCCTGTGTCGAGCAACCCGAGGCACTGACCGCCATCATCCGCGCGTTCATCGATTTCGCTCTGTATGGAGAAAAAGGCCCATGAATGATCCCCTCGCCCCGTCCGAGCGCTACCTTCAGGGCATGGCGACGCGCCGCGCTGTTCTTGGCGACAGTCATGTCGACCGCACGCAGTCGGGATCGACGGATTTCGACCGGCCGTTCCAGGAACTGATCACGGAAGCGGCCTGGGGTCACGTATGGTCGCGTCCGACGCTCAGCAAGCGCGAGCGCTCGATCGTGACGATCGCGCTTTTGGCAGCGCTGGGTCAGGATGATGAGGTGGCGATGCATGTCCGCGCCACCAGCAATACCGGCGCGACGCGCGACGATGTCTGCGAAGCACTGTTGCACGTGGCCATCTATGCCGGCGTGCCGGCCGCCAATCACGCGATCAAGATCGCCAAACAGGTTTTCGAACAGATGGACGCCGAAGAGACGGCTTGAAGCGAGGCAGATATGTCTGACAAAACCAACAGCAGGCCGGAAACCGGCGCCTTTTTCGCCCGCGATCGTGCCTGGCATGCGCCAGCCTTCACGCCCGGTTACAAGACCTCGGTGCTGCGCTCGCCACAGCGGGCGCTCCTGTCGCTGGACGGAACGATCTCCGAAATCACTGGACCAGTGTTCGGACATTCGATTCTCGGCGAACTCGACAACGACCTGATCCATAACTTCGCCAAGCCTGGAGAAAGCGCGATCGGCGAACGCATTATCGTGCACGGTCGTGTGCTCGATGAACGCGGCAGGCCCGTTCCGGGCGTTCTGGTCGAATTCTGGCAAGCCAATTCCGGCGGGCGTTATCGCCACAAGAAAGAGACCTATCTCGCCGCCATCGATCCGAATTTCGGCGGTTGCGGCCGCGCCATCACCGATGAGGACGGCCATTACGCTTTCCGCACCGTCCGGCCGGGCGCCTATCCCTGGCCGAACGGCGTCAACGACTGGCGGCCGGCGCATATCCATTTCTCGATCTTCGGCCACGGTTTTGCGCAGCGGCTGATCACGCAGATGTATTTCGAGGGCGATCCGATGATCTGGAAATGTCCGATCGTCGGCACGATCCCGGATAAAAGCGCGATCGAACAGCTCATCGCGCCGCTTGACTGGGGCAATACCATCCCAATGGATGCGCGCGCCTATAAATTTGACATCGTGCTGCGCGGCCGTCGCTCGACATTGTTCGAAAACCGGTTGGAGGGCAACTGATGGTGCAGGAACTCCGCTATCTCAAGGAAACGCCGTCGCAGACGGCCGGTCCATACGTCCATATCGGCCTGACGCCGAATTTTTGCGGCATCGGCGGCGTCTATGACGCAGATCTCGGCACATCCATGATCAACGAAAAGACGATTGGGGAGCGCATCACGGTCAGGGGCCGGATTTTCGACGGCGCCGACACGCTGGTGAAGGACGCCGTCGTCGAAATCTGGCAGGCCGATAGCGTCGGGCTTTACAATAGTCCTTCGGAACTGCGCGGAACGGCCGATCCGAATTTCACCGGCTGGGGTCGTTGCCCCACCAGCGCCGAAGACGGCGTCTTCAGCTTCGAGACGGTGAAGCCGGGCCGCGTTCCCTATAAGGACGGCCGCCGGATGGCGCCGCATGTCACGCTCTGGATCGTCGCACGCGGCATCAATATCGGGTTGCACACGCGCATGTATTTTCCGGACGAGGCCGAGGCCAATTCGGGGGACCCGTTGCTTGCCCGTATCGAACATCGCGACCGCGTCGCCACCCTGATCGCCAGCCAGGTAGGATCGGTCTATACGTTCGACGTGCATTTGCAGGGCGACAAGGAAACGGTTTTCCTCGATATATAGGCCATGAGCATCTCTGCCTTCGATCACCCGTTTCTCTCCGGCCTTCTCGGCGACGATGAGGTCTCCGCTTATTTTTCGGTGGAAGCCGATATTCGTGCCATGCTTGCCTTCGAGGCGGCGCTGGCGAAGGCCGAAGCGCGGCATGGTCTCGTTCCGCAGGCGGCGGCGCAGCGAATTGTTGAGGTTTGCACACATTTCCAGCCCGATGTTGCCAGCCTGAAGTCCGCGACGGCGACGGACGGGGTCGTCGTCCCGGATCTCGTGAAGCAATTGCGCAAGGCGGTCGGCGGCGAGGCAGCACAGCATGTGCATTTCGGCGCCACAAGCCAGGATGTCATCGACACCAGCCTGATGATCCGTCTCAAGGCGGTCGCCTTCCTGTTCAGCAACCGCCTTTTCGCCGTTGCGGCGGCGCTTGAAAAGCTCGACAAGCAGTATGGTTCAAATCGCCTTATGGGCTATACCCGCATGCAGGCCGCCCTTCCGATCACGGTGTCCGACCGGCTGCGCACCTGGTGCGATCCGCTGGAGAAATATCGTGACCGGCTGACGCAGGAGACTTTTCCGCTCCAGTTTGGCGGCGCGGTCGGCACTTTGGAAAAATTGGGATTGAAGTCCGTGGCTGTTCGTGCATCGCTGGCGCAGGAACTCGACCTCACCGACGAGCCGCAATGGCAGAACCAGCGGGCCAAAATTGCGGAACTCGCTGGTCTGTTCTCGCTGATCTCCGGCAGCCTCGGCAAGATCGGCCAGGACATAGCGCTTCTCGCGCAGGCCGGTGACGAAATCGAACTCGCCGGCGGGGGCGGCTCTTCGGCCATGCCGCACAAGCAGAACCCGGTTGCCGCCGAGGCACTGGTATCCCTAGCCCGCTTCAATGCCGTTCAGCTTTCCGGCATCCATCAATCCCTGGTGCACGAGCAGGAACGCTCGGGCGCAGCTTGGACGCTAGAATGGTTGTTGTTGCCGCCTATGGTGATAGCGACGGCCGCGTCGCTGCGATCGGCCCATGAACTGATCGGCAATGTAAAACGACTGGGGGTGGCTTCTTGAGCCGAAATCCTAGCGTCAAACATAACCTGAGAATTATGAATACGAGCTTTTATTTCATTTTACATTACCATTTCACATGCCAGATTGGCAGTCACGGAAGTTCATCAACGCAAGCTGGTCCGGGAGCAGGCTGGCTGTGGGAGGAGAAAATATGAGACGGTTCGTTTTGGCCGCAATCGCGGCTATCGCCATGGGTAGCGCGGCCTATGCCGACACGATCAAGGTCGGCGTCATCGGTCCGTTTTCTGGCCCATTCGCGCTGCAGGGCAAGAACTTCAAGGCTGGTATCGATGCCTATATGGCAATGCACGGCAACAAAGTCGGCGACAACGAGATCGAGGTGATCTACCGCGACGTCCCGCAGGCCGACCCGGCGCAATCGAAATCCTCGGCGCAAGAGTTGGTCGTCAAAGAGCATGTACAATATCTCGCCGGCTTCTATTTCACACCGGACGCCATGGCTGTGACGCCGATCCTCAAGCAGGCCAATGTGCCGATGGTGATCATGAACGCCGCCACGTCGGCGATTGTCACCAAGAGCCCACTTGTCGTGCGTACCTCGTTCACGACTTGGCAGACCTCGACGCCGATCGCCAAGGTTGCGCATGATAGCGGGGTCAATAAAATCATTTCCGTCGTCAGCGATTACGGTCCTGGTATCGATGCCGAAAATGCCTTTAAGGCCGGCTTCGAGAAGGCAGGCGGTCAAGTCGTCGAGGCTATCCGTATGCCGCTGTCGACCAATGATTTCAGCCCGATCATGCAGCGCATCAAGGATTCCGGCGCGCAGGGCGTCTTTGCTTTCCTGCCCTCCGGTCCGACCACGCTCGGTTTCGTCAAAGCGTACAATGAAAACGGCCTGAAGAGCGCCGGCATCAAGCTGTTTTCGCCCGGCGACCTAACGCAGGAATCGGACCTGCCCGCGCTCGGCGACGCTGCACTCGGCATGCAGACTACCTTTCACTATGCGGTGTCGCATGACTCCCCGGAAAACAAGGCCTTCGTCGCTGCTGCTGGCAAGGCGATCGGCAATCCGGCCGAACTCACCTTCCCGGCTGTCGGCGCCTTCGACGGCATGCATGTCATCTACAAGATGATCGAGGCGACCGGCGGCAAGCAGGACGCACAGAAGGCAGTCGATGCGGTGAAGGGCCTCTCCTGGGTCAGCCCACGCGGTCCCGTCACCATCGATCCGGACAGCAGGCATATCACGCAGAACATCTATCTGCGCGAGGTCGCCAAGGCTGCTGATGGCACCTACATCAACAAGGAAATCCAGACCTTCGAAAAGCAGGGCGATCCCGGTCTCGCCGCAGCGAAGTAAGGTCGGCCTTCGCCCCATCCTTCCGGCTATTCAGGGAGCGGGCGGCTTGCGTCCGCTCCGGCGGAGAGGGATTAAGGCAGGACCAGAAAAGGTAATCGGACCAGCATCATGCAAACCGTGCTTAGCATAGCAGTGGATGCCCTCGCCTATGGCATGGTGCTGTTCGTGATTTCGATCGGTCTGTCCATCACCATGGGACTGATGCGCGTCGTCAACCTGGCGCATGGCGCCTTCGCGATGATCGGCGGCTACATCGCCTCCTATGCGGCACACGATCTTGGCATGGGTTATGCGGTCGCGGTGCTGCTTGCGGTCGTGGGCACCGTGATCATCTCCATCCCGATCGAACGGTTGCTTTACCGGCGCATCTATGGGGCGCCGGAACTGACGCAGGTGCTGATGACGATCGGCATTACCTTCTGCATCATCGGTATCGCCAACTATGTCTTCGGTCCGACCTTGAAGACGATCCCCTTGCCGAACGAGCTACAGGGCTCCGTCAATCTCGGCTTCCGCACCATCGGCACGCATCGCCTCTTTGCGATCGAATGCGGGCTCATCGTCGCGCTGGCACTGTGGTACACGATCGAGAAGACCTCGTTTGGCGTCAAGCTCCGCGCCTCGGTCGACAACGCCTCGATGGCAGCGGCCCTCGGCGTGCGCACGGAGATCGTTTATGCCGTCAGCTTCGCCGTTGCTGTGGGGCTCGCCGCTTTCGGCGGCGTTGTCGGCGCCGAACTCCTGCCGGTCGAACCCTACTATGCCCTGCGTTATATGGTGACCTTCCTCGTGGTCGTTTCGGTCGGTGGCGCCGGCTCCATTTCTGGGGCGCTGCTTGCCTGTCTCATCCTTGGCTGCATCGATACGACGGGCCGTTATCTGATGCCGGAATATGGCGAATTCTTCTTCTATCTTGCCGTGATCGCGATCGTCTGCATCTTCCCACGCGGCCTTGCCGGAAGGGCGAAATGAAATGGCGTTGATCATGGACAAAGAGACCGCCGCCGCCAGCACGCGTCGCGCCTTTGGGCGCGATGCCATCGCCATAGCGACCATCCTGGTGCTGGCGGCGGTCGGCTATCTGCTGTTTCCCGACAATCTCGCGCTTCTGACACGGTTGATCGCGATCGCCCTGCTGGTTTTGTCGCTCGATCTGGTGACCGGCTATTGCGGTGTGGCGACGCTCGGCCATGCGGCTCTCTTCGGGGCCGGCGCCTATGCCGCCGGTATCGTATCGGCGCATTATGGCATCAACGATCCAATGATCATGACGGTGGCCGGCATCATTGGCGGAGCGATCGCCGGGTTGATCTGCGGCGTCGTCATCCTCCGAGCACAGGGCCTGCCGCAACTCGTGCTGTCGATCGCGCTGATCTACCTCTTTCATGAATTCGCGAACAAGGCATCGAACTGGACCGGCGGCAGCGACGGGCTTTCCGGCATCTCTGCCGATCCGCTGTTCGGCCTGTTCGAGTTCGATCTCTATGGGCATACGGCCTATATCTATGCTGTAGCTCTTCTTCTGATCGTATTGATCCTGCTTCGTTTTCTTGTGCGATCACCCTTCGGCATGCTCTGCCGCGGTATCAAGGAAGATCCTTTGCGCATCCGTGCCATGGGCGCCTCGCCGAAGACAGCGTTGATCAAGATGTATGTCATCTCCGGAGCTGTCGCTGGCGTCGGCGGTGCGCTGAACGCAATCTCCACTCAGGTGGTCGGCCTCGACAGCCTCTCCTTCACACAATCCGCCGAGGCGCTGGTCATGCTCGTGCTCGGGGGCACCGGCTCGTTGTTCGGGGCGCTCGCCGGCACCATGATCTTCATGCTGTTCGAAGACTATGTTTCCGCCGCCAATCCCTTCCATTGGCTGACGGTCGTCGGCCTGCTGCTGATCCTGGTCGTCCTGTTCGCGCCGAAGGGCATCTACGGCACCGCCGCGGCCTATCTCGCGCGCAGCCGGGAGGACCGTTCATGAGCGCGATCTTCGAGGTTGAGCATCTCAAGAAGGCTTTCGGTGGGTTGACCGTGACCAACGACGTGAGCCTGTCGATGGCGCCGGGTGATCGGGTGGCAGTGATCGGGCCGAACGGTGCGGGCAAGACCACTTTCGTCAATCTGGTTACTGGCATTCTGCGGCCGGATTCCGGTGCGGTCCGTCTTGGCGGCGAGACGGTGACCAAGATCGACGCTATCGGTCGTGTCCGGCGTGGGCTGGTGCGCTCGTTCCAGGTGACGCGGCTCTTTCAGGATATGACACCGACCGAGCATGTTGGCCTCGCCATTTTGCAGCGCTCCGGTCGCTCCGGCCGCATGTTCGGTAATTTCCTGGCCATGCGCGATGTCATGGCTGAGGCTCACGATTTGCTCGGTGCATTGGGTCTTGGCGATCTCATGCATCGCAAGGTCAGCGAGATCGCCTATGGCCAGCAGCGGCTTTTGGAGATCGCCGTCGCCGTGGCGTTGAAGCCGAAGGTGCTGCTGCTCGATGAACCCGCCGCCGGCGTCCCGCAGAGCGATACTGGTCGCATCGAGCAGGCGCTCGCCGATCTGCCCGGCGATCTCGCCGTGCTGATGATCGAGCATGACATGGACCTGGTCTTCCGCTTCGCCAAGCGCGTCGTCGTATTGGCCGCCGGCACCGTCATTTTCGACGGCTCGCCCGCCGACGTCACGAAGGATACGCGCGTGCGCGAAGCCTATCTGGGGAGCTACGCCAATGCCAGCCACGCCGCTTGAAGTGGAAAATCTGTGCGCCGGCTATGGGCCGACGCGGGTGCTTGAAGGTGTCTCCTTTTCCGTTCCCGCTGGCGCACGGCTTGCCGTGCTCGGCCGCAACGGCATGGGCAAGACGACGCTTCTTGCAACGCTTGCCGGCCAGACGCGCCGCTATGACGGCCGTATCCGCCTGGGCAACGCCGATGTCACCGGCCTGCCGAGTGCGAAGCGCGCGCATCAGGGTCTCGGCTACGTGCCGCAGACGCGCGATGTATTTCCGACATTGACGGTCGAGGAAAACCTCTCGGTCGGTCTGAAAGGCCGTCCAAAGGCTGCCTTGCAGGAAGCCTACGACATGTTTCCGCGCCTCAAGGAACGCCGCAAAAATCTCGGCAACCAGCTCTCCGGCGGAGAACAGCAGATGCTGTCAACGGCACGGACCATCCTTGGCCGCCCCTCCGTGCTCCTCCTCGACGAACCGCTTGAGGGGCTGGCGCCCGTGATCTGCGAAGAACTCATGGCCGCCTTCGCCAATCTCGCCAAGACCGGCGACATGACCATCCTCTTGGTCGAGCAACGCATTCAAAGCGCACTGGATTTCGCCGATCAGGTGATCATCCTCGAGCGTGGACGGCTTGCCTGGCAAGGGACGCCCGGCGCCCTCTCCCAGGACCATGACGCCGTTGAGCGCCTGCTCGGCGTAGGCGGCCTGCATTAGGCGCTTAGGGCCGACACAAGTCGCTGGTCGCACGGGAGCATCCTCTAGACGACTGAGGGCTCCAGCCAAGTCATCATGCTGCGAAAGAAGCCAGAGTTTCAAACCTGCCGGATGACAGTGCCGATCACATTGACGAGGAGGCGCGCGGCAGTCAGGGCCGACAGGCCGCCGATGTCAGCAGGGGGATAAAGCTCGACAAGGTCGAAACCTGCGATCGTGGCCCGCCTGCCGAGGCCGGCGATCAAGTCGATGACCTGTGTATAGGTAAGGCCGCCTGGCGTACGCGCCGCCACGCCCGGCATGACGCTGGAATCCAAGCCGTCGCAGTCGAGGGTGACGACAACCCGCGCTCCCGCGGGAATATGCCGGAGTGCGGCTTCAACGCCCTGGGCGTGAACCTCGCGGGCGGTTACGAAGCGGCTGCCGTAATGCTGTGCCGCTTCGATTTCGGTGAGGCGTGCGCTGCCGACACCACGGAGGCCAACTTGCACGATGCCGGCGACATGCGGCATTTCGCTGGCTCGGCGCATCGGGCTCGAATAACCATGGCGTTCCCCATGCAAATCATCGCGCCAGTCGATATGGGCATCAATCTGCAAGACCCAGACCGGACCGTGATCCGCAAAGCCAGCGAGGAAGGGAATGACGACGGAATCATCACCACCGAGCAGAACCGGTACCGCCGGCAATGCCAGGACCTCGCGCGTCTTTGCCTCTATCCGGGTCTGGTTGCCGGCATTGTCGTGCATGATGGTCGGAATATCGCCGGCGTCGATGCAGCTAATCGGCTTGCCGTCGAACAGCGGTCCGCCGAGATCGAAATCCCAATGTTCGATGAGCGTGGCATCGTCCTGGCTCGCAGCGCGAATGGCGTCGGCGGCCAAGGCATAGCCGCTGCTGTCCTTGCCAGGATAGGTACTGCCATGACCGGCTCCGAAGATCACCGCACGGGGCATGTGGCCGTCGGCGAGGCGATCTGGAAGGCCGAGAAAAGGGGGCGAGATGGTCATTGACGGTCTAGCTGAAATTTCGACGTTGAGGATACGGGATGGGGTGGTCTGTCGATGCTCGCATGTTTGCAACGCTGTTTCGCACAATACAAATATCATCTCCACTGCGCATGCCGAATCATAAAAACCGGTTCTGCGCTGAGTGTTACATTTCGCCGGTTGCCGCATCGACGACCATCCTGCTCTTGACGATAAAACATCGACGATTTATCGATATTTTCTTAGTGAATATTTGAGCGGTTTTGGTGGAGGCGGTCTTGTCAGGCAGCGCGGCGGGTCATTGGGATTTCTGGATCGATCGCGGTGGCACCTTCACCGACATCGTCGGGCGCGATCCCGCAGGAGAATTGCACGCCCGCAAAGTCCTTTCGGAAAATCCCGACGCTTATCGTGACGCCGCAGTTTACGGTATCCGCCTGCATCTCGGTCTGACGAGTGGCGAGCCAATCCCGGCCGGCTTGATCAGCGAGGTGCGCATGGGCACGACAGTTGCCACGAATGCGCTTCTGGAGCGCAAGGGCGAACGTCTGGCTCTCGTCGCGACCAAGGGATTCCGCGACGCGCTGCGCATCGGCTATCAGGAACGCAAGAAGATCTTTGCGACTGAAATCATCAAGCCAGAAGCGCTTTACGACGACGTGGTGGAGATCGAGGAGCGCGTGCTTGCCGACGGCGCGGTAGAGTTTGCCCTGGACGAGCAGGCAGCGGAAGCGGCACTGCGGGATCTGCGTGCCAAAGGCTATCGCGCCATCGCGATCATCTTCATGCATGCCTACAAATTCCCGGCGCACGAGGCAGCCGTTGCCAAGATCGCAAGGCGCCTCGGTTTCGAGCAGGTCTCGGTCAGCCACGAGGTCTCGCCGTTGATTAAGCTGGTCGGCCGTGGCGACACGACGGTGGTTGACGCCTACCTCTCACCTGTGCTCGGCCGCTACATCAACCAAGTCTCGGAAGAGCTTGATATTGCTCGTACAGGCGTGCGCGTCATGTTCATGATGTCGTCCGGCGGGCTGACCGCTGCCGACATGTTCCAGGGCAAGGACGCCATCCTTTCCGGCCCCGCAGGCGGCGTGGTGGGCCTCGCAAAGACCGGTGAGCAGGCCGGCTTTGCCA
Source organism: Rhizobium jaguaris (assembly GCF_003627755.1). NCBI lineage: Bacteria > Pseudomonadati > Pseudomonadota > Alphaproteobacteria > Hyphomicrobiales > Rhizobiaceae > Martinezella > Martinezella jaguaris. The sequence goes on along the minus strand of NZ_CP032695.1, from coordinate 1,661,160 downwards.
ATGTCATCGGCTTCGATATGGGTGGCACGTCGACCGACGTGGCGCATTTCGACGGCGAATATGAGCGCGCCTTCGAGACGGAAGTCGCCGGTGTCCGTGTCCGTGCGCCGATGATGCTGATCCATACGGTGGCTGCTGGAGGCGGCTCGATCCTGCATTTCGATGGCGACCGTTTCCGTGTCGGCCCGGATTCCGCCGGCGCTTTTCCCGGCCCCGCCTGTTATCGCAACGGCGGGCCTTTGGCGGTGACCGATGCCAATGTCATGACCGGTAAGCTGCTGCCGGAATTTTTCCCCGCGATCTTCGGGCCGAACCAGGATCAGCCGTTGGATATCGAGACGGTGCGCGGCAGGTTCGCCGAATTGGCAGTCCAGATCGGCGATGGCCGCAGTCCGGAAGAAGTGGCTGACGGTTTCATCCGTATCGCCGTTGCCAATATGGTCGAGGCGATCAAGAAGATTTCGGTGCAGCGCGGCTATGACGTGACGCACTATGCCCTCAATTGCTTCGGCGGCGCCGGTGGACAGCACGCCTGCCTCGTCGCCGACGCGCTCGGCATGAAGAGCATACTGCTGCATCCGATGTCCGGCCTGCTCTCAGCCTATGGCATGGGTCTCGCCGATATCAGGGCTACGCGGCAGAAGGCCCTTGGCGTACGGCTCGACGATGCCGCGCCGGCGGCCATTGCCGCATTGGGCCGAGAATTGCAGGGCGAATGCGTGCCGGAACTGCAAGCGCAAGGCGTGACTGAGGACGATATCCGCACGATCCAGCGCGCTCACATCCGCTATGCGGGCACGGATACGATGCTGGCGGTTGAGGTCACCTTCCCCGGGGTCGACGAGCCCGCGCGGCTGCGCAGCGAATTCGAAGTGCTGCACAAGCGCCGCTTCGGCTTTGTCGCGGAAGATAAGCCGCTGGTGGTCGAGGCAGTCGAAATCGAAACGATCGGAGGTGCGGCGGCCGAGATCGACATCGAGAAAGAACAGTCCGGCAAAGGCGAAGCCGATGCGGCCCGCCGCACATCCTTCCATTCCCAGGGCGAAAGCCACGATGCAGCCGTCGTGCTGCGCGAGGCGATCCTGCCCGGCCAGACAGTGACCGGACCGGCGATCATCATCGAGCCGAACCAGACCATCGTCATCGAGGACGGCTGGCAGGCGGTGTTGACGGCGAAGGATCACATCGTCTTGACCCGCATCAAGGCATTGCCGGAACGCACTGCCATCGGCACCAAGGCCGATCCGGTGATGCTGGAAATCTTCAACAATCTCTTCATGTCCATCGCCGAACAGATGGGCGTGACGCTCCAGAACACCGCCTATTCCGTCAATATCAAGGAGCGGCTGGACTTCTCCTGTGCCGTCTTCGATGCCGAAGGTAATCTCGTTGCCAATGCACCGCACATGCCGGTGCATCTCGGCTCCATGGACGCCTCGGTCGCAACTGCCATCCGGGAAAATCCGATCATCCATCCCGGCGACGTCTTCCTTATCAATGCGCCCTACAATGGCGGCACGCATCTGCCGGACCTCACAGTCTGCACGCCCGTCTTCGACGATGCCGGCAAGGACATTCGTTTCTGGGTCGCCAGCCGCGGCCATCACGCCGATATCGGCGGTATCTCCCCCGGCTCCATGTCGCCGCTTGCCACTCACATCGAGGAGGAAGGAGTCTATATCGACAATTTCAAGCTCCTCGATCGCGGCCGCTTCTGCGAAGACGAGCTGGCGAAGCTCTTGACCGGCGCCCGCTACCCGGTACGCACACTGGCGCAGAACGTCAACGACCTGAAGGCACAGGTCGCCGCCAATGAGAAGGGCGTTGCCGAACTGAAGAAGATGATCGTCCACTTCGGCGAAGACGTGGTCGATGCCTATATGGGTCACGTCCAGGACAATGCGGCCGAAAGCGTGCGCCGCGTTCTCGATCGTCTGCCGGACGGCGAGTTCAGCTATGAAATGGATCAGGGTTGCAAGATCGTCGTCAAGATTTCGATCGACAGGGACAAGCGCGAGGCGACGGTGGACTTCACCGGGACTTCGGAGCAGCGCGCGGACAATTTCAATGCGCCGCAGCCGGTAACGCGCGCTGCCGTGCTTTATGTCTTCCGCGTGCTGGTCGAAGCCGACATTCCGATGAATGCCGGTTGTCTGCGGCCGGTTCGGATCATCATCCCCGACGGGACGATGCTGACGCCGAAATATCCGGCCGCCGTCGTCGCAGGCAATGTCGAGGTCAGCCAGGCCGTGACCAACTGCCTGTTCGGCGCGGTCGGCACGCTCGCCGCTGCCCAGGGGACGATGAACAACCTCACCTTTGGCAATGATACCTATCAATATTACGAGACGATCTGTTCCGGCGCGCCCGCCGGCCCTGGTTTCAACGGCGCCGATGCCGTGCACACGCACATGACCAATTCGCGCCTGACCGATCCGGAAATTCTCGAGACCCGGTTCCCCGTGGTGCTGGAGGATTTCCATATCCGCCCGAATTCCGGCGGACGCGGCAGATGGAGCTCCGGCAACGGTACCCAGCGTACCATTCGGACCCGCGAGAAGCTGGAATTTGCCGTGCTCTCCGGCCATCGCCGCATCGCTCCGTTCGGCGCCAAGGGCGGTGAACCGGGTCAGACCGGCCGCAATTATGTCCGGCGCAACGACGGCACCATCGACGAGCTGATCGGCGCCGCCCATACGGTATTGGACGCTGGCGAAGCCTTCACCGTCGTCACCCCGACTGGCGGCGGATACGGCAAACCTGAGGCTTAGAGATTACCTCCTTGGCCGCCTTGAGTGTGGTCAGGTGCACTGCCAAAAAGCCTGGCCGAGGATACTTGAATCTTAGCGATAATTTGTTGACAAATTGTCTTTGTCGGATAGTCTGCCTGACGTACTTCAATCCGGTTATGTGAGAGCATTTTGGATAAGCCGAAGGAACGGAAATCTCCCCGCGAATTGATCGTGTCGTCCGCCCATCTGGCGGGAGGCAGTTCTCCGGCCCTCTCCGAACTTGAGTATGGATTGATCCTTTTTTCGCATGCGTTTAACCGCTGGATGGTTCGCTGCATGGCGGCTGCCGGCGTGCCCAGCCTCTCGCCGGTCGAGATCCTGATCATCCATTCGGTGCGGCACCGTGGGCGGCCGAAGACGTTGTCAGATCTCTGCCTCGTGCTCGACATCGAAGACACCCATGTCGCCAACTACGCCGTGAAGAAGCTGGAGGCTGCCGGTCTCGTCAAGACCGGCAAGACCGGCAAGGAAAAGATGATTCAGGTGACCGACAAGGGCCTGGAGGCGCTGACGCGCTATTCCGAAATCCGCGAACGGCTGCTGGTCGAAGCCACCAAGGTTTCAGGCCTCTCTCAGGACGATCTTTCCGACATAGCATCGCATTTGCGGGCGCTGTCGGGCTATTACGAGCAGGCAGCGAGGTCAGCGGCAACCCTATGAGCCTACCGATCGATATCCGAGTTGACCCTTCTGCTCCCCTTCTTTCGGTTCGCTCGCTATCGGTAGACTTCCCCCAAAGGTTCGATGCCTTTCAGGCGGTAAAGTCGCTCAGTTTCGATGTTCATGCCGGCAAGACGCTCGCCATCGTCGGCGAGTCCGGCTCCGGCAAATCGGTGACGTCAAGGGCGATCATGCGCCTCACCGATTATTCCGGCGGCCACATCAGCGGCGGCGAGGCGATTTTCCGAAGCCGCACCGGCCCGCTCGATCTTCTCAAGGCAAACCCCGAACGCATCCGGCAAATCCGCGGCGGCGAGATCGCCATGATCTTCCAGGAGCCGATGACCTCGCTCGATCCGGTCTTTTCGATCGGTGACCAGATCACAGAGGCGGTGCTGCTGCATCAAAGGACATCCCGGGCCGAGGCCAATCGCATCGCCCGCGATATGCTGGAAAAAGTCCGCATTCCCGACGCCGATGCGATGATGAAGCGTTATCCGCATCAACTGTCCGGTGGCATGCGCCAGCGCGTCATGATCGCCATGGCACTCTCCTGCCGGCCGCAGCTTCTGATTGCCGATGAGCCGACGACAGCGCTGGACGTTACCATCCAGGCACAGATCCTCAACACCATCAGGGAATTGCAGCGCGAGCTCGGTATGGCGGTGATCTTCATCACCCACGACATGGGTGTGGTTGCCGAGATGGCGGACGACGTCATCGTGATGCGCCATGGCGAAAAGCTTGAGGATGCGCCGGTGCGAGCCCTGTTTTCCAATCCTCAGCACGCCTATACGCAGGCCTTGCTTGCCGCCGTGCCGCGGCTCGGCAGCATGTCCGGAAAGCCCGCTCCCAATAGCGAGACGCTCGAGGCGGAACGCTCGGGCGCCAAACCGCCGCTCCTTCAAGTCGACGGACTAACCGCCAGGTTCCAGGCGAAGAAGAACATATTCGGACGGACGACGCATCGAGTGCACGCCGTCGAAGGTATCTCCTTTGAGATGTCAGCCGGCGAGACGCTGGCACTCGTCGGCGAATCCGGCAGCGGCAAATCGACGACCGGCCGCATGCTGCAGCAGATCATGCAGCCGTCCGGCGGCAAGATACGTTTCCGCGGACGTGACATCGCCGAAATGAACGAGCGCGAGAAACATTCGCTGCTGCAGAAGATCCAATACATATTTCAGGATCCCTTTGCCGCGCTCGATCCGCGTCAGCGGGTCGGTGCCAGCATTGCCGAGCCGATGGTCGTTCATCAGCTGTTACCGACCAGGGCGGCGATCGAGGCGCGCACCAATGATCTGCTCGACCGCGTCGGCCTGCCGCGCGATTATCGGACACGGTTTCCGCATGAGCTTTCAGGTGGCCAGCGCCAGCGTGTCTGCATTGCGCGCGCGCTTGCCAGCGATCCCGAGCTGATCATCGCCGATGAGTCCGTCTCGGCGCTCGATGTCTCGATACAGGCGCAGATCCTCGACCTACTGCTGGAATTGCAGAAGGAGCGCGGTCTTTCCTATCTGTTCATCACCCATGACATGGCTGTGGTCGAAAAGATCAGCCATCGCGTCGCGGTCATGTATCTCGGCCAGATCGTCGAGATCGGCACGCGACAGGAAATCTTCGAAAATCCGCAACATCCCTATACGCGCAAATTGCTCTCGGCGATACCGATCCCCGATCCGGATCGCAGCATCGACACCTCGCTTCTGACCGGCGCCATTCCTAGCCCGGTCAGGAAAATCGGCGACGAGCCGGCGCTTGTCGAATACCGCCGCTTCTCGCCCTCCCACTTCGTTGCGGCCGAGCCGCAGAAGCTGTCCGCAGCCCTCCCATAAGGACAGACCGCCTACTCGAATTTCATGCCCACAAAAATATCAAGGGGAATAAGACAATGAAACTGACAGGATATCGCAATCTTCTTTTTGCCGCCGCCCTATCGCTTCTGCCGATCGCGACTACAGCCGCACATGCCGCCGGCACCTTGACCGTCGCTCTCGAAACAGACGACGGCAGCTGGGACCCGATCGACACGTTCACCCTCACCTGGGGCCGCATCGGCAGCAACCTCTATGACGGCCTTGTTCTGCGCGGCCCGGATCTGAAACTCTATCCGGGCCTTGCCACCAGCTGGCAATTCCTGGACGATAACAAGCGCATCCGCTTCACGCTGCGTCAGGGCGTGAAATTCCATGATGGCGAAGATTTCAACGCTGCAGCGGTCAAGTTCACGTTCGACCGGCTCCTTGGTCCTGAAGGCGCCAAAGGACCGCAACAGGCGAACTACACCTCGATCGGCTCGGTCAATGTCATTGACGACTACACCGTCGATTTCATCCTGAAGACGCCGGACCCGGTGCTGATCACCAAGCTCGCCGGCTACGGTGCGATGATCGTGCCGCCGAAATATATCCAGGAAAAAGGTGACACCTATTTCAACCTTCATCCGGTCGGCACGGGGGCGTTCAAGTTCGTCGACTATAAGCCGAAGGTCAGTCTGACGCTTGAGGCCAACCCCGATTATTGGGGCGGCGCACCGAAGCTTAGCGGCCTCGTCTATCGCTTCATTCCGGAAGCGGCGACCCAGGTGTCCGAGCTGCAATCAGGCGGCATCGACATTGCGACGCTGGTGCCGATCAGCCTGATCGATACGATCAAAGGCGATCCGAAACTGGAAGTGGAAAGCATCACCGGTCCCGATGTGGTCATGCTGCGCTTCAACAGCGCCGACGGCCTCACCAAGGACCCGGCCGTTCGCAAGGCTATGATCGAGGCGATCGACCGAGATGCAATCATTGAACAGATCATGCAGGGCAATGCCAAGCCGATCGCCAGTCTCCAGAGCTCGCTGTCCTTCGGCTACGATCCGAACTTGAAGCCCCTGCCTTTCGACCCGGCGGCCGCCAAGGCGGCGCTCGCCAAGGCCGGCGTCAAGCCCGGCACTAATGTCGAATTGTCCTTCATCGGCACAAATGCGACCTTCCGCGAAGTGGCCCAGACGGTTGCCGCCTATCTGCAAGCAGTCGGCATCAATGTCGCGCTGAAGTCCTACGAATCCAACGTCTACTACACCGATCTGGTACCGCACGGTAAAACCGGCCCGCTCTATCAGTATCAGTGGGGCGGCTGGACCTTCGACTTCGACAACACGGCCTATCTGCTTTATCACAGCGGCCAATTCTGGAATCCCTACATCAAGGATGCCAAGCTCGATCAGATGCTGGAGGCGCAACGCGCCACCTACAATGTCGATGAGCGTAAGAAGATTCTGAACCAGATCGCCGACTATGCTGCCGATCAGGCTTATGAGATTCCGCTCTATAACAGCAACACGCTCTATGCCGTCAACAAGCGTGTTCACAATCTGCCGCCGACCCCGGATATCCGCTTCCGCTTCGTCGATACCACTGTTGAATAAGTCGAACCCGACATGACTGCCCGCCAATTGGTGGGCAGTCATCGTTTCAGCAGAGGCCAATCATGCCAATCTATATCTTGAAACGTCTGTTTCAGGCGCTGTTCGTCGTGATCGTCGTCACGCTGCTCGTCTCCTATGCGATCCGCCTCTCTGGCGACCCTACGGCCATGCTTGTGAGCGGCGGCGGCGCCATCAGCGAAGCGGATCTGCAGCGCATCCGCGCTGGTCTGGGTCTCGATCAGCCTTTCCATATGCAATATCTGAATTTCATCGGCGGCGTCATCAGGGGTGATTTCGGCAAGAGTTTCTTCGGCGGTACGCCGGTCTGGACGATGATTGCGCAAGCCTTGCCCGCCACCCTGCTGCTCTCTTTCCTTTCGCTGATCATTTCCTTTCTGATTTCGATCCCGCTCGGCATCCATGCTGCCGTCAAGGCGGGCTCCTGGTCGGATCAGATCATCCGCATCTTCTCGCTGATCGGCCTCTCCTTCCCGAATTTCTGGCTGGCGATCATGCTGGTGCTGATCTTCTCGATCAAGTTCGAGTGGCTGCCGTCGAGCGGCTTCCTCGTCTATCAGGGTCTCGTCCTGCCCTGCCTGACGCTGGCGCTCATCCTTTCCGCCGTGAATCTTCGCATCGTGCGCACGGCGATGCTGGATACGCTCTCGACCCAATATATCCTCGTCTCGCGCGCCAAGGGGCTGAAGGATCGCGTCGTGCTCTATAAGCATGCGCTTCGCAACTGCCTTATCCCGCTGCTGACCTTCGTTGGCCTGCAGTTCGGCGACCTGCTCGGCGGCGTCGTCATTGTCGAACGTGTGTTCAACTGGCCGGGCATGGGCAGCCTCGCCTTCGACGCGATTTCGGCGCGAGATTATCCGGTGCTACAGGGGACGATCACCGTGCTGGCGCTGATGATCGTGCTCACCAACCTTGCGATCGATCTCGCCTACGGCATCATCGATCCCCGCATCGGAAGGAAGTGATGCCTATGGCCGTCTCTTCCGCAAAACGCATCACCTTCTTTCGCCATACGCCGCTGGAACTGATCCTCGGTGTCATCTTCACCGCCGGCATGGTCCTGCTCGTCGTCTTCTCCGACGCGATCTTCCGTGGCAGCGCCGATATGATGGATCTGCGCGCTCGCCTGCTGCCGCCCTTCGTCAGCTTAAAGCATATTCTTGGCACCGATCCGCTTGGCCGCGATGTGCTCGCCCGCATAGCCGCCGGCGGCAAGATATCGCTGATCGTCGGTCTATTGTCGGTCGGCGGCGCCACGATCGTCGGGACGACAGCGGGGTTGATCGCAGGTTATTTCCGCGGTGTCGCCGACATGATCCTCATGCGTATCGCCGACGTTCAGCTTGCCATGCCGTTCATGCTGATGGCGCTGACCTTCATCGCCATCGTCGGCCCCGGTCTTTCCGTTCTGATATCGCTGATGATCATCGCCCAATGGGTGCAATATGCTCGTCTGGTGCGCGGTCAGGTCCTGTCGCTGCGCGATCGGGAATTCATCCAGTCGGCACGGGCCATCGGCGCCGGCAAGGGCCGGATCATCTTCAAGCATATTCTGCCGAATATTATCGGCCCGGTGATCGTGCTTATGACGCTCAACGTCGCCAACAACATCCTGCTCGAAAGTAGCCTGACTTTCGTCGGCCTTGGCGTCGATGCGACGATTCCGAGCTGGGGCGGTATGCTGGCCGATGGCCGCACCTATGTGCAGTCGGCCTGGTGGGTCAGTGTCTTTCCGGGCTTCGCCATCATGTTCACCGTCCTCGGGCTCAATCTGCTCGGCGACTGGCTTCGCGACTATCTCGATCCCACGAGGGAAAAATGACTACCATTCTCAATCTCGATGTTCCGCGCACGCTCGACGCCCTGGTCTCCCTGCTGCTTTCCAGTCCACCGAGCCAGGCGGTCGAGGCCTGGCTGTTCGACGACGGCCCCTCACGCAAGGCAGCGGAAGCAAAGCTTGCCACGGCCGGCATCAAGGCGCGTATCCGCAGTGCCTACAAGCCATTGGTCTATTTCTTCCTGGAAGAGGTCGATATTTCTTCCCTTGCCCGGATCGAGGTCGGCTACCCTGTTCATGCCGCCGCCGATCCCCATCGTTTCCTGATCGAGGCCTATCCGCTGGCCGCACTCGTTGGTAACGCCGAGATATCCTTCCACGCCAATGATCTCGATCTCGTCTATGATGTTACGCTCGTAACGAAAGCAGGTGAAACGAGCACGCATGCCGTCTTCGCGCCGAATATCGTCGAGGACGATCATGTGGGCACGCCGGTGCTGCGTTGCTGCGGCTGGCGGCGGGCTGTCGGTGTTGCCGATGCCGGGCAGCGCCTGAAGACGGATTTTGAGATCCTGTTCCTCGCCGCCGTCGATGCGGTCAAGCATCATCATTGGGAGCGGCAGCAGCCATATTTCGACCGGCTGCGCATCACGGTCGACCTGCCGGCCAACGATCTCGATCTGGATTTTTGCAGCGAAAGCATCAGCCTGCGCGAAGCCATGCATGAGGACCTGTTTTTCACCGTGCGGGAATGCCTGAATGCTGAAATGGGCGCCATGGCCGGCCGTGGCGGAGCAAGACCTGGCCAGGTTGTCCCGGATATCCGCGCTGCAAAGGCCAATCCGCGGATCGTCATGACCATCGAGGATTTCGGCGAGCACGAAGAGACGACAGGTCCCGACATCGCCATGGAAACCGCCGGCCGGCCGCTTAAGATCGGCCAGATTCGAAGGGAGCTGTCCAAGATCGAGGGCGAGCCAATCAAAGCCGTTTCGCGCGAGGGTCGCGATGTGCTCGGGGGTTATCATAAAGGCCCCGGCCCTGCCGTCCTCATCTCTTCCGGCCAACACGCCAATGAGACCAGCGGTCCGGTCGGCGCGCTGAGAGCTGCGCAGGTGCTTGCCGGCGATCCCAATGCACATTTCGCCATCGTCCCCGTCGAGAATGTCGACGGCTATGAGCTGCATCAGAGGCTGATCGTCGAAAACCCGTTCCACATGCATCACGCCGCCCGCTATACGGCCTTTGGCGACGATCTTTCTTTCACCGTCCCCGCCCCCGCCTATGAGCGTGACGCTCGGACAGCGGCCCTGACACTGTCTTCCGCCAAGCTTCATCTTAACCTGCATGGCTATCCTTCGCATGAATGGACACGGCCGATGTCCGGTTACCTGCCGCGTGGTTTCGAGCTCTGGACCATCCCGAAGGGCTTTTTCCTGATCATCTGCACGCATCCCGGCTGGGAAGCGATCGGTGAAACGTTGCTCGACGAGGTGGCACGACGGCTTGCAGAGGACAAGGCCCTTGTCGACTTCAACGCCAAGCAGATCGATTGTGTCCGGCAACATATGCCGAACGCGCCGTTCGAGGTGCGCTACGGCATCCCCGTATTGAAGCAGGTCGGCTCACTCTATCAGGCGCCGCTGACGATCATTACCGAGGCGACGGACGAGACGGTCTATGACCAGACCTTCATCGATTGCCACGAGGCGCAGATGCGGACCGTGCTCTACGCAGTCGAAGCCTACAGGCGGCTGGCCGAGAGCACCGATTTTCCGGCGGCATGAGGTTCGGTCTTGTCGTCACTGCAAGAGGGTGCTTATCCTGACGCAATCTCTCGCACGTTTTCCGTGCGGTCTTTGCCACGTCAGATATAAATCCCACAGACATTTTGAGAGGATGTAGCGCCATGGATAATTTGCCCGCTCTTCATACGAGAAAAGCCCGCGTCGAGTTCGGCCATGTCACTCCGATCGACGAAACCGCGATCCCTTTCGCGATCATCGAGAGCGCGGAACCTGGCCCAACGCTTTTGATCACGGCCGGCGTGCATGGGTCGGAATTCTGCTCGGTCGAGGCGGCGGTGCGGATAATGCAGATCAAGCCGGAGGAGATCAAGGGAACATTGGTGATCTTGCCGATCCTCAACGTCCAGGGATTCCACAAGCGCAACATCTACATCATGCCGCAGGACGGTAAGAACCTGAACCGCATGTTCCCCGGCAATCCGGAGGGTTCGACCAGCGAGCGGTTGGCGAGCTGGCTGGTGACGAGGGTCTATCCGCAAGTCGACGCCTATCTCGACATGCATGGCGGCGATCTGGACGAGGGTCTGGAACCGTTCACGATCTTCCCGGCCGGATCGGAAAAATCCCAGGCAATGGCAGCCGCCTTTGGCATACCCGTGCTGGTCGCAGCCGGCGGCGCTGGTTACACGGTCGATGCTTCTGGCAAGCTCGGCATCCCGAGCATCCTGCCGGAAGTCAGCGGCAACGGCCTTTGGGGTGAAGCGACCGTGACGCAGCTCACGGACGGTGTCCGCCGGGTGATGCAGCATCTCGGCATGGTGGCGGATGCGCCGAAGAAAACCGCTGAGGCAACCAAGGTGGTGACCATGTGGGTGCCGACCGCGCCGGTCACCGGCCTCTGGTATCCTCGCAAGGATCTCACCGAGACCGTTGGTGTTGGCGAATTGCTGGGCGAAATCAAGAATGTATTCGGAGAAGTTCTCGCAAGAATTCAATCGGAAAAGGTGGGTTTCGTCCTTTACCGGCTGACGAGCCTGGCGGTGAACCAGGGCGAGGCTCTTATCGGTGTTGGCACACCGGTTTCGGCTTGATACAGCGGTCGGATTTGATGTGTGAAGCCATGGACAATGCACACCTGCCGCTTGATCGCGACGCCGCATTTGGGGAGCTCACCCCGACCGGAAAACTCAGGGTCGGGATCATCTCCGCCCCTGCCCCGTCTGTGCTTTTTGCTATGCGCGACGGTGAGGAGGTCAGGGGGGTGACCGTCGATTTGGCGGAGACGTTGGCGTCTCAGCTTGGCGCATCCTTGGACATCATCGTCTTCATGAACTCCGGCGCTTGCACCGAAGCGCTGGAGAAAGGCGCGATCGATGTCACCTTCATGCCGGTCGATGAGGAACGCCGCAAAAGAGTGGCCTTCGGTCCGGCCTATTACGTGCTCGAAAGCACCTATCTCGTCACGGGCGTGTCCGGTATCAGGACGCTCACCGACGTCGATCGCGAGGGTATCCGCGTCGTCGGCATTGCCAATACGACGACGATCCGCGCTTCCACGCGCAGCCTTACGAAAACCGTGCCGACAGCGCAGGAATCGATCGCCGTTGCGGTCGATCTGCTATTGACGGGACAAGCGGAGGCTCTCGCCCTGTCGCGCGATGCTTTCCATACCCTCCTGCCCAGCTTTCCGGACGCCCGCGTTCTCGACGGCGGCTTTCAGCAGACGGGGATCGCGATCGCTGTCGCAAAGGCCAAACCCGCTGCCCTGGCGTTCGTGACCGGCTTCATGAACGAAGCCAAGGCGTCCGGCCTTGTCCGCAGGGCACTGGATTCGGCGGGCTTTGCGCATGAGCCGGTTGCGCCGCTTTCGTCGTGACCCACCGCTGCTGTGATCAGTCCTGAATGACGCTGACGCGCCGCATCAGGCCGATGACACAGAGCGGCAGCAACGTGGTGATGACGATGGTAATGAAGGCCATCGCCATGCCGAGGCCGATCGATCCCTGCTCGAACTGCCGCCAGATGAAGGTTGCGATCGTCTGCATGCCGACGGGCGCGACAACGACGGAGGCGACGAGTTCGCGCGAGGCCACAGCAAAGACGAGCAACATAGATGCGGCCAGACTGGGGAAAACCAAAGGCAGCATGATGCGGCGGAAAGCGGTGAAGCTGCTGGCGCCGCAAACGCGTGCCGCCGCCTCGAGATTGTCGCCGATCTGCTGGAAAGCGGCCGTCGTGTAGCGCACCGGCTGCGGCAGCAGCAGACAGCAATAGGCAAGCAGCAGGATGAGTCCGGTATTGTACGGCGTGAACGGCAAGCCCGGCATATTCCAGGCCAGGATCAGGCCAACGGCGACAACGATGCCCGGCAGCGCATTTGGCAGGATCGTCATGATGTCGAGCAGCATGCGGCCACGATAGCGCGTCTTGACGGTGGTATAGGCGGCCAGCACACCGATCAGGCCGGTCAGAAGAGCGGTTCCGACGCCGAGCGCTATGCTGTTTCCAAGCGCCTGCAGTGCGCCGGCGCTGTCCTTGAAGACAGCGAGGAAATTGTTGAAGCCGAGATTGCCGAGCGTTAGCCCGCCGGAAATCGTCTTGGACGAAGCGGTGGCGAGAATCGCGAGCAGCGGAACGCCGGTCGCGAGAAAGGCGACGACGGCGAAGGCGATAAGAACGGGAATGTTAAGCGCCCCGAGTGGCCGCTTGTCCTTGTTTTGCGGCTTGCCGCCCGTGGTCTCATAGGAGCGCCGAGCCAGAATCCAGCGCTGCAGCAGGAAGGTTATGAGCGACATGGCAACCAGCACGATCGACAGGATTGCCGCGCCCGGCAGGTCGATCGGCCAATCGGAGACGCGCAGGTCGATGCCGGTGACCAGCACCTGAAATTTCGTGCGCCCGCCAAGGGCGGCCGGCGTACCGTATTCCTCGATCGCGGCTGCGAAGACGAGCATCAGGCTGCCCGCAAGGCCAGGAGCCGAGAGCGGCAGGGTGATGCGCCAAAACGCGCGCGCCGGCGAAGCGCCGAAGACGCGACCAATATCGGCATAACGCGAGCCGACCGCTTCGACCGTGCGCGACACGGCAAAATAGACGACCGGAAAAGTGTTCATCGCCATGACGAACGTCATGCCGAAGAGTGAAAACAACACCGGCGCCATGTTGAAGCCGGCCAACTGCTGCAGATAGCCGCGCGGTTGCAGGGTCATGATCCAGCCGAGCGTGGCAATGTAGGGCGGGATCATGAAGGGGACGAGCAGGACCACGTCCCAAAAGGCGGCAAAGGGTACTTTATAAAGCGCCCGGCACACGCCAAGTGGCACAGCCAGCAGTGCGGACAAAAGAACGACGCTGAAACCGAGGATCAGCGTGTTGCGGCTCATCGCCAGCAATGCGCTGTCGCCGAGCGCCGTGTAGAATTGCGAGAAGGGCGCCGCAAAGGAGCCCTGCCCGATCTGAGGGAAAATCGCCTGCAGGACGATGGCTGCGAACGGCACCGCCACCACCAGCACGAGGCCCAATGTCGCGAGCCACGCTGCCGGTGCCGCACCGCTGATGCCGTTCGCCTTCATCCTGCTCAGACCTTATTTCGCGAACTTGTCCGCGAATTCCTTCAACGTGTCCTTGCGCTTGCCGTAGATCGCCTTGGCGTCGTATTTCAGCACTTTGAGATCGCTGATCAGCGGGCGATTGGCCGGAATGTCCGTGCGCGAGGGCATCAGATAGTCGTCTGCGACAGCCTTCTGGCCTTCGTCTGACAGCATGTAGTCGATGAACTTTTTGGCTTCATCCTGATGCTTCGACCAGTTGAGGATCATGGCTGGGCGCGGCGCGATGACCGTACCGGAGGCTGGGAAGATCACATCGATGTTCTCACCGTTTGCCTTGCTGCCCATGGCGATATAATCGACGGCGCCGAAAACAGCAGCCTTGGCGCCCTGCAGAACTGGGTTCAGCGCATCGGCATTGGCACCGGCGACGATCGCGCCGTTGGCCTTGAGGTCATCAAACAGCTTCCAGCCGTCCGTGCCCTGCAAGGCGGCCGTGAGTTCGAAGGACGAGCCGGACTGGGCAGGGTCCGGAATGTTGACCAGATCCTTGTATTCCGGCTTCGTCAGATCGGCCCATTCGGTCGGCTTCGGGGTGTTGCTCTTCGGGTTCCAGGCAATACCGAGGGCTGAGACGCCCTGAGCGACGGCGGTTTCGGTTTTCAGGAAGTCCGGCACCTTGGCGGCGTTCGGGCTGGTATAGGGAACGAGCCAGCCGCGCTTGGCGAAGTCGGTCGCCGTATCCAAGGAAGCCGAAATCAGGACGTCGACGACCGGATTGGACGCTTCCGATTCGACGCGGGCCATGACCTTGCCGGTCGTCGCCTGGAAGACCTTGACCTTGATCCCGGTCTGCGTCGTGAAGCCGGAAGCGAGCTTGTCGATGAGGTCCTGGGGACCGGCGGTATAAACGGTAATGTCGGCATGGGCGACGCCTGCCATCATCATGGCCGTCACGGCGGCAAGCGCCATGCTCTTGATCGATTTAAACATCCTCAAAAACTCCCTTTATTTATAGGCATTGCTTGAAAACCAGCGGATATGCTGGGGATCGATCCGCAGGCCGACGGGCTCGCCCGCACGAAGTTTGGTCCTGCTGATCAACTGGAGTTCGCCGCGGTCCTCGCCCGATCCGATTTGTACGGTGGCGAGATGGCCATCACCGCGAAATTGTGAGCGGAGCACGATGCCGCTGAGCACTGCCTCAGAAGTCTCCACGAGTTCGATGGCGGCTATGGGCAGTAGCGCATGCGTGGTATCCGGAGCCGCCGCATCGGCAGCCGCAATCGCAGCACCGCCTCGAACCAGCCGCCAGGTCTCGCCGTGGCGTTCCACGGCGGCAACGCAACCTAGCCGCAGGAAATCCGCGACCTCGGGCGTTGCCGGCCGGTCAATGAGGACATCCGGCGGCGCCAGTTGCTCAATCAGTCCACCGCGCATGATCGCCACCTGGTCGGCAAGGCTCAGCGCTTCGCTATGATCGTGTGTGACGTAGATTGCCGTCAGCCCGAGAGAGGAAATCAGATTGCCGATCTCGCCGACCATGGTTTCTCGCAATTCACGGTCGAGATTGGAGAGGGGCTCGTCGAAGAGGATCAGCGCCGGTTCGGCGACGATGGCGCGGGCGATGGCGACCCGTTGCTGCTGGCCGCCGGAAAGCTCGCTCGGCCTGCGCTGTCCATAGCCGCCGAGCCCGACGCGCTCCAACGCCCTCAGCGTGCGGCCCTCGCGATCCGCCTTGTTGACGCCGCGCATTTCCAACGGAAAGGAGACATTGCCGCCGACCGTCAGATGCGGCCACAACGCATAGTCCTGAAACACCATGCCGAGCCCACGCCGCTCCGGCGGCAGGAAAGCGGCTTTCGCGGCATCCGCGACGATCTGCTCGCCGATCGAGATACGCCCTTTGCTCGGGGCCAGAAGGCCGGCGACCAGCCGCAATAGCGTGGTCTTGCCGCAGCCGGAGGGGCCGAGCAGCGCCAGCGTCTGGCCTTTGGGAAGGGAAAAGTCGATGCCGCGAAGTATCGTGGTCGCGCCATAGCTCAGTTCAAGTTCCGCCGCGGAAACGGCAGCGCGCAACGGGCGTGTAGGGGCGTTCATTGGCGACCAAAATGTCGTGCGAATTAAATTAAGGCGACATTTAGACAGGCTGGATGACAGTTTTGCGACAATTTGGTTGCAATCTGGTAACATCCAATGCGCGTTAAGGGTGAAGGTGGTCTCGCCACCTCCACCAACGCATGTTCCGAAAACCGTGACGCGTTATTCGGAGATCGTGCCAGCAGATTATCAGACCGCCATCGCCGCCTTGATCCGCTCACGCGTCAGCGGCAGGTTGTAGAGCCGCTTGCCGATGGCGTCGCGGATAGCGTTGGCGACTGCCGCCGACGTCGGTCCCTGAGCCGCCTCCCCGGTACCGAGGAAGGGTTGGTCCGGCCGGTCGATGATATGGACGTCGACCGTCTCCGGCACACTGGCGAAGCGCAGGATCGGATAGCGCGACCAATCGGTGCTGGTGATGCGCGTATCGTCGAAGGTCACGGCTTCGTAAAGCGTCCAGCTCATCGACTGCAGGATGCCGCCCTCCGTCTGGTTGCGGATGCCGTCGGGGTTGATGACCTGGCCGCTGTCAATCGCCGCGACTGCGCGAAGAACCTGCGCCCTGCCCGTCTCGCGCTCGACCTTGGCTTCCACGGCAATGGCCAGATAGGCGGCATGATTCTTGTAGCGGGCAAAGGCGAAACCGCGGCCGTGTCCGTCAGGAAGCTTGCTGTCGCTCCAGCCAAACTTGTCCGCCGCCATTTGCACCACGTCGCGGGCACGCGGATCCGCCAGATGACGGAGCCGAAACTCGACCGGGTCTGCCTTGGCGATGCGCGACAGTTCGTCCATTGTGCTCTCTATGGAAAAGACGTTGGCATAGGCGCCCAATCCCCTGAGTGCCGAGACGCGCACCGGCATCTCCGCTACGAAATGCCAGAGGATGCGCCGGTTCGGGATGACATAGAGCGGATCGGCATTGCGGTCGCCATTGCCCGCGGGCGTGATCTCCATTTTCACGGGAAGCGGCGCGACCGGATTTTCCTTCAGCCGGCCGGCAAGCAGTTCGCCCGCTTTGCCGGGACGGGTGGAATGCGTATTGCTCCAGAGATCATAGGTCCAGTTGTCGATCTTGCCGCTAGCGTCAAGCGAGGCCTTAACCTTCGTCACCATCGCGGGGCCAAAAGGCTCCCAGCAATGTTCCTGCTCGCGCATCCATTGCACGCGGATCGGCCGGCCGGGCAGCTTTGAGGCGATGTACGCTGCGTCGCCTGCGGCATCGTCGGCGCCGTTATGGCCGTAGCAACCGGAGCCCTGCATGTGAATGGCGCGAACCTTGTCCTTTGGCAGGCCGAGCAGATCGGCGATCGCGCCGCGATCGGGATAGACGCCCTGAGTGTGCGTCCACACCTTGACGTTGCCATCCTTATCCATGACGGCAACGGAGCAGGACGGGCCGATCGAGCCATGGCTCGTATAGGGCCGCGTATAGGTCGCCTCGAAGATGGTTGGACCGTTGAAGGTCGGAGCGCCGGATTGCGCGACAGTTCCGACTTCGCGCTCCAAGCTTTCGAGGGCCGCAGCCAGGTTTGCCTGCTCGGGCAGCGACGGTTTCTCCTCCCATTTGGCGCTGGCGGTCAGTGCCTGCATCGCCTTGATGGCCTGGAACTCCTGTTCTGCGACAACCGCAAGGTAGTTGCCGTCGCGGATGATGGAGACAATGCCGGGCATGGAAGCGATGCTTGCCTGGTCGAAATCGAGGAGCTTCGCCCCATAGCTCGGCGGCCGAACGACGCGGGCGTGCAACATGCCGTCGAGCTTCAGGTCCTGCACATAGGAGACGCCGCCGGTAACCTTGCCAGGGATGTCGACGCGCTGCATCGGCTTGCCGATATATCGTAGCGCCGATGGTGGCGTCAGCTGCGATTGCGGCTGCGCCTTCAGATGCAGCGCCTGCCCGGAGACCAGTTCGCCATAGGCGACAGAACGGCCGTCGGAGGCAAGAATGCGCTTGCCCTTTGCCTGCAGCGTGCTGGCTTCGACACCGAAGCGACCGGCTGCTTGGGAGATCAGCAGGTCACGCACTTGCGCCGCGGCATTGCGGATCGCGGTGCCACTATTCATCATCGACTGGCTGCCGGCCGTATAGCCCTCGTTGGGCGTCAGGTTGGTATCGGCGGTGATGAGTTCGATATCGCCGGGCTCGACTTCCAGTTCGTCGGCCGCAAGCTGCAGCAGTGCGGTCTCGACGCCTTGTCCGAGCTCGGCCTTGCCGGTGAAGACGGTGATGTGATTGCCGGCATCGATCTTGATCCAGGAATCGAGGTAGGGATCATCGGCCAAGCTGCCTGGCAGAGGCGGCGTGGCAGTAGTTTGGGTCACCGGAGCCGCCTCCTGGCCGAGCGCGCGGCTGACGGAAAAGCTGACCACGAGGAAGCCGGTTCCGGTCAGAAGGCCGCGGCGGGTGATTTCCGCTTTGTCGAGGGTATCCATCAGCCCGTCCTCTTCATCGGCTGCGACTGCGGCCGTGCTGCGCGACGGATTGCCGCCATGATGCGCATATGCGTGCCGCAGCGACAGAGATTGGTGCGTAGCGCCGCGCGGATATCGTCGTCGCTCGGATCGGGATTTCGTCTGAGCAACGCTTCACCAGCCATCATCATGCCGGCGATGCAATAACCGCACTGCGCCGCCTGCTCCTCGATAAAGGCTGCCTGCATCCGTCCGGGATTGTCGATTGTGCCGAGCCCTTCGACGGTCATGATCGCCTTACCCTGCAGAAGCGTGATCGGCGTTACGCAAGAGAGCACGGGCTGCTCATCGACTATTACGGTGCAGGCGCCGCATTGGCCGAGGCCGCAGCCGAATTTCGCGGCGTTGAGCGCCAGATCGTTTCTGAGCACGTAAAGAAGCGGCGTGTCGGGATCTGCCTCAACATCATGGTCCTTGCCATTGATTGTGAGCGTGATTGTCATGGTTGCTCCTTCGCACCTACATTCAGGGGTGCCCGTTCGATGCCGTCTGAAGGGACGACCGTTACCTTGATTTCGCCTGATCGCGTCCTAGCGACGAGATTTGCCACGTCCTGCCAAGGCCCTTGGTCGGTAAAACGCGCACGGAGATAGGCGAGAAGGTCGGCCACCTGCACGTCGTTGAGCGAACCGCCGAAGGCCGGCATAACGGCGCTCGGCTGGCCGTCGGCCGGCGGCAGGCCATAAAGCGCGATATTGATGGCGTTCTGTGGGTTCGGTGCATGGATTGCGGTACTTAGGCGGAAATTCATGCCGCCGAAGGGCGGCGGCCGGCCACCCTCGTGGCAGGTGGAACAGGTGGCCGTGTAGATGGCAGCGCCTGGCATATGTGCGGTCTTGGCCGCCGAGGGGTCCTGTTCCGTCGAAACGAGTGCGACCTTGCCTTGATCGCCGGAAAAAGCCTTGCGCAGCTCGTCCGCCTTGGCCGCTTTGTCCGCCGATGGCTGACCCATGTTGGCGGCAACATAGGTAGCGATGGCGTCGATGTCGCTGTCAGGGAGCGAACCCAGATTGCCGGTGACTTCCGCCATCGGACCGCCGGCGACGCCATGGAATTGGTCCCAGCCATGACGCAGGTAAAAGGCTATGCTGTCCTTGTCCCATGGAATGGGTGCTGCGGAAGCGGTGTTGATCGCAAACGCGTGCCAACCTTCCTCTTCACCGCCCGCGAAAGGTCGGCTCGCGTCTTCGGCGCCAAGGCTGTTGCGCGGCGTATGGCAGGCGCCGCAATGGCCCAGGCCTTCGGCAAGATAGGCGCCGCGGTTCCAGGCGTCGCTCTGAGCCGGATCCTGGGTGAATGCACCTTCACGGAAGAACAACAGCTTCCAACCAGCCAGCAGCGGCCGCAGCGTCAGCGGGAATGGCAGCTGGTTTGCCGGCGCGACGGCGTGCACGGGCGTGCGCGTCATCAGGTAGGCATAGAGCGCGCGATTGTCGTCATCTGTCACGTGGGTGAAATGGTCGAAGGGAAAGGCCGGGTAGAGGTTGTTGCCCTGGCGGTCGACGCCTTTTCGCATGGCGCGATTGAAGGCCGCCTCGCTCCAGCGACCGATGCCGGTCTCCGGATCAGGCGTTATATTGGTGGAATAAAGCGTTCCGAACGGGGTTGGTATCGCCAGGCCACCGGCAAAAGCCTGTTTTCCGGGGACGGTATGACAGGCAATGCAATTGCCGACCGAGGCCAAAGCTTCGCCATGCGCAATGAGCCGCGCGTCGAATTGAGAATGGGCCGATGCTTCCTCCGCGGGGATTTCCGCGTGTGAGGTGAGCGCGAAAAACCCAACGGCGGCGATGATCGCAAGGATCACCAGGACTGATAGCAATCGAATGATACGCATTACAGGTGTGAACTTTCGCATGCCCCCCGGACACCGAACACGCCTTAACGTCGAGGTCTATCACGTGTTGCGCGACGCTTCATCTTTTTTGTCATCGCATACCTATATTAGTTGTGTGCAACTCGTTGCTGAACATTAACCAAGGATCTGCGTTGATGAAACGGCGGGATTTAGTTTTCACGGGAGTACGACTTTTGCGAAAATTGCTGGCTTCGCACGATAGAAAAAGTGTGCTTACGTTGACGGAAAGGGGAATGGTGTCAAAACTTCTATGAAAAACGATAGTTTCGAGCTTAAATTCTGGGGTGTGCGAGGAAGTATCCCCGTATCGGGACCGGAATTCGAGCGCTACGGCGGGAATACATCCTGCATCGAATTGCGGCATGACGGCAGGCACATTATTTTCGACGCCGGGACCGGAGCGCGGGAGGCAGCATTGTCGCTTGCACAGGAAGGCGTTCGCGATGTCGATGTCTTCTTCACCCACTCGCACTACGACCACATCATCGGCCTGCCTTTTTTCAACCCGATCTATGATCCCAAGGTCAGCGTCGATATCTGGTCGGGTCATCTCGCCGGCAAGACGACGACCCGACAATTGATCGGCCAATTCATGCGGCCGCCCTGGTTTCCGGTTGAACCCGATATCTGCCGCGCGACGATGAAATTTCGTGATTTCGTGGCCGGTGATACGCTGAAGCCGCATCCGGGTATCGTCATCCACACCGCCAAAATGAACCATCCGGGCGGCTGCATCGGCTACCGCATCGAATGGGCTGGCCGTGTCATTGCGCTGGTCTACGACACCGAGCACATGGCTGGTCGGCTGGACGAAGCTGCCCTTTCGCTGATGATGGATGCAGATCTCGCCGTCTACGACACCACCTACATCGAGCCGGAGATGCCGAAACATCTGGGTTTCGGGCATTCCACCTGGCAGGAAGGCGTCAAACTGGCGAAAAAAGCGGGCGCTAAGCGTCTCGCCCTCTTCCACCATGCGCCGGCACGCACTGACAAGGAGCTGGACGACATGCAGCGGGATGCACGCGCGAGCTTCGACGGTGCTTTTGCCGCGTTTGACGGTCAGTTGCTTGAGCTTTGAAGCGCCCATCCCAAACGTGCAAAAAGGCGTCTTGGGATAAGATCGCGCTTGCTGCTATCAACCAATGAAGTCGCCGACCTGGCGCCAGGCGACGGCCGGGTGGACAGTTGTCTCCTCGAACAGCGTTGCGATAAAATCCCAGGCCGCGGCGTCGTGGACCAGATGGTGGGTTAGGATGCCGATCGGCTCATCATTGCCATCGAAGCGGTTTTGCAGTTCCCGCACGAGATAGCCGACAAGCTCGCCATGCGGTCGCCCGCCATGCGTGCCATGCCAATCCATGATATCGATATGGGTGTTGATCGGGGTGATCGGCTGGCCCGGTTTTGCCAATCCATAGGTGGAAATGGCGCGATATCCGAAAGGCGCAAGCTCGGGCAGCAGCGCCTTATCGATCCGGTTCCACGGCGGCACCAGCATCGGCGCGAATTGCTCGGGATAAAGCGCTTTCAGCTTGTCAAAGCCTTTGTGAAGTTCATCCAGCACGATCGCTTTTGGGCGATGCGCGCCGAGTTCCTGTTTCTTCGTTTCGTCCGGCGCATAGTTGCGATGCGTCCAGCCATGCACGGTTATCGTCAGATCTTTCTGGCGCGCCAACCGCGTCGCCAGCGGCTCGCCGGTATGGGCGGGGATCACCGCCAACGTCATGGGTATCGAATAATGATCCGAGAGCGCCAGCAGTTGGTTGAGCGCGGCGGTCGGCTCGATAGCGTCATCGTCGCGAAACCACAGTTTCGCCTTTCGCCCGGCATCGGCCCAGCGCTGTAAGTCATCGCGCAGAGGCTGCCATTCGGCTCTATCGTTCATAATAGGAATCTCCCAAATGCTTTCGCAGGATGGTTTCAAGTCGCTTCGAAGCCGCAGTTAACGACCGGTCTTCATGAACCAAGCGGTGGGCCGCTTTGCGCATCGCCCGACGCTTCAGATCATCGTCCAGCAAACGTGAAATCGCACCGGCATAGGCTTTCAAATCTCCCTCGGGTGTCAAAAGACCTGTGACATCATCGATCACGACTTCCGGCACGCCCGCGGTTGCTTGCGCCACGATGGGCAGACCGGCTGCCTGCGCCTCGAGATAGGCAAGGCCATAGGCCTCGCCGCAGCCGGGCCAGACATAGATGCCCCCTGCCCGCAGTTCAGCCGCAATCTCTGGCGGCGAGCGTTCTTCGAGCCAGGTGATGCGATGACTATCGAAGGCGGAGAACAGCATCCGCACCTCCTCTCGCATCGGCCCGTCGCCGATGACCGTCAGCGTCCAGTCACCATCGCGGATCAGCCTGAGCGCCTCAGCGAGCATCGCATAGCTATCGAACTTGTCGCCGCGCCGCATCATCGCAACGGCGATCAACCGATGCGGGTCGATCTCCTCGATCGGGGGTCCGAAAAGCGACGTATCGATGAAAGGCAGGAAGCGTTCGTAGCGCCCTTCGGGGACGGCATCAACGAGACCGATTCGGTCGCGCTCGGTAAAACAGAGATTGACGGCGGCCTGCCACACGGCGTCGGCAACCAGACGCTGATTTTCGCCCCAGCCGTTGTCATCGTGCCGCCTGCTATAAGACGCCTCGGCCGTGACGTAGGGAATGCCGAGTGTCGCCGTGATCGGCGGGCCGATCAGGTCCGGCGTCTTGTAGTAGGGATGATACGTGAACCAGAGATCCGGCAGCGGCTCTTTTCGCCACTTTTCGAGCAATCTCTCGGTCTCGTGTCCCGCCTTCCGAGCGATTTCGGCGCGCGGCCCAACCTCTGGCGTCGGCGTGAAGCTGCGCAATTCCGACGCGATCTCGACTCTGTGTCCCGCCATTTCCAGCGCCGCGATGATGAGGCGCGCCATCAACCGGTCGCCGGACGGCACCGGATTGCTGGGCGATTTAAGTGGGGCGTAGAAGGCGATCTTCATGGCGTGAGCGAATAGTTGACGATAAAGTGATAGTTTGGCTCGGAAATGTGCGGGAAATGCCCGAATTCCGACAGGTTGCTTGACAATAAGGCTCCCGCTTCAAAGGCCGCATCCTCGACAGCACGCGGCATTGCAGCTAGATCACTAGGCGATAACTGCTTTCTGTTCTTTTGTGAACGGGCAATATAAGCGGGATTGGATGACCACAGAGGCGAGAAAACCCTTCATCTCCGATCGTCTCGTGCGAAAGTTCCGCCTCGGCTCCGGTTTGGTCATCTTCGTCTTCGTGATCATGCATCTGGCCAATCATTCCCTCGGATTGATCTCGTTGAGTGCTGCCGATCATGCGCAACGCTGGTTCATGGCCGTCTGGCGCAATCCGGTCGGCACGGTGCTTCTCTACGGCGCGCTGATCGTCCATATCCTCCTTGTCTTGCGCATGCTTTACAAGCGCCGCACTCTGGTGATGCCGGCAGGCGAGGCCTTCCAGATCGTCACCGGTTTGCTGGTTCCGGTTCTCCTGATCGACCACATCATCGGGACGCGCATCCTGCATGATGTCTACGGCTACCACGACAACTATCGTGCCATCGTCCGCAGTCTCTGGATCACGTCGCCGGCAAACGGCGTGCGCCAGATGATCGTGCTGATGGTCGTCTGGATCCATGGCTGCATCGGTGTTCATTTCTGGCTGCGCTATCGCTCCTGGTACGCGGCGGTTGCGCCCCTCATGCTGTCTTTCGCCATCGTTTTGCCAGTGCTGGCCCTGCTCGGTTTCGCCGCCATGGGCAGAACGGTGTCGCATGAGGTGGCGCACGATGACGAGCGCGGTTATCGGGGCGGCTATTACAGCGACATGCGCAGCTATGGCGAAACCGGATCCATACCCGGCAGCCGGATGGTCAGCGACTTATGGCCCTATCGCGCCGGCTTCTACGGTGCTTTCAGCGCATCCATCATCGGCCTTTTCGCCTTCCGCACCCATCGCAGGCTGCGTGAACGTCAGCACCAAGTCGCGATCCGTTATGCCAGCGGCGAGGTCGTGCGCGTGCCCCGCGGGTTCACCGTGCTCGAAGCAAGCCGCCTCGGCGGCATCCCGCATTATTCCGTCTGCGGCGGCAAGGGCCAATGCTCCACCTGCCGCGTCCAGATCATCGATGGCGGAGATAAACTGCCGCCGCCCGAGGCGTTGGAGCAAAAGACGCTGAACCGAATCGGCGCCACACCGGACGTCCGCCTCGCCTGCCAGCTGCGTCCGACAAGTGAGATCAGTGTCGTGCCGCTTTTGACGCCGATGTCGGAATCGACCATTCCAGTCTACAGCCAGACGGCGAGCCCAGGTCGCGAACGTGAGATCGTCGTGTTTTTCTGCGATCTCCGCCATTTTACGACGCTGACCGAGTCGCGCCTGCCCTTCGATATCGTCTTCTTGCTCAACCGTTATTTTGCGATCGTCGGCCGGATCGTCGAGGACAATGGCGGCCGGATGGACAAGTTCATCGGCGACGGCGCCATGGCTCTGTTCGGCCTGAGCACCACGCCCCAGGAAGCCAACCGTCAGGCGCTGAAGGCGGCGGCCGAGATTATCCGGGAGATCGACAAACTCGGCAAAGAGCTGGCAGACGAGCTATCGGTCCCCCTCGAGATCGTCGTTGGCCTTCACACCGGTTCGGCAGTAGTCGGCTCGATGGGCTATGGCAATGTCAAAAACGTGACGGCGATCGGCGATACCGTCAATGTGGCGAGCCGCCTCGAAAGCGTCGCCAAAGAATTCAACCGCGCGCTGGTCTTCTCCGAGCCGGTGGCGAGCCTTTCCGGCGTTGATATCGCCGGTATCGAAAGCCGCGAGATAGCTGTGCGCGGCCGCGGCGAGCCTTTGCGCGTCTATATCGTCCCGAAGGAGGAAAGCGGTCGCTTTGCATAGGCCGTTCAGGCGTGTAGGGATGGCGCAATGTCCGACCGCAAGATTTTGACCGTCAAATTCTGGAATCGCACCCTCCGCAAGATCAGGGATCGCATTGTCACGCGTCTATTCGATAGCCGTCTTGGCCGCGACATCCTGATCAGCGCCATCGGCCCGCGTGTGAAGACCATGACGCTGGATTGCGGCGATCACGTCTTGAGCTTCTCGCCGGCCGACTACATCGGCCGCAAAGTGTTTCGCAAAGGCCATTTCGAGCGCGATCATGTCGACCGGCTGCTGACGGTTCTGCGCGAGCACGGCCTGCTGCGAAAGGGCACGGTGCTGCTGGAACTCGGCGGCAATATCGGCACGCAGACCACCTATTTCGCCTTGAGCGGCGTCTACCGCCAAATCGTTGCCGTCGAGCCCGATCCCCGTAACTTTCGGCTCCTGTCGATGAATATCGCCGATAACGGAATGCAGGATCGGGTAACTGCAATAAACTGCGCCGCCGGCGACCGTGAAGGGCAGCTCGACTTCTATCTGAACCACAAGAATCACGGCAAAAGCAGTGCGCTGCGCCAAAGTGCGGGAGATGAAAAGATTTCCGTGCCGGTCCGGCCCGTTGGCCGCATTCTAGACGACATCGGCGTCGAGGCTGCAGATATCGGGCTGATCTGGATGGATATCGAGGGCTATGAGCCTGTTGCCATCCGGTCGATGCAGGCGCTGATGGCCCGCAAGGTGCCGCTCCATATGGAATTCACACCGGCCTTCTACGGCAGGGAACAGACGTCAGCCTTCATCGGCAATCTCGCCGGCTACTATACGGAATGCCTCGCCTTTTTCGAAGACCGCACTGTGCCGATGAAAGTGGTTGACTTGCCGGTTGAGGGCGAGCAGTTCGATGTCCTGTTCCTGCGTTGACGGCTATCTGCGCCGATAGATGAAGTAGCGGCCCTCCTTCACGTCTGACGGCAAGGGCAATGCATCGAGATCGGGATGATCGAGGGGCAGGCCGCTAACGGCCAGGCCGCTTGAGGCCAGAACGCCGGCCATGATCTCGGGAAGCCAGGTCAGCGTTATGGCATCCTTGTCCTCATAACCCGTGCCGATATCGGCATGGGCAAGCGACGCGCCGATACCGATGAAATCCCTTGCAGTGTCCTTGATCTCGCCGAGCACGAGATTGCCGGCCTCCGGCATCGATGGGCCGTAGGCATTGGCAGCCCGATCGAAGGCGACGACACGGCGGTCTGGGAAAAGCTCGCGCAGGTGATCGAACGTGCGGCCATTGCCGAGCCCAAGCTCGAGCACTGGGCCGTCTAGCGTTTTGACCTCGTCGGCAACAGCATTGAGAATATCGCGCTGCGCGGTCAGGCGGCGGATGAAACTATCCAGGCGGCTCATCGTATATATCTTGTCCTCGGCGTCGCGGTGTCTCTCCCGAGGTTGGAGTAGCATGGCGGATGACATCGCGTCGACCGCTGGTATTTCAACGCCGTTGCTGTAGGGATAGGATTTTGCGGCGCCCGCCCATAAGGGGCCAACACATAGGGAGGATGTCATGGCCGATCTATCGAACGACGATTTCTTCCGTAATTTGCCGGTTTTCACCCGTTTCGAAGGCGTCACCGACGGCAACAATTATCAGCCGCTTCCCCATGACTGGTTTCTGGCGGTCGCCGATATCGTCAGCTCGACGAAGGCGATCGCTTCCGGTCACTACAAATCCGTCAATATGGCTGGGGCCGGCGTAATTTCCGCCGTGCTTAACGCGCTGGACAATGGCGACTTTCCCTTCGTCTTCGGCGGCGATGGTGCTCTGGTGGCCGTTCCTCCCTCCGGTGAGGGTCGCGTGCGAGACGCGCTGGCGGCGGTGCGGACATGGGTGATGGAGGAGTTGCAACTCAGCCTGCGCACCGCTCTGGTGCCGATGGCGGATGTTCGTGCCGAGGGGCTGGATGTGCGGGTCGCCCGTTTCAGCCCCAGCGACTTCGTTTCCTACGCCATGTTTTCCGGCGGCGGTGCGAGCTGGGCCGAAAGGCAGATGAAGGCAGGACGCTTTGCCGTCGAGGCGGCACCGCAGGAGGCGCGGCCGGATCTGACCGGTCTTTCCTGCCGATGGAACCCGATCGACGCGCATAATGGCGAGATCGTCTCGATCATCGCGGTTCCCGATGCGGCCGGAAATGGCCCGGAATTCCAGCGCCTCGTCACCGATATCATCGCCATTTCCATGGAGCAGAACCGCGGCGGCCATCCGGTGCCGGTCGAGGGTCCGACGCCGGCGCTTGCCTTCGACGGAGCCGAAATCGAGGCGCGAGCCACGGCGTCGGCGTCCAATCGTTGGCTGCGCAAGCTTTCGATTGCCGCCCAGATCGTTGTCATCTACATCCTCGACAGATTCGGCATCCGCGCGGCAACCTTCGATGCCAAGATCTACAGGCGTGACCTTGCCGCAAACTCAGATTTTCGCAAATTCGACGATGGCTTGAAGATGACCATCGATGTGGACGCCGCGCATCTTTCCCGCATCGAAGCGCGGCTGCGCGAAGCCGAAGCTGCAGGCATCTGCCGTTACGGGCTGCATCGGCAGCAAAGCGCGCTGATGACCTGCTTCGTGCCGACGCCACTGATGCGCGACCACATGCATTTCATTGACGGCGCTAGCGGCGGTTATGCGATGGCGGCGATGGCGTTGCGGGATAAGCTGCGCGCCGCCGTTTCTCCGGCGGTGGATACGCCCCTGCCGTCGCCCAGTATACCGTAGAGTTTTTCTCTCCGGCAAAATTTTCTTCAGCTCCGTCGTTTTCAGCCATTGTTTCAGCGGCATGGCTGACTTATTTGAAGGAGAACAAAACGAGAGCCGGCAATTCTGGCGACTCTTTTCTGTTGCGCCATATGTCCGCCAGGACGCGTAGAAGGCGCAGCAAAATCTTTCACGGCGCCGGCGCGATTCAACACTTTTGGGAGAAATGCGCTGTCGCCATTGCATGGCTCGTTCATCCGACCCGTGCCAAATTGCTTGGACACGACCTTATCGCCGCGCCCATATTATTTGGTATTTGGCGTGTCGCCGGGGAACGGCATTTTGGATCACAGGAATAGGCCACGGGGATGATGACCGTTCACTCGAGTGTTTCCGATATTTTTCTCGACAAGGTCGCCGAATGGCTGACGCAGTCGGCACTGACAGGCGAAAATCTGGAGAGCATCGTCCGCGGTTTCTGCGAACGCATCGCCGCGTCCGGCCTGCCGATCGCCCGCGTGCATCTGACCTTCTCGATGCTGCATCCGCTCTATGACGCGCTCGGCTTCACCTGGCGGCGCGCCGGCGGGCTGACGATCGAAGGCTATCGGCATAGAAACGACAAGCCGGAACGCTTCGTGCAGAGCCCCTATTATTATCTGCTCTCCAACAATCTGCTGCACCTGCGCCGCCGCGTCGACATTGACGGGCCGCTTGAATTTCCGGTCTTCGAGGACTTGCGCAAGGAGAAGATCACCGACTATATCGCCTTCGTACAGACTTTCGGCGCTGGTTCCGCCCAGGGAATGATGGGCTCCTGGTCGACCGACAGTATCAGCGGTTTCAGCGAGGAAATGATCGGCGCGCTGATGCGCATGCAGAATCATCTCGCCATGGCCGCCAAGATGGCGGTACTCGGTAAGCTCGCCAACAATATGCTCACCACCTATCTCGGAGGCGACGCTGGTAAACGCGTGCTGAACGGGCAGATCCGCCGCGGCGACGGTGAAACGATCCGCGCCGCCCTGGTCATGGGCGACATGCGTCAGTCGACCCTCTACGCCGAGAAGGAAGGACGCCAGGCCTATATCGATACGCTGAACGAATTTTTCGACGCCATCGCTGCGCCGTTCAACCGCAACGGCGGCGAAATCTTGAGTTTCCTCGGTGACGGCTTCCTCGCCGTCTATCCCTGCGGCCGACATAAGGACCCCTCCAAGGTCGCTTGCGAAGCGGCGCTATCCGCCGTTTTCCACGCGCGGAACCGGGTTGCCGCTCTCAACAAGGATCGCCAGACACGCGGCCTGAACGAAGTTCGTTATGGCATCGGCCTTCATGTCGGCAACGTCATGTTCGGCAATGTCGGGCTGAAGGATCGCTTGACCTTCTCCGCTTTCGGCGCCGCCGTTAACGAGGTGGAGCGGCTGCAATCGCTGACCAAGAAATATCAGACGGAGGTGGTCGCGAGCCAAACGTTTGCCGGCTATACCGGCGGCGAGTGGGTAACGCTCGGCGAGGAGAGGCTACGCGGCGTGCGCCAGCGCTTTACGGTCGTGCATCCAAAGGCGATCACCACAGCCAATGGAACCACGGAAGTCTTTCTCGATGCGGCCGCCGACGTTCTTTCGGAAGCAGAGCAGGTCATCTTGCTGCATCGGGATGCCAAGAAGTTCGAGAGCCGCCCGCAAGTCGAGAAGTTCATCCAGTGATATTCAGGATGACCAAGTTGAGCGTCTTTCGGTAGATCACTGGAAAAACGACAGTTTTTTTACAGTTACCGTCCCCCTTTGACCAACTGGACACCCGTTATGGCCTACGTTAGTGTGCCGTATGGGGCCAAAATGGTCGTGCAAGCGGGAACTACTTCGGCATGGCGTCAGGGACTGATTTGTTGCGTATTGAGAACCTCGACGTTTCGTTCTCCATCTACGGGGACAAGTTGCGCGTGGTTAAGAGCGCCAACCTCCGGGTGCTGCCCGGCAAGGTAACGGCACTTGTTGGCGAATCCGGTTCCGGTAAGTCGATCATCAGCCAGTCGATCATGGGCATTCTGCCAACGCCGGCACAGGCGACCGGCCGTATTCTCTTTACCGATCCGCTCGATGGTCAGACTACGGACATTCTCGAGCTGCCGCGCGACAGTGCTGCGATGCGCCAGCTTCGCGGCGCCCGCATGGCCAACATTTTCCAGGAGCCAATGACCTCGCTCTCGCCGCTGCACACAGTCGGCAACCAGATCAGCGAGGCGCTTCGCATCCACAATCCTGCCATCAGCAGGGCCGAGCAGCGCGAGAAGACCGAGGAAATGCTGGGCCTCGTCGGCTTTCAGAATCCGCATCGCACCTTCGATATGTATCCTTTCGAATTGTCGGGCGGCATGCGTCAGCGCGCGATGATCGCCATGGCGCTGATCTGCAATCCTGCGCTTCTGATCGCCGATGAGCCGACGACGGCATTGGACGTGACGATCCAGGCGCAGATCCTTGGCCTGCTGCGCAGCCTGCAGCAGAAGTTCAATATGGCCATGCTGCTGATCACGCATGATCTCGGCGTAGTCGCCAATATGGCAGATGAGGTCGTGGTCATCTATCACGGCGAGATCATGGAGGCGGGACCGGTCGAGACGATTTTCCGGCAGCCGCAGCATCGGTATCTCAGGGCGTTGATGTCGGCGGTGCCGCATTTCGATATGAAACCCGGCGAGCGGCTGAAATCGTTGCGCGATGTGCCGGTCAATCTCAGCACGTTCTCCGGCAAGAAGAAATACGCCAAAACCAATGGCGCAAATGGTGCGCCAGAAGTTCTGCTGTCCGTACGCAATCTCTCCAAGACCTACATGTCCAAGGGAACCGGCATGTTCGGGCGAAAGGCAGGCCTGCAGATTAGCGCCGTAGACAATGTCAGCTTCGATATACGCCGTGGCGAATGCCTCGGTCTTGTCGGCGAGAGCGGCTGCGGTAAGACGACGGTCAGCAAGATCCTGATGCGGGCCGTCCGACCCAACAGTGGTTCGGTGACATTCGATGACGGCGGGGGCAAGATCGATGTGCTGGCCGTCAAGGGCGACGAGCTCATGGATCTCAGGACCAAGATCCAGATGGTGTTCCAGGATCCGGTTTCATCCTTGTCGCCGCGCATGACGATCCGCAATATCCTGAGCGAACCCCTCGAGATCCATGGACATGGCGACAGCGGCGAGCGCAAGGAGAAGGTGAAAGGCCTGATGCAGGCAATCGGGCTCGACCAGCATTATCTGAGCCGCTATCCGCACAGCTTTTCCGGTGGGCAGCGCCAGCGCATCGGTATCGCCCGTGCCCTGGCGCTTGGGCCGAAACTGCTGATCCTCGATGAACCGGTCTCAGCGCTCGACGTCTCCGTCCAGGCGCAGATCCTCAATCTTCTCAAGGATTTGCAGAGAGAACTTGGTCTTACTTATCTCTTCATCTCGCACAATCTCGCAGTCGTCGACTACATGGCAGACCGCATTGCCGTCATGGCCCGTGGCCGCATCGTCGAAATCGCGCCGCGCGAGATCATCTTGCGCGATCCCGTCCATCCCTATACCCGCTCGCTGCTTGCCGCGGTCCCCTTCCCCGATCTCGACCGGCCGCTTGATTTCTCTGCGTTGAATGCCGACGGTCCGGCAGCCAAACAGAGCTGGGGGCCGCACTTTGCGGAGGATGAAGGTGTGGATCTCGCCTACGCCGATCTTGGTGGTGGTCATTTCGTGCGCGCTCGCCGCGACGCCGATGTTCAGGAACTGCGCACGTGGTAAGTCGTCGAACCTTTCTTGGCCTATTGGCCTCCAGCATGCTGCCGCTGCCGGCCATGGCGGCTGATGCAGACAACGAGCCGGACTACCTGCACGACTGGCTCAGGTCCGGCCAGATGCCGCGGCTCGCCGAGCGCCTGCCGAAGATGCCGCGCATCGTCAATATGGCAGCCTTGGGCCGCGAGCCTGGCCGTTACGGCGGCTCGGTGCGCACGATCATCGGCAGCCAGAATGATATCCGCTACATGACGATCTACGGTTATGCCCGCCTCGTTGGCTACGACCCGACGCTGACGCTGCAGCCGGATATCCTCGAATCTTTCACGACGGAGAATGACACCGTTTTCACCTTCAAGCTGCGTGAGGGGCACAAATGGTCGGACGGCCAGCCGTTCACATCGGATGATTTTCGCTATTGGTGGGAAGACGTCATTCTCAGCAAAGCGCTGACGCCGGGCGGCGGTGCGTTGGAGCTGCGCCCTCACGGTAACCTGCCGCGTTTCGAAGTGCTCGATTCGCTGACGGTGCGTTATTCCTGGGATCAACCCAATCCGAATTTCCTGCCGAGCCTGGCGGCACCGCAGCCGCTGGTCATTGCCGGCCCTGCTCATTACCTCAAGCAATTCCACAAGAAATACCAGGACGAAATCCGCCTCTCCGCCCTGATGCAGGAGAACCGCGCTCGCAAATGGACGGAACTGCACACCAAGATGGCGCGCAGCTACCGGCCGGAAAACCCCAACCTGCCAGTGCTCGATCCCTGGCGCAACACGACCGCGCCACCGGCCGAACAATTCGTGTTCGAGCGCAATCCCTATTTCCATCGCGTCGATGAAAACGGTCGGCAACTACCCTACATCGACCGCTTTATCCTCAGCATCAGCTCCTCGGCGATCATCGCAGCCAAGGCCGGCGCCGGTGAAAGCGATCTTCAGGCGACCGGCATCGATTTCAACGACTACACCTTCCTGAAGGATTCGGAGAAGCGCTATCCGGTCAAGGTCCATCTCTGGAAGGTGGCGCGCGGTTCGCGTGTCGCGCTGCTGCCTAACTTGAATAGTGCCGATCCCGTTTGGCGTGATGTCCTGCGCGACGTGCGGGTACGACGGGCACTCTCGATGGCGATCGATCGCCACGAGATCAACATGGCCGTCTTCTACGGCCTCGGCACCGAAAGTGCCGATACCGTTCTGCCGGAGAGCCCGCTCTATAGGCCGGAATATTCTTCCGCCTGGATTGCCCATGATACGGCTCAGGCCAATGATCTGCTCGATGCGGCCGGCCTCGACAAACGCGACAGGGATGGCATTCGCCTGTTGCCGGACGGGCGGCGGGCGGAGATCACGGTCGAGACTGCCGGCGAAAGCACACTCGATACTGATGTGTTGGAGCTGGTCACCGATCATTGGCGCAGGGTCGGCATTGCGCTCTTCACCCGCGTGTCGCAACGCGACGTCTTTCGCAGCCGCGCCATGGGCGGGCGCATCCTGATGTCGATCTGGTATGGTCTCGACAACGGGGTGCCAACAGCCGACATGAATCCCGGCCAGCTCGCGCCGACGATGGACGACCAGATGCAATGGCCGCTCTGGGGCATGCATTATCTTTCACGCGGCACCCAAGGCGTTCCGCCCGACCTGCCGGATGCGGTAGAACTGGTCGAACTTCTCGGCAAATGGGGCGTCGCGGCGTCCTCTTTCGAACGCGCCGAGATCTGGCATCGGATGCTGTCGATCTATACCCAGCAGGTCTTCTCTATTGGCCTGATCAACGGCACCCTGCAGCCGATCCTACGCGCGTCGCATCTGCAAAATATGCCGGAAAAGGCGCTCTACGGTTTCGATCCGACCTGCTATCTCGGGGTCTATATGCCCGACACCTTCTGGCTGAAGGAGGATCAACCGCGTGTTTAGATATATTCTTTGGCGCATTGCGGTCATGGTTCCGACGCTGCTCGTCATCTCGATGCTGGTCTTCACCATCATCCAGTTGCCACCGGGCGATTTCTTCGAAAGCCAGATCGCGGAGCTTCAAGCCCAGGGCGAAACCGCCAACCTGCAGGAAATCGAGGATCTTCGCCACGAATACGGGCTCGATAAGCCCATGGCCCTACAATATGTCCGTTGGGTCGCCGGCATGCTGCACGGTGATTTCGGCTATTCCTTCGAATATCAGCTGCCGGTTTCGGAGGTCGTCGGCGACAGGCTGTGGCTGACGATCCTGGTATCCATGACGACGATCCTGTTGACATGGTTGGTTGCGTTCCCCATCGGCATCTATTCCGCCACCCATCAATATAGCTGGGGTGATTACGGCCTGACTTTCCTGGGTCTGCTCGGTATCGCCATTCCGAACTTCATGCTGGCGCTGATCCTGATGTATTTCGCGAATGTCTGGTTCGGTGTCTCCATCGGTCACCTGATGGATCAGAGATACTTGTCTCAGCCGATGAGTTGGGAAAAGGCGCGCTCGATCCTCTCGCATCTGTGGATTCCCGTCATCATTGTCGGCACCGCCGGCACCGCCGGCATGATCCGCCGCCTGCGTGCCAACCTGCTCGACGAGATGCAGAAGCAATATGTCATCACGGCTCGGGCCAAGGGACTGCACCCGCTCAGAGCACTGGTGAAATATCCGCTGCGCATGGCGCTCAATTTCTTCGTCGCCGATATCGGCTCGATTCTACCGTCGATCATCTCCGGTGCCGAGATCACCGCCATCGTGCTCTCCCTGGAAACGACTGGGCCGATGCTGATCAAGGCGCTGCAGAGCCAGGATATGTATCTCGCTGGCTCGTTCCTGATGTTTCTCGCTTTCCTGAACGTTATCGGCGTATTGATCTCCGACATCGCCCTCGGCTTCCTTGATCCGCGTATCCGCTTGCAAGGCAGGAGCACGAAATGAACGCACCCCTGCCGCGTCCAGGCGCCCCACTAGAACACTACGTTTCCACTGCCGCCTTCGATCCGGAGCAGTTCGAGGCCATGTCGGCCGGTCAGGCACGCTACTACAAGGCCTCTCAGAAGCAGTTGATGTGGTGGAAGTTCAAGCGGCATAAGCTTGCTCTTGCTTCCGGCATCTTCCTGCTGCTGCTGTACTGCACGATCTTGATTTCGGAATTCCTGGCGCCCTATGGCCTGCACACCCGCAATGTCGATTTTATCCATTCGCCGCCACAGAGGGTCCGCTTCTTTAACAACGGCGAATTCGTCGGCCCCTTCGTCTATGGCCGCAAAATGACCCTTGATCTCGCCACGTTGCGGCGGGTCTATACGAACAACGCGCAAGACATACAGCCGATCCGCTTCTTCTGTCGTGGCGATGCCTATCGCTTCTGGGGATTGGTGGATTCGGATCTCCATTTGATCTGTCCCGCGGTCGGTGGCCAGATGTTCCTGCTTGGCACCGACCGGCTCGGGCGCGACGTATTGTCCCGCATCATTTACGGAGCGCGCATTTCCCTGACAATCGGGTTGATCGGCATAGCCATCAGCTTCGTGCTGGGGATAGTCATCGGTGGGCTGGCGGGGTATCATGGCGGTCTCTTCGACCTTCTCGTCCAGCGGGTCATCGAAGTGCTGCAATCTCTGCCGAGCCTGCCGCTATGGATGGCTCTCGCAGCGATCATGCCGGTGACCTGGAGCCCCATCATCATCTATTTCGGCATCACCATCATACTCGGCATTCTCGATTGGACCGGATTGGCACGCGCCGTTCGCTCGAAGCTCTTGTCTTTACGCGAAGAAGACTATGTACTTGCAGCACAATTGATGGGTGCAAGTTCGCCGCGTATCATCGGACGTCATCTTGTACCAGGATTCATGTCGCATCTGATCGCGACGGCGACGATTTCGATCCCCAGCATGATCCTCGGCGAAACCGCGCTGAGCTTCCTAGGGCTCGGTCTTCGCCCACCGATCACCAGCTGGGGCATCCTGCTCACCGAGGCAAGAAGCGTCAGTGTCATTGCATTTTACCCGTGGCTCCTCTTCCCGATGGTCCCGGTGATTTTGGTCATTCTGGCGTTCAACTTTTTAGGAGACGGCTTGCGCGACGCGGCCGATCCCTACAAATAGCGGAAAGCGTGGCCAAGAAATGGATTGCAATTCGAAGAGCGGCCGCGGACGTCGTTTGCTGACAACCCGCGAAAATGACTTTCATTCCTGAGGTTTTGCCCATGAAGCGGCGCTTAGAAGATGCTCGAATCCTCATGTATAGTCACGACACGTTCGGTCTCGGCCACCTCCGGCGGTGCCGAACCATCGCGCACGCGCTCGTTGAAGACTATCGTGGGCTGAACGTCCTGATCATTTCCGGTGCGACGATTGCCGGTGCTTTCGATTATCGAGCACGAGTCGATTTTGTGAAAGTGCCGAGCGTCATCAAGCTGCGTGACGGCGAATATACGTCGATGGCGAGCCATATCGATCTTCAGGAAACGATGAAGATGCGCCAGTCGATCATCCGCCACACGGCGGAGACCTTCCAGCCTGACATCTTCATCGTCGATAAGGAGCCGATGGGCCTGAAGGGCGAGGTCGAGGAGACGTTGCAATATCTGAAGGCGCGCGGCACCACGCTCGTGCTCGGCATGCGCGATGTCATGGACGCCCCTTATCTGCTTGATGCCGAGTGGAAGAGGAACAACGCCTTCCAGAAGATCGACCAGTTCTACGATCGCGTCTGGGTTTACGGCCCGCCGGATTTCTACGATCCGCTGGTCGGTCTTGACGTGCCGTCGGGCGTGCGCCGGAAGATGGAGTTCGTCGGTTTCCTGCAGCGCAGTGTATCCACATTGGGCACGAAGTCGGAACATGTGCCTGACGAGGATTACATTCTGGTCACGACCGGTGGCGGCGGCGACGGTGCCGATCTCGTCAGCGATGTTCTCGGCGCTTTCGAGCAAGACGATACGCTTCAACACAAGACGTTGATCGTGCTCGGCCCGTATATGCCGGCCAAGGAGCGCAACCACTTGATCGAGCGGGCAAACAAGATTGCCTGTCTGCAGGTAATCGAGTTCGACAACAAGATGGAAGAGCTGATTGCCGGCGCCAAGGGCGTGGTCGCCATGGGTGGCTACAACACCTATTGCGAAATCCTGTCCTTCGATAAGCCCGCGCTGATCATCCCGCGCACGCGGCCACGCGAAGAACAACTGATCCGCGCCCAGCGGGCAAGCGAGCTGGGCCTCGTCGACATGCTGCTGCCGGAGGAGTCTGCCGATCCGAGACAGCTCGCGGCCGCGCTGAAGCGTCTGCCGACCCGCGCGCCGCCGTCGGCGAGCGGCGAGAACATGCGGCTGGAAGGGCTGGTGCATATTTCCCGCATCATCGGCGATTGGTTTGACGACCGCGACCATTATCCGCCGCTATCGGTCGTCGCCGAATAGAGCATCGGAACCGATCGATGCAAAAGAAAATCCTGGTGGTTCTCAAGGGCTATCCTCGCCTGTCCGAGACATTCATCGCGCAGGAACTGCTCGGGCTGGAGAGGGCCGGCTTCGACCTGACGCTGATCTCGATGCGCAAGCCGACGGACAAGAAGCGCCATCCTATCCATGACGAGATCAAGGCGCGGGTCGTCTACCTGCCGGAGTATCTGCACAACGAGCCGTTGCGCGTGTTGCGAGCCTTCTTGGCCGGGATCAAGAAGCCCGGCTTCAAGCCGCTGCTGAGGCAATTCTGGGCCGATCTCAAGCGTGACATCACGCCAAACCGCGTACGCCGCCTCGGCCAGGCGCTGGTGCTGGCGCATGAGTGGCCCGACAATGGTGCGTGGTTGCACGCGCATTTCATCCATACGCCGGCCTCGGTGACGGCCTATGCCAGCATCATGACAGGCGTCCCCTGGACCTGCTCTGCGCATGCCAAGGATATCTGGACCTCACCAGACTGGGAGCTGTCGGAAAAGCTTGAACGCGCCCGCTGGACGGTGACTTGCACCCGCAGCGGCTTTGAGCACATGCGTGATCTGACGCCGGTGCCGGAAAGCGTGCATCTGAGCTATCACGGCCTGGATCTCGCCCGCTTCGACGCTTTTGCTGGGCACCATTCCCACCGTGACGGCTCGCAGGCATCCGAGCCCGTTTTCCTGCTCAGTGTTGGTCGGGCCGTGGAGAAGAAGGGTTATGATATCCTGTTGCGGGCGTTGGCGCTGCTGCCCGCCGATCTTCATTGGCGCTTCATCCATATTGGCGGCGGCGATGGATTGACGAAGTTGAAGGCACTTGCCGAAACGCTCGGCATTGGTGACCGCATCACCTGGAAAGGCGCGATGGCGCAGGAGGATGTGCTGGCGCATTACCGCCAAGCGGATCTTTTTGCGCTTGCCTGCCGCGTAGCGGCGGATGGCGACCGCGACGGTCTGCCGAATGTTCTGGTCGAGGCCTCCAGCCAACGCCTTGTCTGCCTTTCCACCAATATTTCCGGCGTGCCGGAGCTGCTTACGGATGGCGAGAATGGTTTCGTCGTGCCGCCGGAAGACCCGAAGGCGCTGGCGGCGGCAATGGGACGGGCGATCCGCGACCCGGCGCTGCGCCATCGGCTTGGCAACGCCGCCGAGAAGCGGGTGCGCGAACATTTCGACCATCATTCCAGTATTCGGCAATTGACGCGGCTGTTCGAGGAGCAGTGGCAAAAAGAAGAGCAATGGCGGAAATCCGCATGAGGTCCCCCGTACTTCGTCCCCGCGTGTCTTTTTCTATGTTCAACACCTGCTCGGCATTGGCCATCTCGCGCGCGCCAGCCGCATCGCCAGTGCTATGGCCAAGGACGGCTGTCAGGTGACGGTCGTCACCGGTGGCGTGCCAGTGAACGGATTTCCAGGCCCGGATGTCACCTCGGTCACCCTGCCGCCAGTCGTGGCCAGCAGTGCCGGCTTTTCGGGACTCGCCGATCAAACGGGAAATGCCGCCGGCGAGGAGTTCCTGTCGGCGCGCCGCGACCTGCTGCTGGAGGCATTTCGGACGGCTGAGCCCGATGTCGTCATCATCGAGGCTTTTCCGTTCGGCCGCCGACAAATGCGCTTCGAGTTGCTGCCGCTGCTCGACGCCATCGCCGGAGCCAATCCCAAGCCGAAGCTCTACACCTCGGTGCGCGATATCTTGCAGCAACAGAAGAAGCCAGGGCGTGATGGGGAGACGGTGGCTTTGTTGCGGGATCACTTCGACGGTGTTCTCGTCCATGGCGATCCCGGCTTCGTTCGGCTGGAGGAGACGTTTCCGCTGACATCAGCCATATCCGACAAGATAACCTATACCGGCCTTGTCGCCCCGCCCCTGCCGCCGGAAACGATGGAGACTTTCGACATCATCGTTTCCGCCGGCGGCGGTGCGGTTGGGCGTGACCTCATCCGTGCCTCACTGGAGGCGGCAAGCCGAGTGGCGATCGATCGTCGCTGGTTGCTGATCACCGGACCGAACCTGCCGGAGCAGGATTTTGCCGCATTGGCAAAGGACGCACCCGGCAATGTCGACTTGGTCCGTTTCCGCAAGGATTTCCCGTCGCTGCTGGGGCGCGCGGAACTGTCGATCTCGCAGGCGGGCTATAATACGGTCGGTGATCTCCTCGTCACTGGCTGCCGGTCTATCCTGGTTCCGTTCACGGCCGGCGGCGAAACGGAGCAGTCGGTGCGTGCCGAGCGACTGGAGAAACTCGGGCTGGCGCTGACCTTGCCGGAAGCGGGCCTGACGACCGATCAGCTTGTGGACGCGGTGGAAATTGCATTGTCGCGGCCGAAGCCGTCGAACCCCGACATCGACCTTACCGGTGCCGAGCGAACCTCGGCGATCATTCGTGACGCGTCGTGACGGTTGCAGCAAAATATCGATTACAATGCCTTATCGTTTTGCTCTCCTCGTCTTTTGCAATCTTGTGATATAAATCGAGAAAACAATGAATCGGGAGGTACCTGGACGAAAGACCGGGCGGCGTTCCGTTTTTCACAATGGGGCCGCGCATTCACGATGAACTTCTCCCGCACCTCTGCAACATCGGCGCCGACGGCGAAGACTGTTGAATTTGGAAGCATGCAATAAGCGATGGAAAAGAGCCTAGCGCGTTACATCTGGTCGAATACCCGGCTGGAGCAAATTTGGATCCTGACGATCGTCGCGGCTTCGATGATCCCGTACTTTCTGTCCTTCGACTTGCCGAAGCAGATCGTCAACGGACCAATCCAGGGCAAGGGTTTCGAACATCCAGGTCAAACCCAGACCTTCATGCATATCGCTTTCGACGTGCCAGTGCTTGGGCACTTCGAAGTATATCAAGGCATGCAGCTCACCCGCTTCTGGATGTTGATGGCGCTCAGCCTGGTGTTTCTGGCACTTGTCGTCCTCAACGGCCTCTTCAAACTTTACATCAACACCTACAAGGGCCGACTGGGCGAGCGCATGCTGCGCCGTATCCGTTTCGAGCTCATCGACCGCGTACTGCGTTTCCCGCCGGCGCATTTCAAGCGGGTCAAGCCGGCTGAAATCGCCACGATGATCAAGGACGAGGTAGAGCCCATGGGCGGCTTTACCGGCGACGCCTATGTGACGCCGGCGCTGCTCGGCGGCCAGGCGATCACGGCGCTCGTCTTCATCATCATGCAGAATTTCTGGCTTGGCATGATTGCCGCCGGCATCGTCGCGGTGCAAGCCGTTGTCATCCCCCGCATGCGCAAGCGACTCTTGGAGCTCGGCCGCCAGCGGCAGCTGACTGCGCGCGAGCTTTCCGGGCGTGTCGGGGAAATCGTCGAAGGCATCGGCACGATCCATGCCAACGACACCACCAATCTGGAGCGCGCCGACATCGCTGCCCGTCTCGGATTGATCTTTTCGATCCGCTACGATCTCTATCAGTGGAAGTTCCTGGTGAAGTTCATCAACAACTTCCTCGCCCAGGTCACGCCCTTCCTGTTCTATTCGATCGGCGGTGTCTTTGCACTGCAAGGGCGCCTGGACATCGGTCAGCTTGTGGCCGTCATCAACGCATACAAGGACCTGCCGGGGCCGCTGAAGGAACTCATCGACTGGGATCAGTCGCGTCAGGACGTGCAGGTCAAATATAATCAGGTGGTCGAGCAGTTCAGTGTCGACGATCTGATCGATTCGAAGATCCAGGTTGTCTCGCCGGCGCCCGCCGGCCGAATCACCCATTCGCTGGTTGCGACTAATTTGACTGTGGTCGACGACAGCGGTGCTCGCGTGCTGGATCACGTCTCGGTCGAAATCCACCCTGGCGAGAAAGTGGCAATTGTCGGCGACAGCGGCGCTGGTGGCGAATACCTCGCCGAGGCGTTTGGCCGGCTTGTCTGGCCGGATAGCGGCCGCATCGCGATCGATGGCCGCGACCTGCTGGAACTGCCGGAATCGCTGACGGGACGACGCATCGCCTATGCCTCGTCGGAAACATTCTTCTTTCATGGCACGTTGCGCAGCAATCTTCTCTACGGCCTGAAGCACGCGCCATTGAAGGGCGCCGACTATGATGATGTCGCGGCCAACGAGATCAAATGGCAGATGGCCGAGGCGCGTCGCGCCGGCAACCCTGAACTCGATCTCAACAGCGACTGGGTCGATTACGCCGCCGCCGGTGCCACCGGCCCGCATGATATCTATGCGGCTATCCGTCCTGTCCTCGATGCCGTGGCCATGTCGCAAGATATTCTCGACATGGCACTGCGCTCAAATGTCGACACGGCGACGCAT
This sequence comes from Rhizobium jaguaris, assembly GCF_003627755.1. Taxonomy (NCBI): domain Bacteria; kingdom Pseudomonadati; phylum Pseudomonadota; class Alphaproteobacteria; order Hyphomicrobiales; family Rhizobiaceae; genus Martinezella; species Martinezella jaguaris. The sequence goes on along the minus strand of NZ_CP032695.1, from coordinate 1,619,664 downwards.
GACGATCTCACCTCACGCATCGTCGAGTTGCGCCAGACACTGCGCCTCAGGCTGCAGGAGGAGAATCTCGACGGACTTGTCGTGCCTTTCCAATTCGACGCTTACAATCCGCAGGCGACTGTCGGCGAAAACCTGTTGTTCGGCACGCTGAAGCGGCCATTGATGACCAACCGCAAGCTCGCCGCCCATCCCTATTTCCAACGGCTATTCACCGAGACCGGGCTCGATACCGATCTCTACGACATGGGTCTGGAAATTGCAGAGAATGCCGTCGAACTCTTCACCGACCTGCCGCCGGATCATCCCTTCTTCCAGCAGCTCACCTTCATGACGGCCGAGGATATTCCAACCTACGAAGCGTTGCTGCAGAAGCTGAACGGAAAGGGCTTCGACGCTGCGACACCGGACGAGCGGGTGTCCATCATACGCCTAAGCTTCTCCTATATCGAACCCCGTCACCGCTTCGGTCTTTTGACGCAGATGCTGATGGAGAAGATCGTCAAGGCGCGCGCGAAGTTCCACGAACATATCCCGGCCGACCTGGCCCGTGTGGTCGAGCGCTACGATCCCGAACGCTTCACCGCTTCGGCGACATTGATGGATAATGTGCTGTTCGGCCGGATTGCGCACCAGCAGGCCGATGCGCCTGAGCGCATCCACAGCATCATGTACGACGTTTTCGAGCGGCTTGGCATGCAGGACAGCGTGCTGTCGATCGGCCTCGATTTTGATGTCGGTTCCGGCGGCAAGCGACTGACCAACGTGCAGCGGCAGAAACTCAGTCTCGGCCGCGCTTTGCTGAAGCGGGCGGATTACATTATCTGCAATCGCCCGCTGCCGGCGCTCGACCACCGCGTCCAGGACCAGATCGCCCGCGCGATCCTGACCGGGGTCGGCAACAGCGAGTACGCACCAGCGGTTGTTTGGGTTCTGTCCAATCCGGGCTTTGCGGAATTGTTTGATCGTGTTTTGGTGTTCGACCGCGGCAGCTTGGTTGAAAGCGGCACATCCACCGATCTTTTAGAGAAAAACGGTATGTTCAAGGAACTGTTATCGTAATATCCTATTGCTTCGGTGGTATTTGGGGCCCGACACTGGGGGTTTGAAGCTCATGCTTCTGAAAGATGAAGTTGAAATGCTAAAGCGGGTGCCGATTTTTTCGCGCATCGCACCCGCCAAGTTGAAACTTTTGGCATTTACCTCGGATCGCGTCAGCTACAATGCCGGTCAGGCACTGTTTCATCAGGGCGATCAAGGTGATGCCGCTTACGTTGTTCTTTCCGGAACCGCTGATATTCTTGTCGACAGCCCGACCGGAGAGATCAAAGTCGCCGAGGTGGATATCAACTCCATCGTCGGCGAAATCGCGATCCTCTGCGACGTCTCCCGCACCGCCACCGTTAAGGCGACGTCACGGCTTGAGGCGCTGAAGATCAGCAAGGAGCATTTCCTGAAGCTGCTCAGCGATTTTCCCGAAATGGCCGTCGAGATCATGCGCGTCCTCGCCGACCGCCTCAATCACACCACCTCCGAACTCACCGCAGCCCGCAGCCGTCAGAACCAGCCACAACCAATGTCGACCCATTGAAGTTGAGCCGCTGTGCCCGCTTGGCCTTTTGAGATCTCGCGCGAGTGCGGACTTCATGCGCATGCCCTTCGCTAATGGGCGCCTTTTCCTTTGCCTCATAGGCATGGGCCAGGATGATACGCACCTACCTCCATCGCATGACGACCTCAGGAAGGCTTTCCTCCGGTACACATCCCGCAGGGTGAGGTTTCGGATCTTCGATCACATATTTCCTACGACCTTTATACGGACAATGGACGACCCATTGCCTCTATTGCCAAGTTGTCCTTCGTGTTCAATGCGCTCAAATTTTTCGATGCGGTAAGGACAGGCCATGATGTTCATGGCGTTCATCCTTTGCGACTTGGACTATAGAGCGATGACCGAGCATGAGAAGCAGATTGAATTGGATCGCCTCATAAACATCCTCCGGGACGACGGTATGCCATATCCCAGAACGAATGGTGTGCCTCTGTCCCGTGTCATGCTCGATAAGACGGTTTCGGAGTGTCGGCGGCTTGTGTCGATATCGCGGCGGTCCGGGGCGCTCGTCGCGTCTCCGGAGCAAGGCGCTGCTCAATCATACAACCTTTGAACGTGTTGTCGGTGGAAATCGCCCTTGCTTCCACGTGATCATTAGCGTTTGCTCGACGATGAATAGCCGGGCGAAAACTCGCCCAGCGGATAAAATGTTCTGCTCCTGTCGCCGCGGCCTTTAGGCAGTCGAGCCTTCCCTGGACGTCTCCCTCAAATCAGCCCTCGCCCAGCCAGATTGCGCATCAGGTGCGATGTCGCGAAGGTCCACGGCGCGCACTCCGTTGACAGCAATACGCGGTTCTTCAACGCCCCGAGCTTGTCGTTGGAGATGGTGACGATGTCGCCGATCTTGTGGGTAAAGCCCTGGCCGGGCGTATCACGGTCCTCGACAGGAGCAAAGAGAGTGCCCATGAAGAGCACGAAGCCGTCCGGATACTGGTGATGGCGGCCGATGGTCTGGGAGACGAGATCGAGAGGATCGCGGCTGATTTCCTTCATTGACGAGCGGCCGTGCAGGACATAGCCGTCCTCGCCTTCGACCTTGAGGTCGAGATCGGCGTTGCGCACATCGTCGAGCGTGTAGGTTTCGTCAAACAGGCGAATGAAGGGGCCGATTGAGCAGGAGGCGTTGTTGTCCTTTGCCTTGCCGAGCAACAGCGCCGAGCGTCCCTCGACATCGCGCAGATTGACGTCATTGCCGAGCGTCGCGCCCTTGACACGACCCTGGCTGTCAACGGCAAGCACGATTTCCGGCTCGGGATTGTTCCACTTCGAGATCGGATGCAGGCCCACATCGGCGCCCACGCCCACCGAGGACATGACCTGTGACTTGGAGAAGACCTCGGCGTCGGGGCCGATGCCAACTTCGAGATATTGCGACCAGACGCCCTCTTCGATCAGTGCCGCCTTCACTTTGGCAGCTTCAGGCGAACCAGCCTTCAGGTTACGCAGGCTGTCGCCGATAAGGGCCATGACCTTACCTCGGATCGCTTCCGCAAGATCCGGATTGCCGGCCGCGCGCTCCTCGATAACGCGCTCTACCATTGAGCGGGCAAAGGTGACGCCGCAGGCTTTGATCGCCTGCAGGTCGATGGGAGCAAGGAGATGGATGGCCGAGGTGTCGGCCTTGCCGTCAAGCAGGTCTTCGAGTTTGGCGACGGCTTCACCTTTCTGCGCGCGGACAAAACCAACCGGATCATCCTTCTCCAGAAGGTCGCGCATAGTCGGCGCTTCTTTCGAGGTGATGTCGCAAAGTGCGCCGTTGCGAACGACGACAAGGGCCGGCCCCTTCACATCAGGACGCCAGATGCGGCCGACAAAAGTTCCGGTTTTGAAGATGTCTGAACTCGCCATGTGTTTGATCTCTCCCAAGGTTCGCCTCGTTTTTAGCGCAGGCGGCGAGGCTTTGCCACATCAGATCAGCCGGAAGAACAGCGGGTTTTGGATTTTCACCTTCTCCGTAACGGCGAAGAGGCAGGGCCCCGCAGCAACGCTGCGAGGCCCCTTCGGCCGCAAAACCGGGAGAGAATAGTTTTAAGCGGCCTGAACCTTGCGGTCGCTGCGTGCCCATTCCGGCAACCAGGTTCCATGGGTAGCCAACAGCTCGTCGACCAGCGACCAGATCTGGTCGAGATCGAGCTCGGCAGCAGTATGCGGGTCCATCATCGCCGCGTGGTAGATGTGCTCGCGGTTTTCGGTCATCAGGGCCTGCACCGTCAGTTCCTGCACGTTGATATTGGTGCGGATCAGCGCTGTCAGTTGCGGCGGCAGGTCGCCGATGAAGGTCGGCTGGATGCCGGAGGCGTCGACCAGGCAGGGAACCTCGGCGGCGCAATTGTACGGCAGCGAGGTGATGCAGCCGTTGTTGCGGACATTGCCGTAAATGACCGAGGGTTCGCCAGTCCAGACCGAATTGATGATCGAGGAGGCATATTCCTTCGATTGAGCCACTTCGATCTTGTCGGCGCTGCGATATTGCTCGG